>CAZBYY010000597.1:0-1027 GCA_964495855.1 uncultured Acidobacterium sp. | reverse complement strand
AAGGCCGGCATCGACGCCTACGGCGCCGGACCGCTGCTCAAGTCGCGGCAGCTCCGCAAGATGATCGCCACCTACGTCGGCGAGAACCAGGAGTTCGAGCGGCAGTTCCTCCAGAAGGAGATTGAAGTCGAACTCGTGCCGCAGGGCACCTTCTCAGAACGGATGCGCGCCGCGGGCGCGGGCATCGGCGGTTTCTTCACGCCGACCGGCGCCGGCACGCTGATCGCCGAAGGCAAGGAGAGCCGCGTCATCCACGGCCGCACGTACATCCTCGAAGCGCCGCTGCACGCCGATTTCGCACTGGTGAAGGCGTGGAAGGGCGATCGCAAGGGCAACCTCGTGTATCGGAAGACCGCGCGCAACTTCAACCCGGTGATGGCCACCGCCGCCAGGCACACCATCGCCGAAGTCGAAGCGCTCGTCGAACCCGGCGCGCTCGAGGCCGACCTCATTCACACGCCCGGCATCTACGTAAAGCACATCATCCAGGGCGCCTCCTACGAGAAGCGCATCGAGAAACGGATCACTCGTCATGGATAAGCGCGATCGCATCGTGCGCCGCATCGCGCGCGACCTGCGCGACGGCGACTACGTCAACCTGGGCATCGGCATGCCGACGCTCGTCGCCAACTGCATTCCGCCCGGCATCGAGATCACGCTCCATTCGGAAAACGGCATGCTCGGCGTCGGCCCGTATCCAACCGAGGCCGAGGTCGATCCGGACCTGATCAACGCGGGCAAGGAAACCGTCACCGAACTGCCCGGCACGTCGTACTTCAGCAGCGCGGATTCGTTCGCCATGGTGCGCGGCGGGCACATCGATGTGACCGTGCTCGGCGCGCTCGAAGTGGACGAGGAAGGCAACCTCGCCAACTGGATGATCCCCGGCAAGATGGTCAAGGGCATGGGCGGCGCGATGGACCTCGTCGCGGGCGCGAGGCGGGTGGTCGTGATCATGGACCACGCCGCCAAGGACGGCTCGCCGAAGATCCTGGACGAGTGTGACTTGCCGCTCACCGGGAGACGC
>CAZBYY010000596.1:0-1037 GCA_964495855.1 uncultured Acidobacterium sp. | reverse complement strand
GGTCCACATTCCGCTGTCACCGGAAGCGCAGATCGAAGCCTCGACGCTGATGATGTCGTCGAAGAACATCCTGTCGCCCAGCAACGGCACGCCCGTCGCGGTGCCGTCGCAGGACGTCGTGCTTGGCTGCTACTACCTGACCAAGGCCAAGCAGGGTGCCAAGGGCGAAGGCCGCGCGTTTGCCTCGGCAGACGACGTGCTGCTGGCGCTCGAAGCGGGCGAAGTCGAGACGCTGTCGCCGATCCGCCTGCGCTTCACCGGCGATCTGCAGGAAATGTCGGCGTCGCGTGACGACCAGGACGTGCTTCATGCAGAAGTGCAGCACGTTGAAAACAAGATCATCAACACGACCGTCGGCCGCGTGATCCTCAACAGCGCGCTGCCGGGCAACATTCCGTTCGTGAACGGCATGTTGAAGAAGAAGGGCCTGCAGCAGCTCGTGCAGCGCTGCTACCTGACGACCGGTCTCGACAACACGGTCAAGATGCTCGACGACCTCAAGCAGGTGGGCTTCACCTACGCCACCCGTTCGGGCATGTCGATCGGCATCCAGGACCTGATCATCCCGGAGCAGAAGGCCAAGCTGTCGGAAGCGGCCCGCGACGAAGTGGTCAAGGTCGAACAGCAGTACCTCGAAGGCGCAATCACCAACGGCGAGCGCTACAACAAGATCATCGCCGTGTGGTCGGAAGTCACCGAGAAGATCGCCGACGCGATGTTCGGCGAGATGGAGAAGCGGGACAAGGAAGGCAAGTTCAATCCCGTCTACATCATGGCCGACTCCGGCGCGCGCGGTTCGAAGCAGCAGATCCGCCAGCTCGCCGGCATGCGCGGCTTGATGGCGAAGCCGTCGGGCGAAATCATCGAGCAGCCGATTCGCGCGAACTTCCGCGAAGGCCTCTCGGTGCTCGAGTACTTCATCTCGACGCACGGCGCGCGCAAGGGCCTCGCCGACACCGCGCTCAAGACCGCGGACTCGGGCTACCTCACGCGTCGTCTCGTCGACGTGGCGCAGGACGTGATCATTTCCGAGCACG
>CAZBYY010000595.1:0-1052 GCA_964495855.1 uncultured Acidobacterium sp. | reverse complement strand
GTCAGCAGCGTGGTGCCCCCAACGAAGGTGAAATTCCAGCCGAGCCCGACCAGCACGTTGGCGATGAAGAAGTTCCAGAAGTCGATGCCGGCGAGATTGACCAGCGAGCAGCCGACCTGGATCAGCGCGCCGGTCGCAATGATCGGCAAGACGCCGAAACGCGCGATCAGGTGCCCTGTGAAGAACGACGGCAGGAACATCGCGATCGCGTGCCCCTGGATCACCGTCGCGCTGTCGCCGAACTTGAAGCCGCAGGCGAGCATGGCGAGCGGCGTAGCCGACATCACGAGCGTCATGACGCCATAGCCGAACATCGACGACGTGAGCGCGACGAGGTAGGCCGGCTGGCGGACGATCTCCGCCAGCGGCGACGTCGCCGGCGAGCCGATGCTCGCGCACAAGGCGTCGCACGAGGCTCGCGTCGCGGTCGAAGCGATCGAAGGGCAGAAGGCCGTGTTCGAGCCCGCGGCCATTCCCGCCGTCGTCTTTACGGATCCGGAGATTGCCTGGGCGGGCCTCACCGAAGCCGAGGCGGAGAAGCAGGGCATCAAGGTCGAGGTCGCGAAGTTCCCGTGGCCCGCATCGGGCCGCGCGATTGCCATCGATCGCGTCGACGGCATGACGAAGTTGATCATCGATCCGGAGACCGAGCGTATCCTCGGCGTCGGACTTGCGGGATCAGGCGCGGGCGAGCTGATCGCGGAAGGCGTGCTCGCGATCGAGATGGGCGCGACCGCATCGGACGTGAAGCTGACGATCCACCCGCATCCGACGCTGTCGGAGACGGTGATGGAATCGGCCGAAGTGTTCTTCGGCCAGGCGACGCACGTTTACAAGCCGAAGAAGAAGTAAGGTGCCCTGTGCCGGCGCCTCAGGTGCCGGCCGGAGCGCTGTACCACCCGACGCCGCCTGCCCTATACTTCTGGGCGTGAAACGGTCCTGGCTCGGCGTCCTGGCAATCTGGTCTATATCGGCGGCAGCCTTGGCGGGCCAGGCCGCACCGCGCACGGCGGTTCCGCCCGCCGTCTCCCATCCGCAAACGATGCCTGCGT
>CAZBYY010000594.1:0-1059 GCA_964495855.1 uncultured Acidobacterium sp. | reverse complement strand
GATCGGATATTGCCGATACGATGCGTCGGGCGAGATCGAGTACTTGTTCGTAAGCCCGGCGTTCCGGCGGCGGGGGTACGGCACTATGATGCTGGATATGGTGAAGAGAGCACTCGGGACTACGCTGCGCTTTGCCCCGCCGATCAGTCCGTTGGGGCGACAGTTCCTGATGTCTTACGGCTGCGGAGCAATTCCCGCCACGGATGGTGAGGGCGGCCAAGCCATCGCACCGTCGTGAACGCTCAGGCGGAAGGTCGGCCAATCATGCTAAGGAATTCACGTCGCGTCTCGCTACCATCACGAAACGCACCAAGCATGCGGCTCGTCACCATGGTGACACCGGCCTTATGCACGCCGCGCGTGGTCATGCATTGATGCGCAGCTTCGAGTACCACCGCTACGCCCCTTGGCCGCAGGACCTGATCGATCGTATTCGCGATCTGTGCCGTCAATTTTTCTTGGATCTGCAACCGACGAGCATAGGTCTCGACCACCCGGGCCAGCTTGCTGATACCGACGACCCGCTTATCGGGGAGATAGGCGACGTGCGCTCGCCCGATGATCGGCACCATATGGTGCTCGCAATGGGACTCGATTCGGATATCGCGCAGGATGACCATCTCGTCATAGCCCTCGATTTCCTCGAAGGTCCGCAGCAGCGTCTCATTTGGATCGTCAGCGTAGCCGGCGAAGAACTCCTCGTAGGCACGAGCCACACGATCGGGCGTTCCAATAAGGCCTTCGCGATTCGGGTCGTCGCCCGCCCAGCGAATCAAGGTGCGTACCGCCTCTTCCGCCTCTTGGCGCGCCGGACGTATTCTGGCATCTCCAGCTGCCAAATCTCTCTTATTGACAATCATATTCATCGTAATTCCTCGGTGCAGACCGTTTGGTCACGGCGCGCCCGGTGAAAGAGGCCGTCTCCAGAAGGGCTTGTCGGTCTCGCAGAAACAGAGGCGCCTTTTCGTTACGACATTCCGATGGCTTCGGATGACGTGAGCTATCCGTAAAAAGGGCGTGCGGCGAAAAGTGCCAACGGACCTTCGCTTTGAACCGTCC
>CAZBYY010000593.1:0-1059 GCA_964495855.1 uncultured Acidobacterium sp. | reverse complement strand
CAGTTCACGGTCGAACGCCGGCGATACGCCAGGCCGCGCTCGTACATCCGCGTGAACAACCACTGGTTCCAGCGGTAATAGTCCGGCATGCACGTCGCCAGCTCGCGTCCCCACGCGTAGCTGATGCCGAGCCGCTGCAACTGCCCTTTCATGTGGGCGATGTTGGCCAGCGTGGACGTTTCCGGGTGGATGCCGTTTTTGATCGCGGCATTCTCGGCGGGCAGCCCGAACGCGTCCCATCCAAACGGATGCAGCACGTTGAAGCCCTGCAACCGCTTCAGGCGCGCGACGACGTCACCGATGATGTAGTTGCGGACGTGCCCGACATGCGCGTGCCCGGAGGGGTATGCGAACATCTCGAGGCAGTAAAACTTTGGCTTCGAATAGTCTTCGGTGACTTCGAACGCCTGCGTCTCGGCCCAGTGGGCCTGCCATTTCCGGTCTAATTCTTGAGGGTGATATTCGGCCACGGGAATCCATTAAGGATAGCGTACGGGCCACCGTGGCCGCCTTCAGGAGGCGACGCGGATCACTTCGCCGAGGCACGACTCGATCGCCTCGAGGCTGTAGCCGCCCTCGGTGACGATCACGACCCGGCCGTCACAGAGTTCGTCGGCCGCGTCGATCAGCATCTTCGTCAGCCGGCCGATGCCGCTGGTCGTCAGCCGCAGCTGGCCAAGAGGATCGAGTTCGTGGGCGTCAAAGCCAGCGGAGATCATCAACAGCTCAGGCCTGAACGCTCGAAGCGCCGGGATGACGCGTTCTTCATACTGCCGCTCGATCTCGGGATCTTGCGTCCCTGCGTCAAGCGGGAGGTTCAGCGTGAAGCCGAGTCCCGCGCCTCGCCCGCGCTCGGATGCGGCGCCTGTGCCTGGATAGAACGGGTACTGGTGTGACGACACGAACAGCACCGTCGGATCGTCATAGAAAATCCACTGGGTGCCGTTCCCGTGATGCACGTCGTAGTCCACGATCGCGACGCGCGCGCATCCACGAGACCGCGCGTAGGCGGCACCGACCGCGATGTTGCTGTAGAGACAGAAGCCCATCGCGCGATTC
>CAZBYY010000592.1:0-1059 GCA_964495855.1 uncultured Acidobacterium sp. | reverse complement strand
CCTTTCCCCGCACTCGATACGTTCGCTCCACGTCACATCGGCCCGCGCGGCAACGACGTTGCCGCGATGCTCAAGGAGGTTGGCGCCGCATCGCTCGATGCGCTGATCGATGAAGCCATCCCCGCCAGCATCCGCCTCAAGGCGCCGCTGAACCTGCCGCCGGCCGAAAGCGAATCCACGTATCTGTCGCGCCTCAAGACCATCGCGAAAAAGAACAAGGTCTTCCGCAGCTTCATCGGCCTCGGCTACTACGACACGCTGACGCCAAGCGTGATCCGCCGGATGGTGTTTGAAAATCCGGGCTGGTACACGCCCTACACGCCGTATCAAGCCGAAATCGCCCAGGGCCGCCTCGAGTCGCTGCTCAATTTCCAGACGATGGTGTCGGAGATGACGGGGATGGCGGTGGCAAACGCGTCGCTGCTCGATGAGGGGACGGCGGCGGGCGAGGCGATGACGCTGCTGCATCGCGTGCAAGGGAAGAAGCTCGGCACCAGCACGTCGGCGTCCGGGATCGCCGGCGGCACGTTCCTCGTGTCCGACCGCGTGTTCCCGCACACGATCGCCGTGCTGCAGAGCCGCGCCGAACCGCTTGGCATCACGCTCCAGATCGGCCCCGTCGAGCAGATGAAGCTCGATGGCGCCGACGTCTTCGGCGTGCTCGTGCAGTATCCCGACGAGCGCGGCCGCCTGGACGACCTCAAGCCGTTCATCGACAAGGCGCATGCCGCCAACGTGAAGGTCGCGGTCGCGACCGACCTGCTGGCGCTCGCGCTCGCCACGCCTCCGGGTGAGGCCGGCGCCGATGTGGTGTTCGGCAACTCGCAGCGTTTCGGCGTGCCGCTGGGGTTCGGCGGTCCGCACGCCGCGTTCTTCGCGACCAGCCAGGAATTCGTGCGTCACATGCCGGGCCGCGTGATCGGCGTGTCGATCGATTCGCACGGCCACCGCGCGTATCGCATGTCGCTGCAAACGCGCGAGCAGCACATCCGCCGCGAGAAGGCGACGTCGAACATCTGCACGGCGCAGGCGCTGCTCGCCAACATGGCGGCGATGTAT
>CAZBYY010000591.1:0-1077 GCA_964495855.1 uncultured Acidobacterium sp. | reverse complement strand
AAGGCATCGACGTCGGCGTCAGCTCGTGGACACGCCTCGCACCGAATACGCTGCCGGCGATGGCCAAAGGCGCCGCCAACTACGCCAACTCCGCGCTGATCAAGATGCAGGCGATGCTCGACGGCTATGCCGATGCGGTCGCGCTCGATGAAAGCGGCCTGCTGAGCGAAGGCAGCGGCCAGAACCTGTTCCTGGTGCGCGACAACGTGATCTACACGCCGTCCCTTGGCTCGTCCATCCTGCAAGGCATCACGCGCGACACTGTGTTTGCGCTGGCCAAGGACCTCGGCTTCGACGTGCGCGAAACCGCCATCCCGCGCGAGTTCCTGTATCTCGCCGACGAGGCGTTCTTCTGTGGCACGGCTGTTGAAATCACGCCGGTGCGTTCGTTCGACAAGATCCAGGTTGGTAACGGAAGACGCGGACCGATTACAGAAGCGTTACAGCAGCGATTTTTTGCGATCCTGCGAGGCGATCATCCGGACACGCACGGCTGGCTCACGCCGGTGGCGGCAGCGGCTACGGCAGAACCAGCGGCACGCCGATGACTGGTAGCGGTATGAACATCAACGACCTCCTCGCCGCGGCGGTTCAGAAGGGCGCCTCCGACCTGCACCTCAAGGTCGGCAGCTTTCCCATGGCGCGCATCTACGGCCATCTCGAACCGGTGTCCACCGAGAAGCAGCTCGATCACGAGGACCTGGTTGAAATGGCGGCGTCGGTGATGTCGACGGCGCGGCGGATCAGGTCGACCTCCGGTGGGCTCTTCACGGCCCGCAGCCGCCGCAGCACGGGCGCCAGCCGCTCGTAGCGGTGCAGGGGATACCGGGCGATCAACTGCCGGGTCAGCCGCAGGTCGCGGTCCTCCACCTCGTGCGCCGCCCGCTCGTGCTCGTTGAGGTTGAGCCAAACCGACTCGCACTCGCAGAGCAGGGCGTGGAGGATGGCCGGCAGTTCGGAGAGCCAGTGGACCCGGGCCACGCCGGAGACGGCCGCGGCCCGCTCCTGCGTGAGCTTCTCCCCTTCCCACTGGGCGAGCTGCTCGTTTCAATCCACGCCCGCCATCACTGACGGGCG
>CAZBYY010000590.1:0-1102 GCA_964495855.1 uncultured Acidobacterium sp. | reverse complement strand
AGAAAGTAAATGAGCAGATCACTGAAAAAGGGACCGTTCGTCGACACGCATCTCCTCGAGAAGGTCGAGGCGATGAACAAGGCGAACGAGAAGAAGGTCGTCAAGACCTGGTCGCGCCGCTCGACGGTGGTGCCGGAAATGGTCGGCCACACGCTCGCGGTGCACAACGGCAAGAAGTTCGTCCCCGTGTATCTCACCGAGAACATGGTTGGCCACAAGCTCGGCGAGTTCTCGCCGACGCGGCAGTTCAAGGGCCACTCGGCGAAGTCGGACAAGGCGGCGTCGTCTGCCCCGGCGGGCGCACCGGCGGCGGGAGGAAAGGGCTAAGCCATGGTTCGTGCAGAGGCTACGGCCAAGTACGTGCGCACCTCGGCCCAGAAGGCCGGTCTGGTGCTGGACCTGATTCGCGGCAAGAACGTCAACCACGCGTTGTCGGCGCTGCAGTTTTCGCGCAAGTCGGTGGCGCGCGACGTCGCCAAGGTGCTGCGCTCCGCGGTGGCGAACGCGCAGCAGCAGGACGCATTCGGCGGCGACGTGGCGCGGTTGTATGTGTCGAAGTGCCACGCCAACAACGGCCCTTCGCAAAAGCGCGTGCGTCCCGCCCCGATGGGCCGCGCATTTCGCATCGTCAAGCGCACGACGCACCTCACTGTTGAAGTGACGGAGCGTCCGCAGGTGATCAAGGCAGTGGGCGCGCCGGAAGCGAGCCAGAAAACAGAGCCGAAGAAGCGCGGCTCCAAGAAGCCGGCTGAGGCCAAGGAGTAGTCGTGGGTCAGAAAGTTCACCCCTACGGGTTCCGCATCGGGTTCAACAAGACGTGGAAGTCACGCTGGTTCGCCAACAAGGACTACGCGAACCTGCTCCACGAGGACCTGGCGCTCAAGAAGGACCTGAAGAAGCGCTTCCAGCATGCCGGCGTCTCGCAGATCGAGATCGAGCGCGCCGCGCGCAACTTGAAGATCAACATCCACACCTCGCGCCCGGGCATCATCATCGGCCGCAAGGGGCAGGAAGTCGACAAACTCAAGCAGGAGATCCAGAAGCGGACCAACCGCGAGGTCTTCATCAACATCCAGGAAATCCAGAAGCCGGAACTGGATGC
>CAZBYY010000589.1:0-1113 GCA_964495855.1 uncultured Acidobacterium sp. | reverse complement strand
CGTCGACGTGGTCATCGCGGCGGATCAGGCGCGACGCGAGGGACTGCCGATCGCGGTGACGGCCGGTGGTGCAGACACGACCATCGACCTGTCGGTGGGTGACTGGCGGCAATCGCTGTCGCTCGCGTCGGGACAGCACCAGACCGTCACACTTCCGTCTTCAGCGTCGGGCGTCTGGCGGCTGAGCATTCGATCAGGCCCGGGCTTCCGCCCGTCCGAGCGCGATCCGGGCAACCGCGACGTGCGGCTGCTGGCCGCGTGGATAACGTTTCCCTGACGTGTTATCGTCCAGACATCGATGAGCGATCCTTCGACGCCGGCGGATCACGCCGGGTTGCTGAGCCGTCTCCTTGCTGAGCGTGCTGAAGCGCACCGCCGCTACAACGAGGCGCTGACGGCACTCGATCGCGCCATCCAGTCTGCACCCGCGCTTCCGCCGTCGCCGCCGGCGTACGACGAAACGCTGCTGCCGACGATCAACGACAGCTGGGCCATCTTCGACAAGAGTGCGCCGCCGCAGCCGGATGGCTGGGGCGCACGCATGTTCGGCATGGTGTGGCGGGCGCTCGGGCCCGTGTTTGAGCGGCAACTCGCGTTCAATGCCGCCGTGGTGGAGCACCTGAGCCGCAATGCCGGCGCGCACCGCGACGCGCATCAGGCCATTGCGCAGGCGATGCCGGCGCTTCGCGACGCACTCGAGGGGCTTGTCACCTTCGAATCCCGCGTCGTCCAGTTTCTGCAGACGATCACGCCGCTGGCCGACACGCACTACCGCGAAATCGACGATGCGATCGCGCAGCTGCGTTCGGTGACCGATGTCGCACAACGCACCGCGATGCTGGCCCGGCGCGAGGTCGAGCGCGCGTCGCTGGCCCCTTCGCCAGCGTCGGGCCCATCGTCGCCTGCATCGCCGGTGACGTCCGCGTCTGCCGCCTACGTCGGGTTCGAGGATCGATTCCGCGGCAGCGAGGACATCATCCGCGCGCGGCTCCAGAAATACGTCCCGTATTTCGCCGGCCAATCCAACGTCATCGACATCGGCTGCGGCCGTGGCGAGTTCCTCGATCTGCTGCGGCAATCCGGCATCACCGGCATCGGCGTCGACCTCAATGC
>CAZBYY010000588.1:0-1114 GCA_964495855.1 uncultured Acidobacterium sp. | reverse complement strand
GGGATCGACGGCGATGAGATCGCTTTCGACCGCCTGCTCGGCGATCTTGGGCTGGATCTCGTCGGTGACCTTGTCGAGCTTCCACCCCATCGCATCCGCAATCATCGTCACGCTCTCGGCGAGGCCGACGTGACGGACGCTGCCGTCCTTGACCTTCTGCGCAAACTGCTCCCGGGTGAGGCCGGAGCCGATCTTCTGCTGGAACGGAAGGCGCCGCGAGCGCGCGTCCTGAATGCGATCGACGCGGATCGAATCGACGCGTTCGCAGATGCCGGTGAGGGTGATCGGCAACGCATCCATCGCGAAGCCCGGATTCACGCCGGTGCCGACGACGGCGACCTTCGCCTTCTTGGCGAGCGCGTCGATCTGCTTCGCGAGTGCGCGATTCTTGCCCACCGGGTACGACAGCTCCTCGGTGGTCGAAACGATCGCGACCTTCTTCTTGAGCACGGTCTCGATCTGCGGCATCACCTTCTTGAGTGACGAACTGGTGCAGAGCACCGCCACGTCAGGCTTGCCGGCCTTGATCGCGCCGACCGGATCGTTGGTGATGCGAATGCGCATCTTCTTGCCGAGGCCGATCACCTCGCCCAGATCGAGGCCGACCTTGGCGTGATCGATATCCACCGCGCCGACGATTTGAAAGCCCTTACGTGTCGCCAGCTGGCGCGCGACCGACGCACCAATCGGCCCGAGGCCGTACATCAAGACTCTGATTGCCATACGAAGGAAGGATTATATACGGGCGAGACGGGTTACGATGAACGCTCGTGGCAGACAGCAGACGACTCCGCCGACACGTGCGAACGGGATCGGCCGTTCTTGCGGCGCTCGTGGCCATCGCGTTGCACAGTCCTGCGTCCGACCTCGCCGCCCAGGGGCGGTTGGACACGCCGGCGGCCGCGCCGCGGACCGCGCCGGCGAAGACGGCAAGCTACGACATCGACGTCAGGCTCGATCCGGCCGCCCGCACGATCACGGGGCGGGAGGTGATCACCTGGAGAAATCCCGGGCAGATCCCGGCGTTCTCGATTCGCCTGCATCTCTACTGGAATGCGTTCCGCAACACGCGCTCGACCTGAGGAAGGGCCGTGAGGGATTCGAGACTCTGATG
>CAZBYY010000587.1:0-1120 GCA_964495855.1 uncultured Acidobacterium sp. | reverse complement strand
GGCGGCTCGCTGAGCCTGTCGGACACGACCGACGCGCACACGCTGCTGCGCGAAGCGTCGGCCGTCCAGGGCCTCACCGAACTGGCCACCGTGCGATCCGGCGTCGGCGCCGATGCCCCGGCCCCGGCGATCGCATCGGCGATCGACTTCCTGCTCGAAGGGCTGTATTCGCAGAAGAAGATCAGCCGCACCGAGGATCGCGGCTACCACGGCGCCGAACCGGTTCGTCGCTCGCAGCCGGCCTCGCGGACGACGATGCTCACCGAAGACGACGATGAGAACCTGCTGGACGACCTGAGCCGAAGGAAGAAGAAGTACTACAACTGATTAGGGATTAGGGATCAGGGACTAGGGATCAGGGACACGGTGAAATACAAATACGGCAAGTACGTGCCCAACCTGCTCGATGAGCTCGACATGGACGAGCTCATGTCGAAGTTGTCCGACCTGTTGATGTCGAGCGGGTTCGGCAATCCGCGCGATACCGATGACGACAGCGACCGCACGATGCAGGCACTGCACGATGCGATCCTCGAGGCGCTGCTGAACGGCGGTGTGCTGCCCGACGACCTGCTCGAACAGCTGTTCGATGATGCCGCCGACGGCAACGAGGAAGAGACCCGCAACCAGCTCGAGCAGCTGATCGAACAGATCATCGAGCGGATGAAAGAGAGCGGCTACATCACCACCCCGCCCGACCTCGAACCTGAAAAGGCCCGCCGCGCGATGGGCGGCGGCGGCGAGGGCGACCCCGGCGAGGTCAAGTTCGAGGTCACCGACAAGGCACTCGACTTCCTGGGTTACCGCGCGCTGCGCGACTTGCTTGGGTCGGCCGGGCACAGCAGCGCCGGACGCCACGACACGCGCGACCTGTCGACCGGCATCGAGACCAGCGGCGCGCCGAAACCGTACGAGTTCGGCGACACGATGAATATCGATGCCACGGCCACGATCCTGAACGCCGTCGCACGGCAGGCCAACGGGCCATCAGGCCCTCAGGCCATCAATGCATCGGGCGTCGAGATCGACTATCCGGACTTGATGGTCGCGCAGGGCGAATATCAGAGCTCGTGCGCCACGGTGCTGATGCTCGATTGCAGCCACAGCATGATTCTGTACG
>CAZBYY010000586.1:0-1122 GCA_964495855.1 uncultured Acidobacterium sp. | reverse complement strand
CTCAGCGCCTACGACGATCGCTGTTGGAAGGGTGAGATCCCATTCATAGTAGGCCATTTTGGCGTCGGCGTCGAGTCCTACCGTCCAGACGCCGGCTTTTTTCAGGTCTTCCAGCGATCGGGCGATGTTCACGACATCGGCGACGGGCACATAGTTGACCGCCCCGGCCGAGGCTTTCGCCGCCGCGCCTTCGAGCGAGGCGGCGCGCCGGGTCTGGCGGACGACTCCCGAGGCGCCGCAGGCATCGACGCTGCGAAGGATCGCGCCGACGTTCTGCGGATCTTCGACCTCGTCGAGCACGACGATCAGCGGCGGCCCGTTTTTCTGGTCGGCCAGATCCTCCAGCGTGGATTCCGTGCGCCTCTCGACCTCCGCGACCACGCCCTGGTGCGCGCCGCGTTTCGATGCGTGATCGAGCTCGTCGCGCGTGACGTACCGCACGCGCACGCTGTGCTGCGCCGCTTCATCGAGCAGCTTCTGCAGACGATCGTCGGCGCGCTGCGCGACCCAGATTTCCTTGGCGCGGCCGGCACGGATCGCCTCGGCGACGGGGTTGATGCCGTAAATGATCAACGGGCCCTCAGGCGATCAGGCCAGCAGGCCTTCAAGCGACTGCCTCCTTGACGCGCGGGGCGACGTGCCGCCCGATCAGCTCGATGCTCTTCATCATCTTGTCGTGCGACAGCGTGCCGCTGCTGTATTTGACATCGAATCGCGAGAGGCCGAGCGCTTTCACCGTCGCGATGATCTTGTTCGCGACCGTCTCGGGCGATCCGACACACAGCGCGCCGTGCGCGGCTTCGCTTTCGAAGTGCGCGCGCGAGGCCGGCTGCCAGCCGCGCTCGGCGCCGATGCGATTCATCATCGCCTCGTAGTGCGGCCACAGGTCGTCCTTGGCTTGTTCGTCCGTCTCCGCCACATGACCCGGCGAGTGCACGGCGATCGGCTGCGGTGCATGCCCGAATCGTTCGAGCGCCTGCCGATACAGGTCGACGTACGGCTTGAAGCGCGACGGGCTGCCGCCGATGATCGCGAGCGTCAGCGGGAAGCCGTAGCGCGCCGCGCGCACCACTGATTCCGGACTGCCGCCAACGCCCACCCACGTCTTCAAGCGGCCCTGTT
>CAZBYY010000585.1:0-1124 GCA_964495855.1 uncultured Acidobacterium sp. | reverse complement strand
CGCATGCCTTGCTGGTTTGGTCCGCTGTCGCCAATGAACAGGATGTCGGTGGCGCCGTGCACCTTCAGGCTCCGGGCGGCGGCGTCGAGGATCATGTCGTACGCGGGCGACGGCACCGAAATGGCGCCGGCGTTCTGGCGATCGGGATCGCCCTCGGGCACATACTGCAGCACCGGCGCGACGAGCGCGTTCTTCAGGCGGCGCGCGATCTGATCGGCGGTGTGGCGCACGATGAAGTTGTGCTTGCCGATCACCATCTGGTAGCCGTTCTTCTCGGTGCCGCCCGTCGGGACGATGAACACGGTCTTGCCGGCCTTCATCGCATCGCGCGTCTCTTCCCACGTGAGTTCGTCGATGAACACGGTGTCGGGTGCCTTGGTCGGCGTCATCCCCGCGGGTGCCGTATTCATCGTCGGCTCGAGTGACGCGCGAGGCTGCTGCGCCGCGGCCGCACCACCGCGTCCACCGGGACCACCGCGACCGCCGCCGCCCTCAGGACCCGCTGGCGTCGCCGGCACGGGCGGCTCGCTACCGTCGTTCATGCGCTTGATCTGCGCCATCGCGAGGTCGAGCTTCACCTGCAGCAGCTGCTTGCCGATCTCGGGCGTGGCCTTGCTCTGGTTGCCTCCCTGCACGCCGTTGTTCGGATAATCGTTGCCGGTCAACCGTTCGCGGCGCACGTGCTTCGGATTGACGAACAGCAGTTCGGAGGTGTCGAGGATGTTGGCGTGGTTGCCGACTTCGTTCTCACCGACCTTGAGCAGCTTCGCCATCATCGTGTTCTGCTGCGCGTGGGCCTTGGTGTAGTAGTCGTCCACCCAGTAGGCGGTCGCCGCGCCGTTCCACATCTTGTTCAGGCGCTCGGCGGCGTTGCGCATGCCGGTGCGGTTGCCGCCGGACTCGCCGATGAACCAGATCTTCTTGAAGCCGCCGGACTTGAGGCTGCGTCCCGCGTTGACGAGCAGCTCGGTGAATCGATCGTCCGGCAAGGTGATCGTGCCGGGCTTGGTGCGCGGCAGGACGAGTTTCGGGTCGGAGAGGAAATCGCGGTAATAGCCCGTGGCGAACGGCGCATAGCGCGGGTCGAAATCCACAGAGCTCATGATCGTCGCGAAAACCGGCGC
>CAZBYY010000584.1:0-1131 GCA_964495855.1 uncultured Acidobacterium sp. | reverse complement strand
GTCCTGCGACATGCGGCCGATGTCGAGCAGCTGGCCGCGCGCTTCAAAGCGGCCTTCGCGAGCCTCGCGGGCGACGATGCGCAGCGAACCCTCTTCGTTGGAAATGGTCGCGCGCTCTTCGGGTCCCTTGATGTCGCCGACAACGAACACGATCTGTTGGTGATAGAAACCCGGGAAGGCGCGAATCGCCGCGATCGTCGTCGCGCGCCGCGGTTGCGGCTGGGCCTGGGTGATGACCGTCGCACACAGTGCGACGCCTGCGGCAATGAGGAGTGGGTGAATCCTTGATCGACGATTGTTGGGCGATTGGGGCATTGCCAATCTCCGAATTAATGCCGCAATCGCCAATTGGCAATCACCCAACAATCAAGGAATCAAGCAATCTTCAATCATCAATCCCCTGTTACACCTTGCGTTGCGCGAACCTGGTGAGGATCACGGCCAGGACGAAGAACATCGCGGCGCCGGCGATCTGGCCGACGTTGCCTTCCCTGAGGAACGGCATCGCATTGCCGATCGACTGGGCGGCCGGCAGGATGCCGATGCCGCGCTGCTCGAGCCCGACCAGCACGGCGAACAGGATGCCGGCGAGCGATCCGCCCGCAATGAGACCCGAACTGAACAGCGTGCCCGCGCTGAGGTCGGACTCTGCCGTCTCGCCGGTCTTGCGCTCCACCCACCAGCGGACGAGTCCGCCGATGAAGATCGGGGCCGTGGTGGCAATCGGCAGGTAGGCGCCGACCGCGAACGACAGCGAATGCACGCCGCAGAGTTCCAGCGTCACGGCGATGAACACGCCGACGAGCACGAGGCCCCACGGCAGGTTCTGCGACAGCAAGCCCTTGATCAGCGTCGCCATCAACGTCGCTTGCGGCGCCGCCACCGCGGCCGATCCGATGCCGAACACCTGATGCATGTAGAGCACCGTCATGCCGATGATCAGCGACGAGGTCACGACACCGATGGCGAGGCCCATCTGCTGGTAGATGGGGGTCGCGCCGACCAGGTAGCCGGTCTTCAGGTCCTGCGAGGTGTTGCCGGAATTCGCCGCGCAGATGCAGACGATGGCGCCGACGGCAATCGCGACCGGCGCATAGGCATCACCCGTCCAGCCGAGCGCGACGAAGATCA
>CAZBYY010000583.1:0-1132 GCA_964495855.1 uncultured Acidobacterium sp. | reverse complement strand
GCAACGTCGGCGCGATGTCGGCGGCGGTCGTGACGAGGAAGTTGTGCTTGGTGATCGTCAGCGTGATGCCGGTGACATCGGTCTCCTGGAACGCATCCGATCCGATCAGCGCCGCCGGCACCTGGCCCGTGATGCAGACCAGCGGAATCGAATCCATCATCGCGTTTGCGATACCGGTGACCAGGTTCGTGGCGCCCGGGCCGGATGTGGCCAGCGCGACGCCGACCCTGCCGCTCGCGCGCGCGTAGCCGTCGGCCATGTGCGTTGCGCCCTGTTCGTGACGCACCAGGACGTGGCGAATCGGGTGATCGAGGAGCGCATCATAGGCCGGCAGGATCGCGCCGCCGGGGTAGCCGAAGACGGTGTCCACGCCCTGTTCGGCGAGAACCTTCCAGATGATGTGCGAACCTTTCATTTTCATAAACGGGTGCCTAAGGTGCCTGGGTGCCTATGGTGCTAGGTGAGCGTGTCGACGCGGCGTTGCTCGAACGCGGTGATGTCATGTTCGTTACGGAGAATCAGATCGATGTCGTCGGTGCCGTCGAGCAGGCGCTGGCGTGATGCGGGATCGATGGCGAAGCGTTCGCAGAGTCCGAACGCATCGCGAACTTCGCAGCGCTGCAGGTCCACATCGATGGCATATCCGTCTTCGCGTTCGGAGCGGTCGAGGATCACTTCCACCGCCGGCTCGCGGAGGGCCACCGGCAGCATGCCGTTGCCGATTGCGTTGTTGCGGAAGATGTCCGCAAACGACGGAGCAATGACGACGCGGAAGCCGGCGTCGAGCAGGGCCCAGGCGGCATGTTCACGCGACGAGCCGCACCCGAAGTTGATGCCTGCGGCAAGCACGGACGCGCCGGCGTACTTCGCCTGGTTCAGCACGAACGCGGGATCGAGTTTCCAGTCGTTGAACAGGAAGGGCCCGAACCCCGATCGTTCGATGCGCTTCAGGAACTGCTTCGGAATGATCTGGTCGGTGTCGACGTGGTTGCGCCGCAGCGGCGCCACGCGTCCGTGATGGATCGTGAATGGCTGGCGGCTGCCAGATGCCGAGTGCGGCGCGCTCATCGGTACTCCCACTGGCGCACGTCGGTGAAGCGGCCCTGGATCGCGGCCGCTGCCGCCATCGCAG
>CAZBYY010000582.1:0-1141 GCA_964495855.1 uncultured Acidobacterium sp. | reverse complement strand
CCCCGGGTCGACGTTGATGTACGGGTCGAACTTCTGGAGGGTCACCCGGTAGCCGTGGCCTTCGAGCAGCGCGCCGATCGAGGCGGCGGCCAAACCCTTGCCGAGCGACGAGACGACGCCGCCGGTGACGAAAATGTATTTGGGACGGTGCGTAGTGTTTTCCATCGTGGTCATGTGCGCGCGGAAGCCAGCAGGAGGTGACGAACGCGTTCGAGATCTTCAGGGGTGTCCACGCCGGCCGCCGAGTGGGTCGTCGGCACGACGCGGATCTTGATGCCGTCAGCAAGGGCGCGCAGCTGTTCGAGCCGCTCTTCCAGCTCCTGGGCCGCGGCGGGGGAGGCGGCTAACTTCAGGAGCGTGTCGCGCCGATATACATAAAGCCCGATGTGGGCGGCCGCGCCCGGAATCGGGACGCGGGAAAAGTACAAGGCATCGCCAAAGTTGTTGGTTACGACCTTGACGACATTCGGGTTTTCAAATTCTTCCCGGCTCTTGAAGGGCCGCGACAGGGTGCTCATGGCGACGGACGCGTCATTGAGCAGCGGCACAACCGCTGCATCGATAGTCTGCGGCTCGATCAACGGCTCGTCACCCTGGACGTTGACGACGATGCTGCATGGCAGCTGGGTGACGACTTCGGCGATGCGGTCCGTGCCGCTCACGTGGTCCGGCCGGGTCATGATCGCGGCGCCGCCAAACGCGCGGACAGCCGAGGCGATCCGTTCGTCATCGGTCGCGACAAGCACCGCGTGCACGCGCGATGCGGCCGCGGCGCGGCGATACACGTGCTCGATCATCGGCTTGCCGGCGATGTCTGCGAGAATTTTTCCGGGGAGGCGGGTGCTGTGGAACCTCGCGGGGATGACGGCGAGGACCGACGATTCAGTCAGCGTAAAAGGAAGACGCTCGACCGAATTGGGGTGCACGACGAAGTATAACATGTGGGTATGAGCTTCACACCGCGCTCCGTCGGATTGATCGCGGCCGCGGCTGTGGCCGCCGGGTGGTTGGGTGCGTCTCTGACCAACGAGACGCCGGCCGCGCAGGTGCGGGTGCCGACCGCGCCGCCGCGCGCCCAGGCCGCCGTGGTGAGGGGTCCCATATAGGTCTGGCCAGGCGGTGCGCCTGGGTCCAGGCTGGC
>CAZBYY010000581.1:0-1170 GCA_964495855.1 uncultured Acidobacterium sp. | reverse complement strand
CAACGATTACGAAGTCATCGTCATCAACGACGGGAGCAAGGACGACACGGCGAAGATCCTCGATGAGCTCGCGCGCATCTACCCCGACCACGTCCGCATCGTCCATCACCAGAAGAACCGCGGCTACGGCGGCGCGCTGCGCAGCGGCTTCGCCACGGCGACCAAGGACTACGTCTTCTACACCGACGGCGACGCGCAGTACGACCCCGCCGAGATGACGCTGTTGTGGGAGAAGATGACCGACGATGTCGACTGGGTGAACGGCTGGAAGATCAGCCGCTCCGACCCGATGCATCGCATCATCATCGGTCGCGTCTATCACCACATGGTGAAGCTGCTGTTCGGCCTGAAGGTGCGCGACGTGGACTGCGATTTCCGGCTGATGCGCCGCCGCATCTTCGACGTCGTCCAGCTCGAAAAGAACAGCGGCGTGATTTGCCTCGAGATGATGAAGAAGTTCCAGGATGCCGGCTTTCGCGTCGCCGAGCAACCGGTCCATCACTTCCATCGCGCCTACGGCAAGTCGCAGTTCTTCAACTTCCCGCGGATCTATCGCACGGCGGTGGACGTGCTGAAGTTGTGGTGGGTGCTCGTCGTCCGCCGGGAACATCTCAAGGGGCAGGCACTGCGCGCCGCCGCAGCCGCGGAGAAGCAGTCGTGAGCGGCCGCGCCACCAACTACGGCGACTTCTATCGCGGCCGGCGCGTCATGATCACCGGCGGGCTCGGGTTCATCGGCAGCAACCTCGCCCACCGGCTCACCGTGTTGGGCGCCGACGTCCTGCTGGTCGACTCGCTGATCCCGGATTACGGCGGCAACCTGTTCAACATCGCGGGGATCGAGAACAAGGTGAAGGTCAATGTCGCCGACGTGCGGCAGGCGAGCACGATGAATTATCTCGTGCGGGGCCGCGACGTGATCTTCAACCTGGCCGGCCAGGTCAGCCACATCGACAGCATGCGGGATCCGCACACCGATCTCGAGATCAACTGCCGCAGCCAGCTGACGATCCTCGAAGCATGCCGGCACCACAATCCGAACGCCAAGGTGGTGTTCGCCAGCACGCGGCAGATCTACGGCAAGCCCGACGAACTGCCGGTGACCGAGCGGCACCTGGTGCGCCCGACCGACGTGAACGGCATCAACAAGGCCGCCGGCGAGTACTACCAC
>CAZBYY010000580.1:0-1171 GCA_964495855.1 uncultured Acidobacterium sp. | reverse complement strand
CACTGTTCCGGATCTGGCACGGCGTGCGCGAACTGCTCGACGAGGCCGAACGGCAGGGCGACAGCGAGCTGGTCCATTTTCTCGCCGTGGCGCAGATGCTTGTCGAGGAAAAGACCGCCCAGCTCGAGGCCGACATTCCGGCCTTCCGCTCGATCGACACCAGCCTGCCCAACTAGACGGTGCTGCGCGACCTGCTGAGCGTCCATGTCCGCGACCCGGCCTCGGCCTGGGTGTGCGGCGGTTTCGGCGCGCTCGCGGAATTCACCTTCGACGCGGGCGAAATGATCGAGTTCCTGGACGGCGATGCGGTTGGCGCAGTTAGCGCACGTGGCGCGTTCCGGCTCGACCTCACATACGACCTCAAACCGGTCGCCTACGAGACCCTGAGCAAGACCGGCAAGGGCTGGGGCCAGGGCCTGGTGCTTTGCCTGCCGGCGGACGAGGCGCGGATGGGTCAGCGTACGGTGGTCACCGAGCTCGGGCCCGACCACGAGGCGCTGAGGCCACAGGATCGCGCCGCCATCCTGTTCGATCTCGGCATCGGCAAGCCGCAGTCTGACATCTGCGTGCGCACGTCCGAGCCGGCCACTCTCGAGGCCCTGCGGGCCGCCTGCGGCCAGCCGTTCTTCGAGGCACGGGGTTCGTTGCCAGCGTGCATGCCGGCGCTCAGCCCGCACCGCGTGTTCCGCAGCAAGGCGGCGCGGGTCGAGGTCTATCAGCCGATCCCGCCGCCCGACGGCAAGACGCCTGCAGGCCCGCACACCCATGTCCGCGAGAAACTGGTGGCGCACCGCCGCAGCCATGCCGCGACCGTGCCGGTGCCGACGGGCTTCCTGCCGGTGCTGTGGCTGTTTCCGGCGCATCCGCTGGAGACCGGCAGGTTCGACCGGGCGCGTCACGATGCGTTTCAGGAGTTGATCCGTCTCTACGGCGAGACAACGACGCATGACGGCAAGCGCGCCGTCGAGGAGGGCCGCGGCGAGATGGATCTGCCGAGCCGCGCCGCCCGCTACGCCTTCAGGATCGCGCAGAGGCAGAAGCGCTATTTGTGACGATTACTTGTGGCGGGGATCGAGCGCGTCGCGCAGGCCGTCGCCCAGCAGGTTGAACGACAGCACGGCGCAGAAGATCGCGAAGCCCGGCCAGAACGCCATCCAGGGCGCCTGCGAGA
>CAZBYY010000579.1:0-1175 GCA_964495855.1 uncultured Acidobacterium sp. | reverse complement strand
GCCTGCTCGTAGCGGCGCATGCGCTCGAAGATGGCGCCGACGGTGTGGTGAATCTCCTCGTCGCGCGGCGACAGCTTGAGCGCCGCCTGCGCTTCGTTCAAGGCGTCCTCGAGCTTGTTCTGTGAGGCGAGCGCCCTCGCCATCCCGTGGTGGCCGCGTGACAGGTCCGGCTGCAGCGACAGCGCGTTCTTGAACTCGTCTGCCGATTCATCGAACAAGCCGGCCGACCACAACGCATCGGCGTGCATCGCCAGCACTTCGGGGTTGCGCGGATCCTGCTTCTTGAGCGTGTTGGCTTCCTTCTGCGCGTCGACGAACTCGCCGAGGCGCAGCGCCGACTTGACGACACCCATGCGGGCCTGGACGGCGATCGTCTTGGAATCGGCGTTGACGGCCTTGCGGAAGGCGTCGAGCGCCTCGCGGTAGCGCGTCTCGTCAAAGAGCAGCGTCCCGAGCTGGAACTGCAGGCTGGCGTCGTTGATGTCGCCGCGCCCGTGCACACCGGAAACGAGGGCCAGCACGACGGCCATGGCTGTCAATGCCAAGCGAGATCGAGTCATACATCCCCTTCCACGCGTTCCGGCCCCGGGGGCGCATCCGGGCCGGACGGACCACTATCGGGCGGATTCTATCTCTCCGACGCTGCCGACGGGAAGGCACTTGTTGCCGACGTCATCCCCGGCAGGAGTTCGACTCCCGACGGGAACGTGCGTCCGCCGCGCATCACCTTCCCGGTCGTCGTGCTACTTCTGGAAGTGCTTGGCGTTGATGTCGATGTAGTTCTTCCACTTTTCCGGCACTTCATCGAGCGCGAAGATCGCCTCGACCGGGCACGCCGGCACGCACGCGCCGCAATCGATGCACTCATCGGGGTGAATGTAGAGCTGCGTGGCCGCTTCGAACTCGGCTTCGTCCTTGCGCGGGTGGATGCAGTCCACCGGGCACACGTCAACGCACGCCGAATCCTTCGTCCCAATGCACGGTTCCGTAATGATGTAGGCCATCTGATCCTTCCGAGTGAATGGTTAAGCCGTGGTTTCCAACGCAGCCGCGGGCACGTGGCCCAGCCGCATCGAAATGCGGCGCGCAAGATCCCACGCGCCGCGATGATGTTCGTTCAGTATCGGCCCGTCGTCGGCGCCGTGGCCGAACACGCCGACGCGCGCGACTTCCTG
>CAZBYY010000578.1:0-1187 GCA_964495855.1 uncultured Acidobacterium sp. | reverse complement strand
GAGGGGTTGCGTCTCGGCTATCTGATGCGCGAGTACACCCTGGCAAGCGTCGTGCGCCGCGGCGACCTCTGCCTGTCGGCCTGCGCGCTCGCATTCCTCGGCGGCACTGCGCTGCGCACGCAGGGCGAGACCATTCCCAGCCGCACCATCGAAATCGGCGCGCGGGTTGGCTTCCACAATTTCTTTCTCAATCCCGCCATCAAGCTGGCGAGTGCCGATGACGATCCGGCCGCCAGCCGTGTCCGCGGCTTCAACGAGGCACGCAGCGGCGCGTCGCGCCTCTTCCACTATGCCATAGACATGGGCATCGATCCGGGCCGTATCGCAGGCATGGTCGGGCGACCGGCCGAAATCTGGGACTGGCTGGAGACTGCGGATGCCTTCCTTGCCTATCGTTCGTGCCCGGCACCACTGGCCTGGCCGGTCGCCAGTCTGCAGGCGCAGGCCACCAACATCTGCAATCATGCCACCGGCAGCCAACGCAGGCTCGATCGCGACCAGGCCCTGCCGTTGAGCAATGCCCAGGCGCGACGCCTCCTGCTCGAACAGCTTCAGCGCCAGCTCGCGGGTTCGAAGATAAAAGGGGCCCTCGCGCGCGACCTGATGTCGGCCAAGGTGATGCGTGACGATAACAGCAGTGCCGCGCTCTACGCCGATCTCGGCGCGGCAGGCCTGCCGTTGCCCGAACTCGTCGGGTCAACTTT
The DNA here is from genome assembly GCA_964495855.1 of uncultured Acidobacterium sp. Taxonomy (GTDB): domain Bacteria; phylum Acidobacteriota; class Vicinamibacteria; order Vicinamibacterales; family UBA2999; genus 12-FULL-67-14b. Next base: position 483 of record CAZBYY010000578.1, on the reverse strand, counting down.
CCGAGTCGGCCCCTATCCGGCGGGCAACGCCGAGTCGGAGTGCATCGTCTCGATCTCGCCACAGTCGCCCGAGCGCTATCGCCTGGCTCTCATCGGGCCGGAAGGACTTAGCCGGCCGCCGCGCTCACCGCCGGCAGTCTGCCCAGGACTGTTCCTGTACGACGCGTTCGACGTCATCAATCCGCGGCCGTGAGGCCGGAAGATCAAGAGCTGGCGGCAATTCGCTCCAGTACCGGCAGCAGGTATTTCCGGAATTGTGCAGGATTCTCGGACATTGGAAAGTGGCCGAGCCCTTCCATGACCTGGAACGAGGTCGCATTTACCGCCTTGGCCAGCTCGGCCGTAAGTTGCGGCGTCGCCGACAAGTCGTATTCGCCGGTCAGCAGGTGCAGCGGGCACTTTTGAGTGTCGAGAGTGTCGAGCAGGCCATTCCGAAGATCGCCGTCGGCAAAATAGTAGTGGAGGTCGCCGAGGAAGATGCCC
>CAZBYY010000577.1:0-1204 GCA_964495855.1 uncultured Acidobacterium sp. | reverse complement strand
ATTGTAGACGCGCCCGGGCACCCCGCGGACGGCCGCATCGGCCGTGGCCCTCGACGCATCGAGCACGTAAGTGAAATCACGGGTCTGCAATCCGTCGCCGTACTGCACGAGCGGCTTGCCCTCGCGGATCGCCGTGAAGAAGCGGTTGAAACCCATGTCCGGGCGCTGGCGGGGGCCATAGACAGTGAAGTAGCGCAGCGAGACCGCCGGGACGCCGAAGTTCACGTGATAGAGGTGGCACAGCTGTTCGGCGGCCAGTTTCGTCACGCCGTAGGGCGAGACCGGTTGCGCCAGCGCCGTCTCCCGCATCGGGATGTCCACCTCGTCGCCATACACCGACGAGCTCGACGCATAGACGAGCCGCTCGATCGGCCGCTTCGCGCACGCCTCGAGCAGCGCCTGCGTCGCATCGACGTTGAGGCCGGTGTAGACCTGGAATTCCGAGCCCCAGCTGCGCCGCACACCGGCCTGTGCGGCCAGGTGAAACACGTGCGTGATGCCGTCGAGCGCCTCGGCGAGGTTCACCTCGCGCAGGTCACCCTCGATGAACTCATAGCCGTCCCTGTGGCGCAGGTTCTGAAGATTGCGCTCCTTCAAGGGGCGGGGATAGAAGTCAGTGAATGCGTCAATGGCGCGGACGCTCGCACCGCGCTCGAGCAACAGCTCGCTCAAGTGCGAACCAATGAATCCGGCGCCGCCCGTCACGAATGCCTTCATGCAAACAATTCCTTCACGCGTTCAGGCATCCGCACCGGCCGCCCGTCGCGATCGATGGTCGCGTGCACGGTGTGCCCGGTCGCAAGCAGCGCGCCATCGGCGCGCCGGATGGCCTCGTAGTCGAACTGCACGCGCACCGGCGACACCTTGTGCGCCCGCGTGCGAATCTCCACCTCATCGTCGTAGCGCGCGCCGAGCCGGTATTCGCAATGCGCTTCGATGACCGGGAGCTGAATGCCGTCGGCTTCCATCTCCCGATAGGTCCAGCCCGTGTCGCGCAACCAGTCGGTGCGGCCGATCTCGAACCAGACAAAGTAATTCGAGTGATAGACGACGCCCATCTTGTCGGTTTCAGCGTAGCGCACGCGCACGCTCGAGCTCGTCTGGCGCGTCGCCTGGGAAGCGCGCATCAGCGAACGGCGCCCATGGCTTTGGCTTTGAGCGCGCGCGCGGCCTGCTCGGCATCGGCGGTGCCGAAGATGGCATT
>CAZBYY010000576.1:0-1223 GCA_964495855.1 uncultured Acidobacterium sp. | reverse complement strand
AATAAGCCATGCCCGCGACTTCATGCCCGTAGTCACCGCGCGTTCACAAATTGAATTGGGTACGCAGCGCGGTGAAGCCGCTGTCGAGACGATGCCGCGCGGCTTCAAGCCGCTGCACGCGCTCGTTTACCGAATGGAGATCGCGCTCGACGAGTTTGCGGGCGGCGTCGATGTGCTCCTGCACGCGCTCCGGCGCCGCGCCTGCGCGGTATTTGCGCTCGCGCACGCAATGCATCGCGTCGAAGAGCTTCGTCAAAGTCTCCTTGCTCACCTTGATCGACTTGCCCGTGTATTCCTTGATCGCGTTCTCGAGAATATCCGGGCCAACCTGCGACGGCGGAATGTTGCGGTCGGCGACCGTCTTCATCATGAGCGAAAGTATCTGATGGCCGGTGCGATACGACATGCCGTGCTCTTTTACGAGATAGCCGACGATCGTACTCGCCTGCGACCAGTGCTCGTTCGCGCATTGGGCCATGCGCTCCTTGTTGACCTTCATTCCGCGCAGCGCATCGATCAACGCGTCGATCGCACGATTCGATTCGTCCGCGCATTTCCAGAACTCGGCGGGCAGCATGGTCGCCATCTCCAGCTGATCGGATGCGGTCTTGGTGATCGCCAGCGCTTCCATCAGGCGGCCGGTGATGAGCCCGCTGGTGCCGTGAATGAACTCGAGCACGTACGGAATCCGCATCTGCGGCGAAATGCTCGACGTGATGGAGAGACGGTCGGGCAGCTCGATGAAATCGAACTCCGAGCTGTGCCAGATCAGGAAATCCATCGCGATGCGGCCCAGCGTGCTGTGCATCAGCGCGAGCGCCATGTAGGTCTCGAGCATGTAATCGTAGTTGCGGATCGAGTCGCGCGCATTCCACGGCGCCGCATCGAATCCGAGCAACGCATCGAAGCGCTCGAGGTCGAGCGGAAACTCGATGCCGTAGGCGGCGCCCGTGCCGACCGCGCTGATGTTGGTGTTCGTGAAATGCAGCAGGAAGCGCTGGAAATCACGCTCGAGCGGCTCGACGAACGACATCAGGTAGAAACCCAGCGTTCCGGGCTCGATGTGCTGGATGTAGCTGTAGCCCGGCATCAGCGTGTCCGCTTCGGACTCGGCGAACGAGAGCACCACGAGCGCGCGCGCCTCGATCTCCTGGCGCGCCTCGGCGGCAGCGTCGAGCACGTAGAGGCGAAAGGCCGTCGCGACCTGGTCGTTCCGCGAGCGT
>CAZBYY010000575.1:0-1228 GCA_964495855.1 uncultured Acidobacterium sp. | reverse complement strand
GTTCGGCGCGTCGGATAACCCGACCAATCCCAACAACGTCATGACCTACGAGAAGTTCGAACGCAACGGCAGCAAGCTCACCGTCAGCAACCCGTCGGATCACTCGAAGGACTGGAGCTACGTCACCAAGTTCGACGGCGTGTTCCGTCCGGTCGAGGGCCAGCCTGGCAACGAGACGGCGGTGGAGATCATCAGCCCGAAGGCGATCCGCGTCCTCAACAAGACCAAGGGCATGCTGACGCAGGTGGTGATCAACACGTTGTCCGACGACAACAACAAGATCTACAACGAATACATCCGCATGGATAAGGACGGCAAGATCACGGGCGTGACGCACGTGACTTACCTCCGCCGCGGCGCGAAGTAACACACGCTTGCCGAGCGGCGGCTTCACACGGCCGCCGCTCGTCTTTTTTGCGCGAGCGGGTAAGATGTGCGGCATGGTGAGCCGCCTTCAATCGCCCCGCCTCCTTCGCACGTCCCTTCTCGTCATCTGTGTCACCGCATTTGGTTCGGCACAGGCCTCAGCGCAGTTAACGGAATCCGACCTGCAATCCATCGCGTCATGGACGGCGGTTGACGCCGCGACTGGCTACGAACCGCGCACCGTGCCGGCGCTCGCAACAGCGCTTGGCCCTGAGTGGCGGGCCGACGCATGGGGCAACGTCATCACGACGGTGGGTACCGGCTCACCGCATCACGTCGTCGCCTGCGCGCTCGATCGCCCGAGCTATGCGATCTCGCAGATCACCGCCGACGGCTACTTGCGCGTGCATCGCATCGGCAGCGGATCGCGCCATCCGTTGTGGGATCAACAGTTCGAAGCGAACCAGGTGCGCATCCTGACGACAGCCGGCCCGGTGCCGGGCGTGGGCGCCCGATACAACGGCCATTTCGCCCAACAGCATCGCGATGATCCCGTCACCAAGGCGGATGACCTCTGGATCGACGTCGGCGCGTCGTCGAAGGCGGACGTCGAGGCGCTGGGGATCGCGCTGCTCGATCCGATCGTGCGTCATATCCCGGCGTGGCCGATCGCCAATGGCGTGGCCGGGCCCGATGCGGGTCGGCGAGTTGGGTGCGCCGCTGTTGCGACGCTGGCAGCCGCCGCGCGCGCAGCGAAGCTGCCGGGTCGCATCACCTTCGTCCTCAGCGCGCAGGAAGTGCACGGCTGGGTGGGACTGTCCGGCGTGATCGCGCGGGCCGACCACGTGGATCGCGTTACGAT
>CAZBYY010000574.1:0-1231 GCA_964495855.1 uncultured Acidobacterium sp. | reverse complement strand
GGCGAACGTCGGCACGACCTTGATCACGATGATCCCGACCAGCACCACCGCGAGGAGGATCAGGATCACGGGATACATCATCGCGGACGTCGTCTTCGATCGCACCGTGTCGATCGTCTTGGAATAGGCGACGAAGCGGCGCAGCACGGCGTCGAGGTTACCCGACCGCTCGCCGGCCATGAGCGATGCGATGTAGACCGAGGGAAACAAATCGTTGTGCGCGTCGAAGGCATCCGACAGCGCCGTGCCGCCGCGCACCTTCTCGTACACATCATCCAGCACCGACTTGAACACTGGATTCGTCATGCGGGCGCGCAAAATGTCGAGCGACTGCACCAGCGGCATGCCCGCCTTGAGCAGCGTGGCCAGCTCCTGGTTGAACACCAGGAACTCGTGGCGCTTGATGGTGCGGGTCTTCGTGCCGAAGCTCAGCGCCTCGAGCCCGAAGCGCGGCTTCAGGGAAAGAACGTGCAGTCCCTTATCCTCGAGCTCGCGCCGGAGGGCAGCTTCGCTTTGGGCGACGTAAATGCCCTCGATGATCTCACCCGACGTAGTGCCGAGCCGGCAGCGGAACTCCATCCCTAAAAGATTGATTCATAGGGGATTATACGACCTGAGCGGCGTATTCCCACCATCCGTTAGACGGCCGGAGCGACTAATTGGACGAGGAGCGAGCTGCCGGCAGCCCGAGGCGACCCAGGATGGTGCGGACGTAGGTCTGCGTCTCCGGGAACGGCGGCAGGCCGCCGTACCGCTTCACGGTGCCTTCGCCGGCGTTGTACGCGGCCAGGGCGGTCGGCAAGTCCAGGCGGCTCATCAGGTCTTTCAAATGGCGGATGCCGGCATCAAGATTGGCCTGCGGGTCATACGAGTTACGGACGCCGTACTGGCGCGCCGTCTCCGGCATGAGCTGCATCAACCCTTTCGCGCCCTTCTTTGAACGGGCACGAGGCTCGTAGTTCGATTCCTGCTCGATCACGGCGTGCACCAGCCGCACATCGACGTTATTGGCCGCCGCGAGCGTGGCAATCAGGCTGGCAAATGGACGTGAGGCCAGGATCGCGTCGGGCACCATGGCGGTCGTCTCGATCGCCGGCGCAGGCACGTTGGCGGCCGTCACCACCGGCTGATCGTCGGGGTACGGGACTTCGTCCGGGTCCACGCGATCGATCATCGAGGCAGGAAAGGTCAGTTCCCCGCCCTGTCGGAGCCTGATCGTCGCCGTGGTGTC
>CAZBYY010000573.1:0-1235 GCA_964495855.1 uncultured Acidobacterium sp. | reverse complement strand
CCGGATACTGCTTGCTGCCGACGGTGAACGGCGCCGTGGCGCGATGCACGGTGAGGCCGCTCTTGATCATGATGTTGACGAACTTCGTCGTGGTGAGGAAGTCGCCGGCATCGGCCGGAATGATGTAGCCGCGCGGATCGCGTTTCTCCGGGTTGCGGATGATCGAGTAGTACTTGTCAGGAACCGTGGCGATGCGGCCGCCCATCGCCATGCGCGAATCGGTGTTGCCGTCGACCCTCATGTCCTTGGCGATCGCATCCTTCACTTCCTGCACGTCGCGCGGCGAGATCGTCCACGTGTCGGTCGAACCCCTCGCAATGCTGTTCTTGCCGGCCTGGTAGATGTTGAACAGCAGGCTTTCGCGATAGCGCTGCGCGAAGTCGAGCACCGCGTAGTTGGCGGTGAGCGAGTAGTCGATCGACTGCCGGAAGTGCCACACCTGCGGCATGATCGGGAACGGCAGGTCACCGCGCGCGATCACGCGATCGGGAACGAAGCCGATCGTCTCCGGCGTCGGATTGCCGATCGATTCGGTGAGCAGGCCCACCTGATTGTGGAAATACGGCATCGTCCTCAACCCGCCGTTCCACCATGTCGAGTAGTTCGATCCAGACCTCGTCGTGACGCCGGGCTTGCCTTCGACGTCGAAGCGCGTGTGCATCGCCGCGCCGACCTGGTCGAGTTCGTTGACGATGATCGGGTCGTAGACGTAGTTGAAGGGATCGCGGAAGGGCGGCGAGAACATGACCGTGCCGGTCGGGCCGGTCTGGTGATGGTTGTAGACGATCTGCGGGAACCACTCGCGGTAGAGGATGCGGTTGATGTTGACGCTCTCCGGCTGGTTCATCATGTAGAAGTCGCGGTTGTTGTCGTGGCCGACGTACTTCTGGTAGAGCCGCGGGATCTGGCCGGTGCTGCGCTGCTGCGGATTCTCCTTGCGCATGTACCAGTTGCTGACGAGCTCCATGCCGTCCGGATTGGCGTGCGTGGCGAGGATGATCGTGTCGCGCAAAATGCGCATCGTCTCTTCGTCGGTCTTGCTGTTGAACTGCCAGATCGTTTCGATGAGCTGCTGCGCGCCGAGGACCTCGGTGGCATGGAGGCCGCCGTCGATCCAGATCACCGCCTTGCCTTCCTTGGCGAGCGCGCGCGCTTCGGTGTCGCTGAGGTTGTCGACCGTGGCGAGCCGGCGGGCGATCTCCTTGTAGCGATCGAGCTTCTTGAAGTTCTCGGGC
>CAZBYY010000572.1:0-1248 GCA_964495855.1 uncultured Acidobacterium sp. | reverse complement strand
GCAGGCCGGCTCGCTCGTCGCGCCCGATCGCCTGCGCTTCGACTTCGTCCACTTCTCCGCCGTCACGCCCGACGAACTCGCGAGGATCGAGCGCATCGTCAATGAGGCCGTGTTGAGAAACGAAACCGTCAACACGACCGTGCGCAACACGCAAGAAGCGATCGCCGCCGGCGCGATGGCGCTGTTCGGCGAAAAATACGGCGACAAGGTCCGCGTCGTCCAGATCGGCGACGGCACGTTCAGCACCGAGCTGTGTGGCGGCACGCACGTGCGCGCGACCGGCGACATCGGCGCCTTTCTCATCACCGAAGAGTCCGGCGTCGCCGCCGGTGTCCGGCGCATCGAGGCGGTGACAGGCATCGGCGCGTACGAGCTCGCCCGCGCGTCGTTCCACGAGGTGCGCGACATCGCGGCAACTGCGGGCGCCAGGCGTGGCAGCCTTGCCGACTGGGCGCAGGCCCAGCAACAGTTGCTGAAACAGAAGGACAAGGAGATCCAGCAGCTCAAGACCAAGTTGGCGCTCGGTGGTGGAGGCGGTGGCGCGGCCGATGACGACAAGATCACGATCGGCGAGTCGACGCTCATCGCTCGCCAGGTGAACGACGTCGATGCAGAGTCGCTGCGCACCCTGGCCGATACGCTGAAGTCGCGCCTCAAGAGCGGCATCGTCGTGCTCGCGGCGCCAATGGCCGAAGGCAAGGTGTCGTTGATCGTGACGGTCACGCCCGACCTGTCAAAGAAGGCGCCGGCTGGCCAGCTCGTCAAGACGCTCGCCCCCATCGTCGGCGGCGGCGGCGGCGGCCGTCCCGACTTCGCGCAAGCCGGCGGCAAGGACGCCACAAAAATTACAGATTTGCTAGCCGCTGCTCAAAATGAGGTCAGGCGTCTGCTTCAGTAAGAAGTCGATCGCGGGATTCTGAGCCATTTGCGTCTGCTGTGGCGCGGACCGGTTTTTGCCGATAAACGGTAGACTAAAGGTCCGTGTTTCGCAGTCTTTTGATCCTCACCGTCGTGCTTTCCACGGCCGCCCCGGCCGCTGCGCAGATCTACAGTTGGCGCGATGCGGACGGTAAGCTGGTGCTGTCGGACAAGCCGCGTCCGGATCACGGCACACAGACCACCTACGATGTTCACGGAGCAACAACGGTCCGTGCGACCACCCCGTTCAAGGCCAACAGCAAGAGCGCACCGTATGAGGCTGCAATCACCGAACACGCCCGCCGGCAAGGCGTCGCCGCGGACCTGGTG
>CAZBYY010000571.1:0-1256 GCA_964495855.1 uncultured Acidobacterium sp. | reverse complement strand
GCTTCGAGGGCCTTGCCGATGCCGAATTCAAAGTTCTTGTCCTTGCGTCCGCGCGCGTAGAACGTCATCAACCGCGCGTGGTCCTTGTCGCTCACCGGACGGCGGAACGCCTGCGTCGCCACCCGCCGCACGATCTGCGCCGCGCACGTCGTCTCATCCGCCGCCGTGAGCGGCCGGCACGTGAACACCCGGCGCCGGCTCGGCGTGTCGCTGATGCCGGTGACGCGATGCGGGCCGATGATGCTGAGGCTGCGCAGGTGCGGCAGCGTCGTGATGCCGTAGGCGGTGCCGATCTCGGTATCGGCCATGGTGTGATCGATCGGCGCCATCAGGTCGTTGATCAGTCCTTCGAACCGCTGCAGGAACGCCGCCGTGACGCGATGCGTGCCGGCCTTCACGTAGGTCGGCGGCGTCTTCAACGACAGCGTGCCCTTCTCTTCGCTCATCCGCGGGTCGATCTTGAACAGCGCCACGCGCGTGCCGTCGATTGACACCTCGATCTCTTCGCCCGGCCGCGTGTTGCCGAACAGGAACCCCAGCGGCTCGGCGAAGAAGTCCATGCTGAACACGTAGTCGCCGTCGGCGACGAACGTGTGATCGGTCGAGATGCCGCCGCGCGTTCCTGGCGGCGCGCCTTCGACCTGCGCCATTTGCGACGCGGTCTTCGGCAGCTTGTAGGTCGCCTGCGTTGCCGATCCTTCGGCATCGCCGATGGCAAGCGTCGCGATGCGGCTCGCCGCGCGCAGGTAGCCTTCCATCAACGTCGGCGAGAACGTCTGCACGTCGGCAACGTTGTCGAAGCCGTTGCTGATCGTGTCGGCCGGCAGGAATGCGGTCACGTCCACGTCGAGATCGAGAATGCTCTTGACCTCGCGCGCATACTCGGCGCGGTTCAATCGTTGGAAGGGACGCCAGCCAGGATCCGGCGATGCCGCGGCGAGCGCATCCATCCGCGATTCGAGCGCCGAGACGAGTTGCGTGATCTGCTCCGGCGCGGGACGCCGCGCGCCCGCCGGCGGCATCATGCCGGCGCGCAGCTTCTGGATCATCTTTTCGGTGAGCGCACGATCCGCGCTCGCGCGAGAGACATCCCAACTCGCCAGCGAGAGTTCACCGGCCTTGCCGCGATCGTTGTGGCAACCGGTGCAATAGGTCTTGACGAGTTCAGCCTGCGCCGACGGGCCCGCCGCGACCTCCTCGAGGCCGAGCCGGACGGGCTCGCGCAGCGAATCGAGCGGATAAATCTGGTCGCCGAC
>CAZBYY010000570.1:0-1260 GCA_964495855.1 uncultured Acidobacterium sp. | reverse complement strand
AGCCGCAACATCACCCTCGTCGAGGGCGAAGGTCGCCTCGTCGGCCCGAACACAGTGGAAGTCAATGGCGAGAAATACACCGGCACGAACGTCGTGCTCGCCACGGGTTCCTACGCACGTAGCCTGCCCGGCCTCGAGATCGGTGGTCGCATCATGACCTCGGATCAAGCACTCAACCTCGACTATGTGCCCGCGAGCGTGATCGTCCTCGGCGGCGGCGTCATCGGGGTCGAGTTCGCCAGCAAGACGGTGCGCCTCGCGGCGACTGCGCAGCCGTCGAGGATCGGGCTGATCGGCATGAAGCTGCAGTCGGCGCTGATCCTGCTCGTCATCTATGCGGCCGTGATCCTCGGGGCGACATGGGGACTTGGTGCCCTGCTCTCGTCGATCGGGGGAGCCGACTTCCCCTCGGGCGAGGTCTGGGACCGGGCCCTTGGTTCGACGGTGACGTCGCTTCTCTGGGGGTTGTTCGCGTTCGGGCTGGTCCTGCTCCTCAAGAGCTACACCGCCGGCCTGATCGCCGCGATCGTCCTCGCGATCGGAGTCGACAACCTGCTCCAGCTGATCCCGAAGGTCGGCAGATACACCTTCGGATCCGCGGCCAGCGCGATCCTCAACTCATTCACCGGCGACGAGATGGACCTCGCCCTGTGGACTGCGATCGCCACGGCTGCCGGGTGGCTTGTCGCGATCATGGCGCTCGGTGCCGCGCGCTTCGCGGCGCGCGACCTCAAGTAGCCGCTGCCTGGGGACGCCCGTCAGCCGGCCAGTGGCCCGTAAGCGTCGGGTCGCCGGGTAGTCAGGAACGGGAAGAGGTCGAGCCAGTCGCGCCGCTGGTCGAGCTCCAGCTCCGCGACGAGCACCGCGGGTTCATCCCTCGGCGCCTGGCAGAGGATCCGCCCGTACGGGTCGCTGACGAACGACGAGCCGTAGAACGTGATCTCGCCCTCGTTGCCCGTGCGGTTGACGGCGACCATGAACAGCCCTGCGGTGATCCCGTTGGCGACGATCACCCGCTCCCAGATCGGCTGGGTGTCGAACCCGGGGTGACTCGGCTCGGAGCCGATCGCCGTCGGGTAGGCGAGCAGGTCGGCGTCGGCGAGCGAGTAGGCGCGGGCCAGCTCGGGAAACCACTGGTCCCAGCACGTTGGCAGGCCGACTCGGGCGACGCTGCCTCCGAGGTCGAGCTGGGTCAAGGGGAACCCTCCTCCATCACCCCGGCCGGCGGGCCCCGGGCTGAACCAGAGATCCTCGCGGTAG
>CAZBYY010000569.1:0-1275 GCA_964495855.1 uncultured Acidobacterium sp. | reverse complement strand
GCTCGCCTTCTGGCCGCGCCGCTCGCGCACGTCGCCCACGAGCGGGATCATGATCTCGGGCACGACCTTGAGGCCGTCCTTGTTCAACTTGCAGGCCGCCTCCATGATCGCGCGCGTCTGCATCTCGGTGATTTCCGGATACGTGATGCCGAGACGGACGCCGCGGTGGCCGAGCATCGGGTTGAACTCGTGCAGCTGTTCGACGCGCGACAGCAGTTTGCGCTTCTCCTCGAGCTCCTTGCCCTTCTGCCCTTTCGCCTCCATGACGGCGATCTCGACCATCAGTTCTTCGCGCTTGGGCAGGAACTCGTGCAGCGGCGGATCGATGGTGCGGATCGTGACCGGCTGCCCTTTCATGCCCTTGAACACGCCGTAGAAGTCGTCGCGCTGCATCGGCAGCAGCTCGTTCAGCGCCGCCCGCCGATCGGCTTCGTTGTCGGCCAGGATCATCCGCTGCACGATCGGGATGCGGCCCTCGCCGAAGAACATGTGCTCGGTGCGGCACAAGCCGATGCCGCGGGCGCCGAACGCGTACGCGAGTTCCGCCTGGTCAGGCTGGTCTGCATTGGCGCGCACGCCGAGGCGGCGGAACTTGTCCGTCCACTCGAGCAGCGTGTTGAAGCGCTGGTAGATCGGCGAGTCGGACGGCTTCATCTTGCCCGCGACGACCTGCAGGATCTCGCTCGGCTGCGACGCGATCCTGGCGATCTTCACTTCACCGGTCAGGCCGTCGAACGCGATGTAGTCGCCTTCCTTGACCGTCTTGCCCTTCACCGTGAACGTCTTGGCGTGCTCGTCGATGCGCAGCTCGCCGGCGCCAACGATCGAGGGCTTGCCCATCTGGCGTCCGACCACCGCGGCGTGCGACGTCATGCCGCCCGTCGCCGTCAGCACGCCCTGCGACACCCACATGCCGTGAATGTCGTCGGGCACGGTCTCGCGCCGCACGAGGATGACCGGCTCGCCGCGATTCGACCAGTCAACCGCGTGGTCGGCGGTGAATACCACCTTGCCGCAGGCGGCGCCGGGTGATGCGGGCAAGCCCTTCGTCACCGTCTCATGCTGCTTCCACTCCTTCGGATCGAAGCCCGGAGCGAGCAGCTGCGACAGCGCTTCGGGATCCACGAGCAGGAGCGCTTCCTTCGGCGTGACCAGCTTCTCCTTGGCGAGATCCGTGGCGATGACGACCGCCGCGTATCCCGTGCGCTTGCCGCTGCGCGTCTGCAGCATGTACAGGTGCTCGTCCTGGATCGTAAATTCGAAGTCCTGGATGTC
>CAZBYY010000568.1:0-1279 GCA_964495855.1 uncultured Acidobacterium sp. | reverse complement strand
CTCCACCGGGTCATCGGGGTACGCGCTGAAGCCGAGGTCCGCCGGGAAGCCATCGAAGAACCGCTGCGCCGCGTCCAGCCTCGTCCGGGTGCGCGCAATCAGATGGACTCCGGCCGTCTGAAGATACGCGACGCCGCCCGCGGTTCGCCTGACATCGGCGGGTATGGATGGGAAGCCGGACCCGGCATCCATGACCGCTGGAGGGGCGGGCTGTGGCGCGTTGGCCATATCAGATCAGTCCGGATAGTGGCAGAGCTTATACTTCTTGCCGCTGCCGCACCAGCACGGATCGTTGCGGCCGATCTTGGGTTCTTCGCGTTTCACCGTCTTGATGACGTCGTCGCCGCCGACCCTCGCCGGTTGGCGCTCCTCGACGAGATCTTCGACCGCCGCGGGCGCCGCCGGCGCGGAGGGGAAGATCGACGTCGGGCGGTCCTGCTTCGGATTGTTGTAGTTCAGCGCGGCAGGTCGCTTCGGCGCCTGGCGGACCGGTGCCGCGATCTGCGGCTCAGCGCCCTCGCGCTCGACCACCGGCTTCAGCCACCACAGGTAGCGAACGATCTCTTCCTCGATGCGGCCGCGCATGTCCTGGAACAGCGCGAAGCTTTCTTTCTTGTACTCGACGAGCGGATCGCGCTGGCCGTAGCCGCGCAGGCCGATGCCTTCCTTCAGATGGTCGAGCGAGTAGAGGTGATCCTTCCACTGCTGGTCGACGATCTGCAGCATGATGTCGCGCTCGACGCGTGTCAGGATGTCGCGCGGGACGATCTTTTCCTTGTCTTCGTAGCGCGCGACGACGCGGCTCCAGAGGTGGTCGCGGAGTTCCTCGCTGCCCATCTGGTCGATGCCCTGGAAGTCCGCCTCCTCGAGCGCGAACATCTGCGACAGCTCGCGGGCGAGCGCCTGCAGGTCCCACTCGTCGTCTTCGACGTCCTTGCCGGTGTATTGCTCGATGCGATCGTCGAACAACTCCTCGGCCGTGGCCATCACGTAGCCGCGAATATCGGACACCTCGTCTTCGCTGAGGTGCACCTTGCCCTCGAGGATCTCGCGGCGCAGCGTGTAGACACTCTCACGCTGCTTGTTCATCACGTCGTCGTATTCGAGCAGGTGCTTGCGGACGGCGAAGTTCTGCGCTTCGACCTGCTTCTGCGCGCGTTCGATCGCGCGCGTGACCATGCCGTGCTCGATCGGCACGCCTTCTTCCATGCCGAGGCGCTGCATCAGCCCGGAAATGCGATCCGAGCCGAAGATGCGCATCAGGTCGTCTTCGAGCGAG
>CAZBYY010000567.1:0-1301 GCA_964495855.1 uncultured Acidobacterium sp. | reverse complement strand
GACGCTCCTGGCGATCACCATGCATGCCCTCACGCTGGGCGAACCGCGGCGCGAGGACCGGCAAAGCGCGCCCTTCGTCGTGCCGCCTCCCCCGCCGCGCTGGACCGAAGCCGGCACCCCGCCCGAGCCGGTCGCGGGTCGGGTGCTGCGAGTCGGTCCTCAGCATCCGATCCGAAGCATTGCGCAGGCCGCCCGCGAGGCGCGTGACGGCGACGTGGTCGAGATCGAGGCTGGCGAATACCACGGCGATGTGGCGGTGTGGATGCAGAAGCGGCTCACGATCCGCGCTATCGGCGGCAACGCCCGCCTGTTCGCCGACGGGCGGTCGGCCGAGGCCAAGGCCATCTGGGTGCTGCGCGACGGTCAGTTCGACATCGAAGGGATCGACTTCAATAAAGGAATCCCCATCAGTAGATTTTCGGGTCATGGTGAATGAGTAGTGCTAGCCGCAACAAGCGGCTAATCATGATTTTTTATCCAAGCTGTCGCCAAATACAAGCGCCCTTGGCTTCCTTGTCTAATACCTGAAGTAATAACTCATGCTCAGCCAGCTCGCTCGCCGTGGGTGGCAGTACCAGAATATCGGCAATAGGCAGGCCGGTACCACGGCTATCGTCGGTATCGCCGTTACCTTGCATATCCATCGTCAGGCTGTCCTGGCCCCGCGTCATCGCAAGGTAGACTTCAGCTAATAGCTCCGCATCCAGCAAAGCACCATGAAGGGTGCGGTGAGCATTCGATACGCCGTAGCGATCGCACAGTGCATCAAGCGAATTGCGTTTACCAGGGAACAGCTCTTTGGCCTGCACCAGCGTGTCTATCACCCTGCGCACATAGGCAGCAAAGCCTGACTTACCAACACGCTCAAATTCTGCATCCAGAAAACCGGTATCAAACGGCGCATTATGAATAATGATTTCAGCGTCCTGTACAAACTCGCACAGAGAGTCCGCAATATCAGCAAACTTTGGCTTGTCACTCAAAAATTCAGTGGTAAGCCCGTGCACTGCCAGAGCACCCGGATCGGAATCACGCTCCGGGTTGATGTAGTAATGGAAGTTGTTTCCAGTCAGACGGCGATTCACCATCTCGACACAGCCGATTTCAATAATACGGTCGCCGCTTTTCGGGTTAAGTCCGGTGGTCTCGGTATCCAGAATAATTTGTCGCATAAGTTCAATTGATCTCTGAATGGTTACTTCTAACTATTTCTAATTATTTACATCTATTTCTAACTATTTCTGACTGATTCAAATTATTTCCGCCTCTTTCTGAGGGCTTCTTGCTTTGCCCAAGTACCA
>CAZBYY010000566.1:0-1309 GCA_964495855.1 uncultured Acidobacterium sp. | reverse complement strand
TGTTCTACCAGGCGATGGGCTTCCCGGTCGAGATGGTCGCCGTGCTGTTCGCCATCGCGCGCACGGTGGGCTGGGTCGCGCAGTGGGAAGAGATGCTGCTCGATCCGGACACCAAGATCGCGCGTCCGAAGCAGATCTATACCGGCTCCCAGCGGCGCGATTACGTGCCGATGGCGGCGCGGTAATCGGGTGATTGGCGATTCCTTGATTGCTTGATTGCCGGGCGATTGACGATTGGGTGAACGCGTGAATCGATTGATGTACGTGACGATTGTCGGATTGCTGACGGCGTCGGCGGTTCACGCGCAGGCGCCCGCGTTTGACAGCAACAAGGCGTGGGAGCACTTGCGCCAGCAAGTGACGATCGGTCCGCGCCCGTCGGGCTCCCCTGCCAACGTCAAGACGCGCGACTACATCAAGGCGCAGCTCACCGCGCTCGGCATCAAGGTCGTCGAGCAGCCCTTCGAGGGCGCCACGCCGCTCGGGCCGGTCAAGATGGTGAACCTGATCGGCACCATCCCTGGCAAGAGCGCCGACCGCATCATCCTCGGCAGCCACTTCGACACCAAGTTGTTCCGCAACATGCGCTTCGTCGGCGCCAGCGACGGCGCTTCAAGCACCGCGGCGCTGCTCGAAATCGCCCGTGTGCTGAAGGCGCGCAAGAACCTGCCGTTCACCTACGAGCTGCTGTTCCTCGACGGCGAGGAAGCGGTGATCGAGTGGCAAGGCACCGACAACACCTACGGCAGCCGCTACTACGTCGACAACGCGAAGAAGACCGGGTCGCTGAAGTCCGCGCGCGCGTTCATCCTGCTCGACATGATCGGTGACCGCAACCTGACCATCCGCCGCGAATCCAACTCCGCGCGCTGGCTCACCGACATCGTCTGGGGCCACGCGAAGACGCTCGGACACCGCGAGTTCATGGATGAGGAAACAACGGTCGAAGACGATCACATCCCGTTCGTGAAAGCAGGCGTGCCGTCGCTCGACATCATCGATCTCGACTACCCGCAGTGGCACACCGCCGCCGACACGATCGAGAACGTCGCGGCGCGCAGCCTGCAAATTGTGGGTGAGACGTTGGTCGCCGCACTACCCGACATCGAAGCGAGACTCGCGAAAAACTAAAGGCACGGAGGCCGTCTCCGTGTCTCCGCGGCCTTATTTATAGACTTCAGCGAGGATTTCGGCTTCGGTGAGCACCGTCGTCGAGCTCTTCGCCTTGGCGAAGACGCGATCGACGACCGGGTCGGTGCTCGGGATGCCGTGACGCTCCAGCCAGAACACCACGTTCGACTTCCCTGAC
>CAZBYY010000565.1:0-1325 GCA_964495855.1 uncultured Acidobacterium sp. | reverse complement strand
TTGTCACCCACCGCGGCATCGCCCTCGACGACATCGAGCGCCAGGCGATCACCGAGGCCTTGAAGATGGCGAACTGGGTGCAGAAAGACGCGGCGGAACTGCTGCACATCAGTCCGCGCGTGATGAACTACAAGATCAAGACGTTGAATATCGAAATGCCGCGACGGCGCGTGCTCGCTTTGGCCTAGTGCGGGCGCGCGCCGTCACACGGCGTGTCATCAGTAGGCGATCGCGTAACAATCGCGGCGCGGATCCGCGCCGGCGATGCGATTCTGCGTCGCCGGGTCGATCATCACGGTCGTCGCGCAGCCCGACATCCCGAACGTGCGAATGCGGCTGACGTCGTGGCCGCGCGCCTTGAGCTCGTTGTAGACGGCGTCGGGAATCGCGGCTTCGACGTTCAACTGGTTGAAGCCGGCGGTGTGCGGCCAGAACGATCCATAGAAGTGCAACGTCTGCACGCGCGGGCGCTCGAGGGCGGCGTGCAGGTTCGGATACCAGTCAGGCCAGAAATCAACGATGCTCAGGAAGGCCTGGAGGATCGTCTGGTCCTGGTTATCGCCGCCCGGCGTGCCGAGGCCCATGAGCGGCGTCTCCCCCTTGAACACGATGCTCGGCGTCAGCGTGTAGCGCGGCCGCGCGTGCGGGCGGATCTGGTTGGCGCGCGACTTGTCGAGGAAGAACTGCTCGCCGCGCACGCTCATGCCGATCCCGGTATCGCCGAGGATCACCGCGCCGGGGACCCACCCACCGCTCGGCGTCACGTCGAAGATATTGCCGTCCTTGTCGATCACGGCCATGTGCGTCGTGTCTTTCTGCAGTTCGGGTGCGTTCACCTCATCGCCGCTGCGCGTGCGCGGCGTCACGCCGTCAACGACATTCGCCTTCCAGTAGGTCCACTGCTTTACCTTGCTGTCGTACTTCAGCGGATCGCCGGCAATGAATGACGTCGACGCCTTCTTCGGGTCGATCAGTGCGGCGCGCTCCTTCGCATACGCCTTCGACAGCAGTCCCTCTCCGGGGACTTGCACGAACGCCGGGTCGGCGTAGTAGGTGTCGCGGTCCGCATAGGCAAGCTTCATCGCCTCCGTCACCGTGTGCAGGTAATCGGCGCTGCCGTATCCCATCTTCTGCAGGTCGAAGTTCTCGAGGATGTTCAGCGTCTGTAACAGCGTGGGCCCCTGGCTGCCGAACCCGTGCTTGTAGACCGTGTAGCCGCGATAGGTCGTCTTCGCCGGCTCCTCGATGCGCGCGTAATACTCAGAAAAGTCGCCGAGCTCGAACGGCGCGACACTGCGGCGATCAGCCATTGCCCTTGGCTCGCG
>CAZBYY010000564.1:0-1353 GCA_964495855.1 uncultured Acidobacterium sp. | reverse complement strand
GGTGCCGGCGACCGAGGGCACGAACGACGATGCTTCGACGCAACCGGAGCGGATCGTCGGCTGCGCGGAACTCGCGCCGCTGTCCGCCACGGTCGCCGAAGTGCGGTCCCTGGTCGTGAGCGCGGAAGCGCGACAACTCGGTGTCGGCGTGCGCATGGTGGAAGCCCTCAATGCGACGGCACGAGTCGAGGGATACCATCGCCTCTGCGCGTTCGCGCACGATCCGGCGTTTTTCGTGCACCGCGGCTTCTCGATCGTCCCGCACACCTGGGTGCCCGAGAAAATCGCCCACGACTGCACGGCGTGCCCGCTGTTCAGGAACTGCGGCCAGTACGCGGTGGTCCTCGACATCCTTCCGACGAATGTTCGTACCAACGTTCGCGCCAACGCGGGGACTCGCTGATGAAGGGCGCAGACGTTCGGCCGATCACCGGCGGCGTGACGGCCCCGGGTGGCTATCGTGCGTCCGGCCTGCACTGCGGCATCAAGGCCAATGGCAAGCCGGACCTGTCGCTGATCGTCAGTGATAAGGTGGCCGCCGCCGCCGGAGTGTTCACCACCAACCTCGCCACGGCCGCGCCGGTCGAGCTCTCGAAGCATCACCTGGCGGCAAGCGGCGGTCGCGCGCGGGCGATCCTGACAAACAGCGGCTGCGCCAACGCGTGCACCGGCCCGCAAGGGATGAGCGACGCGCGTGAAATGGCTGCACTCGCTGCAACGGCGGTCGGGTGCGCGGAAGACCTGGTGCTCATCGCGTCGACCGGCGTGATCGGCGTGAATCTCAAGATGGACAAGATCCGCGCCGGCGTTCCGCAGGCGCAGGCAGCGCTCGCCACCGACGGCGGAGCCGCTGCGGCCCGCGCGATCATGACCACGGATCCGTTTCCGAAGGAGTGCGCGGTCGAAGTCAGCACGAACGCCGGCACGTTCCGGGTCGGCGGCATGGCGAAGGGCTCCGGCATGATCGAGCCGCGCATGGCGACGATGCTCGGCTACCTGACGACGGATGCCGACGTTGACCCGATGATGCTGCGCCGTGCCCTCGTTGAAGCAAGCCGGTACACGTTCAATGCCATCACCGTCGACGGCGAACCGTCGACGAACGACTGCGTCTTCGCGATGGCGAATGGCGCGAGCGGCGTGCGCATCAACGACGAGCTCTACCCCGCCCTGTTCGAAGGCTTCCGCGCGGTTGCCAGGGAACTCGCGCTTGGCATCGTGCGCGGCGGCGAGGGGGCAACCAAGCTGATCGCGATCACCATCACCGGCGCCGCCACCGATGCGGATGCGTGGATGGCGGCTCGAGCGATTGCCAATTCTCCACTGGTCAAGACGGCGGTGCACGGCGGCGAT
>CAZBYY010000563.1:0-1379 GCA_964495855.1 uncultured Acidobacterium sp. | reverse complement strand
CTCCTCGAATCTGTTGGACAAGATCGGCGTCCTGTCCGGCGACTTGCTTCAATTCGTTCTGGACCAGGTAGAGCTGCAGCTGCAGGTCGATCACGCGCAACGTGAGTTCCGTGCGCGCGCGCCTGGCGAGCAGCAGGTCAGTGGTGCTCAGTTCTCCCTGGTTGACGGCTGCGGCCGTGACGGAGAGGACGTCTTCGGCCATGTTCAGCGCTCCGCTTTGTACCGTTCGGAGTGCGGCGGCGAGCGAGGCTTCGCGTTGCTGCAGCGCGGCCACGCTGCTGCGGGCCCGGCTCATCAAGCCGGCCTCGTTCGCCGCGACTTCCTGCTGCGAGGCCGCGGCGCGCGCGTAATCGTGCTGTCCGCGGTCTGCGGTTGGCAGTGGAACCGTGACGCCGACGGCAAGCGTTCGCGGGTTGTTGCCGGAGATGACGAATCGATCGCGGGTGTATCCGACGCTCACGGTGGGGTCCGGCACGCGCTTCTTCTGCGCGAGGACCGCGTCCTGTGCAAATGCGGCTTGTTCGCGCTCCAGCGCCAGGATGTCCGGCCTGGCCTTGAGGGCGTTTTCCCAATCGGCGGGCAACAGCGTGCCGGCCGGGAGGATCGCGTCCTTGATGGCGGCGATGTCCGCATCGCCCGGGTCGCAGGGGGCGAGCAACACTCCGGCACACGCGGCAAGGCTGTCCTCGTACTCGCTGCGCGCCTCTGCGAGATCCGCCTCGAGCACTTGCGCATCCAGCTGCAGCCGGTCGTAGTCGAGGCCGCTGAGGTCGCCGCGATCGAGGCGAACCTTCTGCAGTGCGAGCACCTGCCGCGAATTGTCAATTGCCTCGGTCAACGCGGAGATGCGCGTCTTGCCGTACAGCACCCGCGCGATGGCCTCGCGTGCGTCGCCGAGGGCGCCGTAGAGGGTCGACGCGAGCGACTGCTGTTCGCTTTCGAGGCGGAACCTTGCGGCCGTCGAGCGCGGGCCGCGCTTGCCGATCTCGAACTGTTGCGAGACCCCGAGACCGTAGTTGATCGTGTCACCCCATCCGAGTCCCGTGGGATTGGTGGGTCCGACCGGGATGCCGCCGAACGTCGTGTTCAGTTGGGGATTGAGGCGCAGCCGGCTCGTGCCGTACGCCGCCTGGGCCTGGCGCACACGTGCGGCGGCCGCGGCCGCATCCTGGCTGCGGGTCGCCAACCAGGTGACGAGCGATTTCTGATCGCGGAGCAGGTCACGGATCGGCGCGGGCGCGGGCGCCGCGGTCTGCGCGGCAACCGGATCGGCGCCGGCCATGCACGCAAGCAGCATCGCAAGGCCGCAGACACACCCGCCTCGTAATGTTGGGAGCAGACTGGGGAGGCGCATCCCCGCAATGCTACAAACCCAACAC
>CAZBYY010000562.1:0-1405 GCA_964495855.1 uncultured Acidobacterium sp. | reverse complement strand
GTGGTCGATCAGATCCAGCGATTGCAGGGCAACGACCTGACGGTCCTGATCACCGGCGAGAGCGGCACCGGCAAGGAACTGATCGCGCGCGCGATCCACGTCGGATCGCCACGCAACGCCGCCACGTTCCTGCCCTACAACTGCACGACGACGACGCGTGAACTCGCCGACAGCCAACTCTTCGGCCATCGCCGCGGATCGTTCACAGGCGCCGTCTCCGATCAGCCAGGCTTGATTCGAACGGCCGCCGGCGGCACGTTGTTCCTCGACGAAGTCGGCGACCTGCCGCTCGACGTGCAGCCGAAGTTGCTTCGCTTCCTCGAACAAGGCGAGATCATGCCGGTCGGCGAGACGCGGCCGCAGCCCGTTGACGTGCGCGTGCTCGCCGCCACCAACGCGGATCTCGAGCAACGTGTGGCCGAGGGCAAGTTCCGCGAGGACCTCTACTACCGCCTGAGCGTGATTCGCATCCACGTGCCGCCGCTGCGGCAGCGCCGCGAGGAGATCCCGCACCTTGCCGCGTTCTTTCTCCGCGAAGCGTCGGATCGGCTCGGCAAGCCGGACTTGCAGCTCAGCTCGGACGTGCTCGACCTGTTTGCGCAGTACTGGTGGCCGGGAAACGTCCGTCAGCTGCGCAACGAGATCCAGCGGGCCGTCGCCATGGCCCCAGCGGGAGGCACGATCGGTCCGGAGCACCTGTCGGCCGATCTCACCGCCGCCGCCGGCGGCGCCCCGCCGTCGGCGGCGTCTGCCCGTGTCTCGCTCCGTGGCGGCCAGACGCTCGCATCCGTTGTCGATGACATCGAGCGCGATTTGATTCGCGACATGCTGAATCGTCATCGCGGCAATATTTCGGAGACGGCGCGCGCGTTGGGATTGACGCGTCGCGGCCTCTATCTGAAACTGCGGCGCCTCGGTTTGGAGAACTCGGATGTGAATACTAAGTAGTCGATTCTCGTCGTAGGTGTATACCTGCTAACCACCCGCTCCAACGCGAAGTTCGCTCCAAAAGTCCCATAAAAGTCGCTCAATGTCGCCAACGTGCGATCAATCGCCACCCCCTCTGCGACGGCAAATACCGGGCGCGGAACTTGATGAGGGAATCGGCAATTGCAATCCATGAACGACACTGCTGTAGCCAAACCCCGGGAGCGAACCATGGCAACCTCACACGCCCATGGCAAGTCAGTGCAGCGATCGTCGGCGCGCGTCGCCTTGAGCGTGCCGGCGCGAATTACCTGGAAGGATGCATCCGGCGCCGTGCGTTTCACGTCGGTGATGACGCGCGATGTCGGCGACGGCGGCGCGTTTGTCGAGTGCGAAGCCGGCGCCGCCATTCCCCTGTTCCGGTTGGTGCACCTGCAAGTCGAGCGCGCGGCCAGCTCGCATCATCAGCTGCCCTCGC
>CAZBYY010000561.1:0-1409 GCA_964495855.1 uncultured Acidobacterium sp. | reverse complement strand
AGTTGCCCGAATGGGTGTCGGGTGGAACCCTGCGCCTGACCTTTGAGCCGGATCGAGGAGCGACCGGATCCTCGCCGTCGGGACCGCAGACCATCACGGCCGCGATCGATCCAGGCCAGCGCAGCATCGTCATCGACGGCGCCGAACAGACGCTGGCCGCGGGACGCTATTCGGTGCGCGCGGAACTGACGGCGCGCGGCAGCCGCATGCCGATCCAGATGACGACGTTTGCGACCGTGCCGCCTGATGGAGCGGAGGTCGGCACCGGCGCGCTCGCGTTGCGGCGCGGGCCGAGCACTGGCCTTGCCTACGTCGCGACGGCCGACCCTCGATTCCGGCGGACGGAGCGGTTGCGGATCGAAGTGCCGCTGTCGGCCGATGGATTCAGCGGCACCGGAAGGCTCTTGACCCGCGAGGGACAAGCGACGCCACTGAACGTGACCTTCACGATGCGCATCGACGACAAGACGAAGCAGCAGTTCGGCGTGGCGGACGTCGTGCTCGCGCCGCTGGCCGAAGCGGAATACGTTCTCGAACTGGCGCTGGTGAAGAACGGCAAGACGGAAACCGTCAGCTACGGCTTCCGGGTGATTCCCTAAGATCCCGTCGTAAACGTCAGCCGGAAGGGCTTCATGGCGCCGCCATCGGTGCCCTTCACGCCATCGAGAATCTCCATCGTGATCGGCTTGAAGGCGGGGAAGCCGTCCTTCGGCTTGATCTCGAGCGCGCGATTCTCTTTCGTGTAGGTGGTCGTGAATTCGATCTCTGGCGTGAACCTGATGCGATCCTTCAGCGACGCGGCGTCGAGGTCGCGCGACAGCTGGATGCGGATCCGCTCCGTCGTCTTCACATCCGTTTCACCTTCAGCTGGCGCGCTGAACAGGATTTCAACCGGCGGCGGAGGCGGCAGGTCGATCGCGACTTCGACGGTTTCCTCCGGCGCCTGCGTGAGCTCGATGCTGGTGCCGTCGAGCCACGTCAGCCCTTTCGCCGACCGCACGGTGCCCTGGACCTTGACCCAGCGCCCGGTATCGATGCGCTTGTTCGGATCGAAGTTGAACGTCTTGCCTTTGGGCTGCACGCCCATGACCCACACAGACGCATCGCCGGCGCGCACGACGAATTCGAAGCGGCCCTGAGCCGGCGCTTCCGGAAGATCGCCGTATAAGTTGCGGCCGCGGAACTGGCCGGTGATCGTGACCTTCTGCCCCTCGAACTTCGCGGGTTCCATCGCCAGCGCGCGGATTGGCGGCGATGTTGCGTTGGCCGCTCCTGGAGGCGGCGACGTGCCGCCCAGAACCAGCACCAGCTCTTCGCCGGGTTTCGGCCAGCGGTCCGGGTACATCTGGCGCACGCGCTCCAGCAGGTTGAACGGAATGAGCCGCGGATCGTCCTGCGACATGCGGCCG
>CAZBYY010000560.1:0-1437 GCA_964495855.1 uncultured Acidobacterium sp. | reverse complement strand
GAGGTCGCGGTGACCTACCTCAACGACAAGGCCAGGCGCTTCGTGGAGCCGCTCGCCAAGGTGCTTGAGGCGCCGATCTTCATGCCCCTCGACGTCCAGAAGCCCGGCGAGATGGAGGCGGTCTTCGAGCGCATCGCGAAGGACTGGGGCAAGCTCGATTTCGTCGTCCATTCGATCGCCTTCTCGCCCAAGGACACGCTGCAGGGCAGGGTCGTCGATGCCGATCGCGACGGCTTCCTCGCCACTATGGATATCTCGTGCTGGACCTTCATCCGCATGGCCCACCTCGCCGAGCCGCTGATGTCCCGTGGCGGGTCGCTGTTCACCATGACCTACTACGGCAGCCAGATGGTGGTGAAGAACTACAACATCATGGGCGTCGCCAAGGCGGCCCTCGAGAGTGCCGTGCGCTACATCGCCGCCGAGCTCGGGCCCAAGGGTATCCGCGTTCATGCGATCTCGCCGGGTCCGCTGGCGACACGCGCGGCGTCCGGCATCCCCGAATTCGACGCGCTTCTGGACAAGGCAAAGGCCAAGGCGCCGACACGGAGCCTGGTCAGTATCGAGGATGTCGGAGTGACGACGGCCTTTCTGGCGCACGACGCGGCCCGTCTGATCACCGGTGAAACGCTCTACATCGACGGTGGCTATCACATCATCGACTGAGGCAGGGCGGACGTGGGGCGCAGCCCTTGATTTCCATCAATGTCTGGCCACATCCGGTCGGGCATTTTGGCCTTTTTCGGGCCCGCCACGGACCTCAGGCAAGCTCGGAAGTTCAGGAGACTCTCATGACCCAGACCGGCTCGATCGATTTCCTGGGTGAGTACTGGACGGATGCCTGGCAGCGTTCGGTGCTGGCGCTCGACGTGCTGCGGGAACGGGGCAACACCTACCTTGAGCGCACCACCCAGAACGCACCGCACGTGCTCACCTTCAAGGGCGAGCTGGTACTCGACGGCCGCAAGTTCAAGCGTCCCGTCAACTACGTGCTGGCGCGAATCCATTCGCCGACCGCCGCGCCTGTCGATGCGACGAAGCGGCCGTTCATCGTCGTCGATCCGCGCGCCGGTCACGGGCCGGGCATCGGCGGCATGAAGCAGGACAGCGAGATCGGCGTGGCGATGGCGGCGGGTCATCCCTGCTATTTCATCGGCTTCCTGCCCAATCCCGAGCCCGGACAGACCATCGAGGACGTGTGCATCGCCGAGGCGGCCTTCATCGAGGAGGTCATCCGGCTGCATCCCCAGGCCCAGGGCAAGCCGGCGATCGTCGCCAACTGCCAGGCCGGCTGGCAGGTCATGATGATGGCCGCGCTGCGGCCCGAGATCACCGGCCCGCTGGTCCTCGCGGGATCGCCTCTGTCCTATTGGGCGGGTGTGCGCGGCAAGAATCCGATGCGCTACCTCGGCGGTGTCCTGGGCGGCACCTGGCTGA
>CAZBYY010000559.1:0-1443 GCA_964495855.1 uncultured Acidobacterium sp. | reverse complement strand
CTCGGTGCTCAACAAGCAGTCTCTCGCGTACCTGGACCTGATGCAGGAATTGAATCTCGACGTCGCCAGCGAGTTCCTGGGCATGGCGGCGACGCTGATCCACATCAAGAGCAAGATGCTGCTGCCGCGGCCCGAAACGGCGACGGGCGATCCGGTGGACGAGGAGGATCCGCGCGACGCGCTCGTCCGCCGCCTCCTCGAGCACCAGAAGTTCAAGGCCGCCGCCGAGATGCTGCACGACAAGGAGACGCTGCGCAGCGCGCAGTGGGCGCGGCCGGACTCGCGCATCGAGGAGATTGCCGGCGACGACTACGAGCCGGAGATCGAAGTCGATCTCTTCAGCCTGCTGTCGGCGTTCAAGCAGGTGCTCGAGCGCGCGCGCGAACGGCCGCCGGTGCTGCTGCCGCCCGAGGAAATCTCGATCGAGTCGCGCATCGAGCAGTTGCTCGAGCGGCTGTCGGAGACGGAGGCGTGCGGCTTCCAGGATCTATTCGACGGCGACTACACGCGCGCCGACATGATCGTCACCTTCCTGGCGATGCTCGAGATGATCCGGCTGAAACTGATTCGCGTGTTCCAGCAGGGCGGGATGGGCGCGATTCGCGTCTACAAGCGCGCGCGGCCGACCGACGCGCCGCACCCGATCCACGACCCCGAGGATGAATTCAAGTCCCACCATCCGCCTGCCGGCCACGGCGCGGAGGGCGACGGTGGGCTGAAGGAAGAAGAGAAATGAGCGAAGAGCAAGACGTCCCGCAGGGACCGGACGCACCAGAGGCACTCGAAGCACCGCAGCCGGCCGAGGAATCGCAGGCGGCCGAGACGCTTGCGGCCCCTGAGGCACTCGAGGCACCCGAAGACAAGCCCCGGATGGAGCAGTCGCAGCTCAAGGCGGTGATCGAGTCGCTGATCTTCGCCTCGCCAGACCCGGTGACGATCCGCACGCTCTACAAGTTGCTCAACGACGAGCCGAAGGAAGACGTCAAGGCAGCGCTCGAGGCGTTGAAGGTGGACTATGCCGATCGCGGTGGCTTGCACATCGCTGAAGTGGCCGGCGGCTATCAGATCACCACGCGCCCCGAATATCACGAGTGGGTGCGTCGCCTGTTCCACGAGCGCTCCGCCAACAAGTTGTCGGTCGCAGCGCTCGAGACATTGTCGGTGATCGCCTACAAGCAGCCGGTGACGGCGGCTGAGATCGGGGAGATTCGCAGCGTCAACACGTCGGGCGTGCTGTCGACGCTCCTCGAACGCCACTTGATCAAGATCGTCGGCCGCAAGAACGTGATCGGCCGGCCGTTCCTCTACGGCACGACCAAGGAATTCCTCATTCGTTTCGGCCTCAACGACCTCGGCGATCTGCCGAAGATCGAGGACATGGCGCAGCAGCTCGGCTTCGAGCCGCCGCCGATCCTGATGGAGCAGCCGGTGCCGGAAGAAATG
>CAZBYY010000558.1:0-1449 GCA_964495855.1 uncultured Acidobacterium sp. | reverse complement strand
GATAATGGGTTTCAGTTAGAACGTCGAAGTCGTAAGGGTGGTATCTCACTGGTGACTCCTCCAAGCCCGAGAGCCTGGCATCAACGTCTCCCACCTATGCTGCGCATACGGCGTCAACATTCACTACTAAGGTGCAGTAAAGGTGCACGGGGTCTTTTCGTCTTATGGCGGGCAACCGGCGTCTTCACCGGTACCACAAATTCGCAGCGCTCATCGTTGAGACAGCGGTCAAATCGTTACGCCATTCGTGCAGGTCGGAACTTACCCGACAAGGAATTTCGCTACCTTAGGACCGTTATAGTTACGGCCGCCGTTTACCGGGGCTTCAATTCAAGGCTTCGCCTTGCGGCTGACCTCTCCTTTTAACCTTCCGGCACCGGGCAGGCGTCAGACCCTATACGTCGTTTTCGACTTAGCAGAGCCCTGTGTTTTTAGTAAACAGTCGCTTGACCCTCTTTATTGCAACTCACGTAGCGCTTCGTGGCGCGAGGCCACTAACGCATATGAGCACCCCTTATCCCGAAGTTACGGGGTCATTTTGCCTAGTTCCTAAACGATGATTCTCACTTGCGCCTGAGGATTTTCTCCTCACCTACCTGTGTCGGTTTGCGGTACGGGTACCAAGAGATCTCCTTAGAGGCTTTTCTCGGCAGCGTAGCGTCTGCGGCTTTATGGACCTTGCGGTCCTTGCCATGACACCTCAGGGAATGTGAGCAAACGGATTTGCCTGTCTGCTCCCCCTACATGTCTGAACCTGGATATCCAAAACCAGGCCCGCATAGCTTCCTGCGTCCCCCCATCGTGATAACGATCTCTCGGTAGTTCCGGAATATTAACCGGATGTGCATCCGCTACGCCTTTCGGCCTCGCGTTAGCTCCCGACTAACCCTGAGCGGACGAACCTACCTCAGGAATCCTTAGGTTTACGGCGGGAAAGATTCTCACTTTCCTTCTCGCTACTTATGCCGGCAGGGTCACTTCTCTCAGCTCCACCAGTCCTTGTCGGTCTGACTTCACTGCAGAGAGAACGCTCCTCTACCAAAGATGAATCTCGCAAGATCCATCTGTCATGATCTTCGGTTCAATGCTTGAGCCCCGTTACATTGTCGGCCCAAAGCCGCTTGACCAGTGAGCTATTACGCTTTCTTTAAAGGATGGCTGCTTCTAAGCCAACCTCCTGGTTGTCTGAGCGTCTTCAGATCCTTTCCCACTTAGCACAGAATTTGGGACCTTAGCCGATAGTCTGGGCTGTTTTCCTTTCGACGATGAAGCTTAGCCCCCACCGTCTCACTCCCGGGATACGTGTCGTTGGCATTCGCAGTTTGATTGGGTTCAGTAAGCTGGTAAGCCCCTTAGCCCATTCAGTTCTCTACCACCAGCGCCGACCTCCCGAGGCTGTCCCTAAAGACATTTCGAAGAGAACGGGCAATCACGAAGTTTGATTAGCCT
>CAZBYY010000557.1:0-1457 GCA_964495855.1 uncultured Acidobacterium sp. | reverse complement strand
TTGCCGAACTCGGCGTCGTAGGTCTGCGTGTTGAACTTGAACAGGATCGGCTTGCCGTCGGTGCCGATTGCCAGCAGGCCCGTGGCATTGCCGTTCAGCTGATTCGTGAACACGTTGAAGCGCATCGCGCCGCGCGAATAGCGCATGCTGCCGTAGCCGATGCCCACGCGCTTGGAATCGAACGGGCCGATGCCGGTGTGGAAAATGCCCGCGGTGCCGGAGTAGCCGCCCGAGATCACGAGCTTGTACTTCTCGCCTTCGTAATCGGCGCGCACGTCGAGCTTCGGCTGCGTCGTGCCGGCGTTCGTGTAGCTCGGATACTGCGTGCCGGTCCCATTCGGAATGGCGCCGGTCGGGCGCGCATAGGGATCCGACGTGTAGCCGCCAGCGGAAATCTTGTACGCCCACTTGTCGTTCACGATGCGGGCGTGCGTGGCGTTGATGCCGTAGAGATAGCCGGCGTCGAGCTGCTGGCCGCCATCGATGCGGCGGCCGAATCCACCGAAGGTCAGCGTCGCACTGTTGCCGTTGATCTCGCGCGGCGTCTTCGAGATGAAGTTGACGACGCCGTTCATGGCGTTGGCGCCCCAGACGGCGGAGGCCGGGCCGCGGATCACTTCGATCTGCTTGAGCTCCGCCGGATTCACCGGCAGCAGGTCCCACGCCACGAAGCCGAAGAAATCCAGGTACAGGCTGCGGCCGTCAAGAAGCGCGAGCGTCGATGTCGCGAGCGTGGACGAGGCGCCGCGCATCGTGATGTTGAAGTCGCGCGCCGACGTCTGCGCGATGTTGACGCCCGGCACGGAGCGGAACAGCTCGGCGTAGTTGGTCGCCGGTGTCGACGTGATGACGTCCGACGACACGACCGTCATGGTGGCCGGTGCATTCACCAGTTGCTGCTCCACCTTCGAGGCCGTGACCACGACCTGTTCCTCATAGACCGGCGGTTCATCCGGTTTCTGTTGCTGCTGCGGCGGCTGTGTCTGCGGCGGCTGCGAGGTGCTAGTTTGGGCAAATGCGACGGCTGATGTGCACGTCAGCAACAACGCGATCGCGAGGGTGCGCGAAGTCATGGATCCTCCAGTGAGGGAACGCAAGCCAGACCATTGTACGAGGGTTTGTCTCAAGTGGAAGCCCCACCTTTTGGGGGCCGGCACACGCAAGGAACGATCGGTGCAGAACTGAGCCGTGACCCGCTCAGGCGCGCACGGCTGACGCGGCCCACTGCTCCAGCTTGCGGCCATCCTCGTTGAAACGGCGGATGCCGTCCGACAGCTTGTCTACAGCCATCGCGTCGAGATTGTGCAGCCAGCGGTAGGCCTTTTCATCCAGCGCGATCTTCGCTTCGGTTGACGCGCGCGCGCCGTCGAGCGTGAGCTTCGGCGTCACGTCGCCCTGCTGGCGGTCGAGCGCGTCCAGCAGGTCGGGGCTGATGGTGAGCAAATCGCACCCGGCGA
>CAZBYY010000556.1:0-1461 GCA_964495855.1 uncultured Acidobacterium sp. | reverse complement strand
CTGGGGGTGGAGCGGCCGCGCATCGGCCTGCTCTCGATCGGCGAGGAAGAAACCAAGGGCAACGACCTCACCCGCGAGGCGCATCAGCTGCTCAAGGCGTCGGCGCTCTCGTTTGTCGGCAACGTCGAGGCGCGGCAGATTTTCTCCGGTGACGCCGACGTGATCGTGTGCGACGGGTTTACGGGCAACGTCGCGCTGAAGCTGAGCGAGGGGCTCGTCGAGATGGTCGAGTCGTTGCTCGGCCACGAGTTGCAGAGCACGTTTTCGAGCCAGGTGGGCTCGCTGCTGTCGCAGCGCGCCTTCCGCAGGTTTCGCAAGCGCGTGGACTACTCGGAGTTTGGCGGAGCGCCGCTGCTCGGCGTCGCGGGTCTATGCATCGTCGGACACGGGCGCTCGTCAGCGAAAGCGGTTCGCAATGCGGTGGTGATGGCGTCGCGCATGGCCGGCAACGGGATGATGGCGCGGCTGAGCGCCGAGATGAGTGCGGTGGCCGGCAACGGACAGTGAATCGATGATTGCATTTGTATTTCCGGGACAGGGCTCGCAGGCCGTAGGCATGGGCAAGGCGCTCGCCGACGCCTTCGACATTTGCCGGCAGACGTTTGCCGAAGCGGACGCCGCGTTGCAGGAACCGCTCAGCGAGCTGATCTTCAATGGCCCGGCGGACCGGCTGACGCTCACCGAGAACACGCAGCCGGCGATCCTGACGATGAGTGTCGCGGTGTGCCGGTTGCTCGAGCAACGCGGGCTCACGCCGTCGTTTGTCGCCGGTCATAGCCTGGGCGAGTACTCGGCCCACGTGGCGGCCGGCACGTTCGCGTTCGCAGATGCGGTCCGCCTGGTGCGGAACCGCGGCCGCTACATGCAGGAGGCGACGCCGGTGGGCAGCGGCGCGATGGCCGCGATCCTGGGGCTCGACGAAGCCGGCGTGAAGAAAGCGTGCGAAGAGGCGTCGCAAGGCGAGGTCGTGAGCGCCGCGAACCTCAATGGCGGCGGCCAGATCGTGATTGCCGGCAGCGCGGCCGCCGTCGCGCGCGCGGGGGAGCGGGCCAAAGCGCTGGGCGCCAAGCGGGCGATCCCGCTGCCGGTGAGCGCGCCTTTCCATTGCGCGCTGATGAAGCCGGCGGAGTTGCGCCTCGTCCCGGAGCTGCGTTCCGTCGCCGCGCAGGATCCGCGTGTGCCGGTGGTTGCGAATGTCGATGCGCTGCCGAAGCGCACGGCCGCGGCATCGATCGAGGCGCTCATCCAGCAGGTGGCGTCGCCGGTCCGGTGGGAAGACGTGATCCTTCGCCTTGCGTCGGAAGGCGTCACCCGCTATGTTGAAGTGGGACCCGGAAAGGCATTGAGCGGCATGATCAAACGCATCGTTTCCGGCGCCACCATCCACAATGTCGAGGGTCCTGACGACCTGTCGGCACTCGAGGTCCTGCCCGCGAGCGCCGGCCTGCACACCTGGACCGC
>CAZBYY010000555.1:0-1470 GCA_964495855.1 uncultured Acidobacterium sp. | reverse complement strand
GAGCTCTTCGTTCATCCCAATTTCGATCTCGGCCAGGCCGAACGCGAAATCGTGCGCGTGGTACGCGCGCCCGGCGACGAGCGCATCGTCGGCGAGGAATGGCATGCCGACACGACGATGATGCCCGAGCCGCCGATGGGCGCGATCCTCTACGCCCTCGAAGTCCCGCCCTATGGCGGCGATACGCTGTTCGCCAACCAGTACCTCGCCTACGACGCGCTGTCCGACGGCATGAAGCGGATGGTCTCAGGCCTCCGCGCCGTGCACAGCGACATCAGGGTCGCCGGGCCGCGCGCCGGCCTCAATGCCAAGCGCGCGATCAAGGTGCGCGAGGACGCCAACTGGCGGCCGACCGAGAGCGTCCATCCGGTGGTGCGCACCCATCCGGAAACCGGGCGCAAGTGCCTGTTCGTGAACCACTCCTACACCTGCCGGTTCGAGGACATGACGGAACAGGAAAGCCGGCCGCTGCTGGAGTTCCTGCTGAATCACGGCCACCGGCCCGAGTTCACCTGCCGCTTCCGCTGGCAGCCGGGCTCGCTCGCGTTTTGGGACAACCGCTGCACCAAGCATCTGGCGGTCCACGATGCCGGGCCGTTCCATCGCAGGATGCAGCGCACGCAGATCGCCGGCGGGCCGGTATTTTAGGAAGCTCCGAGCAACCGTACTGGCGAGCCTGCGTGTTGCGAGTGAGCGCCCCCGATTTTCGACCACACAGATCGCGGGGAGCAGGACAGTCGCTTTCGAAGTCAAAATGGCATTCCAAATCTACCGAAAACAGTGGCAAACGGATGCGTGTCTTGGCAGCCAGCGCTGTTTGATTGCTGGAAGATAGTTTGCCGCACCACGTTTTGATCTAGCGCAAGCGTAACGCCGATCTGCAGGCGCAAGATTCACACCAACGAAGTGGAGGTGCGGATGGCTCCCTCTGTCGGTATCGGCCGTGGAATGCTTTGCCTTTGCTTTCTTATCTCGTTGTCGCCTGGCAACGGCTTCGCAGATGCGGAAAGCTGGAGGGTGCATCTGAGGCGACTGGGCGGAGACAACAATTTGTGCATGGATGGAAGTGTCGGTTCGGTCAGCGTCGAGAATGGTCGCCTGAGCCTCTATGATCAGGGTATGGACGCGCAGTTTCCCTTCTTCACCGTGGGTTTGGAGAAAGACGGAAGCGTAGACAGGAAGCGGACCCCGCTTACGCAGTATCCTAACGCTCGCGTCATTGTTTCGATGCCGGCAGGCACTCGGCCGCGAGATATCAGGATTGCCAGTCCAAAGACAGCCTGCATCTACCTCGTCTCTCCCCGCTAGAGAGAGATTCGAGGTGTAGCTTGCGCGTCGGCGTCAGCGTGCGACTCGGGATCGACGTTCATTGCATTCCGCCAGTTCCGCGCGAGGGGAGTGATCTCAAGTTGTTATGTGCCGGGCTCATGTGTCGACAGAAGGGAATCCGGGCCCGCCGATTTTGGTCTG
>CAZBYY010000554.1:0-1489 GCA_964495855.1 uncultured Acidobacterium sp. | reverse complement strand
ACGTCAACGGCGGTGCGATCGCCATCGGCCATCCGCTTGGCGCCAGCGGCGCCCGGCTGGTCCTGACGCTGTTGCTCGAACTGCGGCGTCGCGGCAAGAAGTACGGTGTTGCCTCGGCCTGCATCGGCGGCGGCCAGGGCATCGCGATGATCGTGGAAGCGCTTTAACAGGCATCAGGCATCAGGCATCGGGCCTCAGGAAAAGACCATGGCGATCAAAACGGTTGGTGTATTGGGATGCGGGTTGATGGGCGCGGGCATCGCGCAGGTGTCGGCGGCGGCCGGCTTCAAGACGATCGTCCTCGAAGTGAACGAGGACGTGCTCAAGAAGGGCCTTGGCCGGGTTGAGAAGTTCCTCAGTGATGGCGTGGCCAAGGGGAAGGTGACCGAGGAGGCCAGGCAGACGACGCTCGGCAACTTGAGCGGCACGACCAAGTACGCCGACCTCAAGGACTGCGATCTCGTGATCGAGGCGATCATCGAGAACGTCGACATCAAGAAGCAGGCCTATGCGCAGGTCGAAGCGGTTGTCGGGCCGCACTGCCTGATCGCGTCGAACACCTCGTCGCTCTGCATCACCGAGCTCGGCGCGTCGACGAAGCGTCCGGACAAGGTCGGCGGGCTGCATTTTTTCAATCCCGTTCCACTGATGAAGCTCGTCGAGGTGATCCGTGCGCTGGCGACGAGCCAGGAAACCCACGACGCGTTGCTGGGATTTGCCAAGGCGATCGGCAAGGAGCCGATCAGCGCGCCCGATCGCGGCGGCTTCATCGTCAATCGCCTGCTCGTGCCGTACCTGCTCGATGCGATTCGCTGCCTCGAAGACGGCCTGGGCACCGTGCAGGACATCGACAACGGCATGAAGCTCGGATGCGGATACCCGATGGGGCCGTTCACGCTGCTGGACTTCGTCGGCCTCGACACGACCTACTTCATCGCCAACATCATGTTCGACGAGTTCCGCGAGCAGCGCTTTGCGCCGCCGCCGCTGCTCAAGCGGATGGTGCTCGCGGGACATCTCGGCAAGAAATCAGGCAAGGGCTTTTACGACTATCCCGCACGCGCGTAGGTGATGGCGGACGATCGGCAGGCATCCGGGCGTGTCCGATCGTCACTGACCCTCTGGCTGCCGCTCCTGGCCATGGCCGGAGGGGCAGCGCTGACCGTGCTCGCCTGGAACGTCGCCGAGCGGCAGGTGCGGTCGGCGCAGCGCCAGCGATTCGATCGCTCCAACGAGCGGCTTGTCGCCGTGGCGCAGTCACGGTTTGCGTCTGCCGAGCAACTCGTCGTCAGCCTGCGCGCGGCGCTGCTCGCCGGCAGCGCCGCCACGCCCGCCCAATGGTCGCAATACGTCACCGAGACCGAGCCCTACTTCCGCGAAGGCGTCGTCGGTGCGGGGTTCGTCGAGCGCGTGCGCCGCAGCGACCTCGACGCGCTGGAGCGGCGTCTGCGCGCGGAATTCGGGCGGCCTGTCCCGGTTGAGCGGACTG
>CAZBYY010000553.1:0-1515 GCA_964495855.1 uncultured Acidobacterium sp. | reverse complement strand
GGTCGAGCACGTAGAAGAATCCGTTCTTCGGCGCCTGCATCCGCACCTTGCGCATGCGGCCGCCGATCTGCAGATCCGCAAGCATCATCGGCTGCACGGCCGTGTAATCCCACGAGTCGCCCGGCGTCGTCTGGTAATGCCACACGAGCTCGCCGTTGTCGGGATTGATCGCGAGGATCGACGACAGGTACAGGTTGTCGCCGCCGCCCGGACTTCTCAAGTTGCGATTCCAGGACGATCCGTTGCCCGTGCCGACGTAGAGCAGGTTGAACTCGGGATCGTAGACGATCGAATCCCAGACCGTGCCGCCGCCTCCGTACTTCCACCAGTTGTCGCCCTTCCACGTGGGCAACGCCTTCTCGAGCGCCTTGTTCTCCTGCGGCTTCGAGGGATCGCCGGGGACGGTGTAGAAGCGCCATGCGAGCTTGCCGGTCTCGGCGTCGTACGCCGATACGTATCCGCGCACGCCGTACTCGGCTCCGCCATTGCCGATGATGATCTTGCCCTTCGCCACGCGCGGCGCGCCGGTGATCGTATACGCCTTGCTCTGATCGACCGTCGTCGAGGACCACGCGACCTTTCCGGTCTTGGAATCGAGCGCCACGAGCCGGCCGTCGAGCACGCCGACGTAGACCTTGCCGTTGTAGACGGCGGCGCCGCGATTGACGACGTCGCAGCAGGCGATGTTGTCGTACTTGCGATGCACTTCCGGGTCGTACTTCCAGAGCTGCTTGCCGGTGCGCGCGTCGATGGCGTAGGTGACGCTCCACGATCCTGTCGTGTACATCACGCCGTCGATCACGAGCGGCGTCGCCTCGAGTCCGCGATCGGTCGCCGTATCGAACGACCACGCGAGGCCCAGTTGCGCCGCGTTGGTGTCGTTGATCTGATCGAGCGGGCTGAAGCGCTGCTCGTAATAGTCGAGGCCGTAGCTGGCCCAATCGGTGCTCTTCGGCTGGGCGACGACCCAAGCGACACTGGCGACGAGAAAAGCGGTGAGGCCCGCGGCGAACCGGCGAATCATGTGCGCTCCTTGAACCGGGCGATTCTACATGAACGCCCGGGCGAGGCGCCCCGATGCCCGGTCCGGTGCCGCTGACGTTTGGAGACACCCCGGACACAGGGTTGCGTGGTATTTTTCCGGCCCATGCGCAACCTTCGCTCCTATCCCCTGTATGCCGCGCTTGCGGCATCCGTAGCACTTCTCGCGACCGGCGTCCGCACGGACGCTCAATCGAAGCCGGCCGCGAATGTTCCCCAGTTCAAGGTCGATCCGACCTGGCCCCTGGAAATGCCCAATCACTGGATCATGGGCGCGGTCACCGGCGTGTTCGTCGACGCCAAGCAGCATGTCTGGGTCACGCATCTGCCCGAGACGCTGACCGAAGAAGAACTCTACGAAGAGCCGTGGAACGTGGTGACGCCGCCGGCGCCTCCCGGCCGTGGCGGTGCCGCTGCCGCGGCGCCTGCGGCCCCGAAAGAGAAACCCGTGCAGATTGCGACCTGCTGCAAGGC
>CAZBYY010000552.1:0-1526 GCA_964495855.1 uncultured Acidobacterium sp. | reverse complement strand
GGTGAATCAGATTCGAAGTGGTATCGGATTCCGGTGCTGGGGTGCCGGGGTGCTGGCGTGCCGCGAGACTCGGGGGCGAAGGTGCGACGTGCGGCCGGTTGTGATCACCAGCGCCACCATCGGCCCAACCGCGTCAATCTTCGCCGGCAACGGCCGCGCGGTTTGGAGAACCGGACAGGTTCCGGCGGATGCCGTCAGGGTGGGGGCGCTGCTCGACTCGTGAAGCGGGCAGTGCGAAGGAGCGGCGTGTTGTGTAGAATGCGCCGGCGCCATGCAGGACGCCTCGCACCACGCCTTCGCGGGCGCGGCGACGCCGATGAGCAGCGCAAGGATGAGTGCGGCGATACGACCCACGAATCCAGTATAGCGAATAGTCGCCCTACTGTTTCTTCTGCTGCGCTTCCTTCTCCTTCGAGCGGGCGCCGGAGAGGATGTTGGTCATCGCGTAGTTGCCTTCATGGCAGGCGTACTCGTAGACCATCTCGTTGATGCGGTTGAACGGCAGCTCGCCGGTGATCGGCGCGGTGAATGCCGTCGGGTCGTCCATCGTGAAGCGATAGACGATCGTGTCCGGCCCGGTGCGCGTGAAGCGCTCGGTCACCTTCAGGTTTTCAGACGCGCCGCGATACGCCCAGAGGACGCTCTGCTGGTCGAGCTGCATTGGGTTGATGTTGGTCGTCTCGACGACGAGGGTGTCGCCTTCCCAGTGGCCGATCGAATCGCCGAACCACTTCTTGACGCGCGAGGGCGCGTGCTGCGCGTCGTTCAGCCGGATGATGCGCACGTCGTGCACCATTTCACTGAGGATCATCACGTGATCCTTGGTCTGCACGATCGTGTAGTTGTTGTTGTAGAAGTAGTTCGGGAGCATCGGCGGCCCGGCATTCGATCCGAATGACACGAGACAGCGATCCGCGAGCGGACGCATCTCGGGGTGATCGTACTCGCCGATGCCGCGCGTCTTCGCGGCCAGGTCCGCCAGGTGTTTCTTGCCGGCGTCGGTCAGCGCCGGCATCCGGCCGTTGGGCGGGTCGATGATGATCGAGCTGCGCGGCACGCCGTCGATGCGGATTACCTTGAGCCCGGGATCGAGCCAGAAGCCGTTGTAGCCGCCGACCGCGCCGCCGGCCGCTTCGGAAATGCGCTCGACGAACGATTGCTCGCCCGGCGCCGCGAGGTTGTTCGCCTCGCCGCCCGCCTTCGGCGCGGCGCGGTTCGGATCGCTCTGCTTGTCGCGGTACTCCTCGACGAGCTGCGCACGGTCCTCGATGGCCTTGGCTTGCGCGTCGGTCAGCGTCGCGCCGCCATTGCCCATGCGCTCGAGCGGCGTCTGCGTTTCGTTGGTCCAGTTGCCCTGGAGATCCGGCTTGCCGTCGGGCGTGCGCGGCACGACCCAGCTCTTCTTCGGCGTCGCGGCCTGCTTGACGGGAGGCTTCGCCGCCGGCTTGGGCGCAGCCGTTTGTGCGTGCAATGCGGGAACGGCGGTGACGACAGCGACGACGAGGGCGAGCCGTGACAAGCGCGTC
>CAZBYY010000551.1:0-1546 GCA_964495855.1 uncultured Acidobacterium sp. | reverse complement strand
GCCTGGACCAGCCGCTGCTGACGCAGTACCTCACGTTCCTGCAGCACGCGGTCACCGGCGATCTCGGGACCTCGTTTCGCACCGGTCAGCCCGTCACGCGCATGATCGCCGAACGCGTGCCGGCAACGGCCGAACTGGCGATCGCGGCGATGCTCGTGGCGATTGTGATCGCGATCCCGCTTGGTGTGGTTGCGGCGGTGAACAAAGGCACTGCGGTCGATTACGGCGCCATGACGTTTGCCCTCGCCGGCGTGTCGATCCCGAATTTCTGGCTCGGCCCCCTGCTGGCGATCGTCTTTGCAGTGGAGTTGGGCTGGCTGCCGGTGTCAGGCCGCGGCACGCTCGCGCATCTGGTCCTCCCGGCGGTGTCGCTCGGCCTTGCCCTCGCCGCGATCCTGGCCCGGATGACCCGCGCGAGCATGCTCGACGAATTGAATGAACTGTACATCCGTGCCGCGCGTGCGCGCGGGGTGCCTCACGCCGCCACGATCACGCGCCACGCCTTGCGCAACAGCCTCGTGCCGCTCATGACGATCATTGCGTTGCAGTTCGGCGCGGTGCTCACCGGCGCCGTCATCACCGAAACGATCTTCGCGTGGCCGGGGATCGGCCGCTTGCTGATTCAGTCGATCGGCTTCCGCGACTACCCGATGGTGCAGGGCTGCATCCTGCTGATCGCCGTCACCTACGTCGCGGTCAACCTCGTCACGGACCTTTTGTACGGCGTGCTCGATCCGCGGATCCGCTTCGAATGATGCTGCGATCCGGTCAAGCGCGTGTGGGGATGGCGATCGTCTCGATCGTGCTGATCGCGGCCGCGGCGGCGCCGTGGCTGCTGCCGTGGGATCCGGCGTATCAGGACCTGCCGCACCGTCTCGACGGTCCGAGCTGGCAACACTGGTTCGGGCTCGATGAACTCGGCCGCGACATCCTGGCGCGCGTCCTGCTCGGCGCCCGCATTTCGCTGCTCGTCGGCATCATCGTTGTCGGCGTGTCGTCCGTCGTGGGGATGGCCGTCGGCGGCGTCTCCGGGTACTACGGCGGCCGCATCGACCAGGTCATCGGCCGCGTGATGGATGTGCTGATGGCGTTTCCAGGGATGCTGCTGGCGATCGCGCTGGTCGCCGTACTCGGCCCCAGCCTGGTGAACGTCGTCCTCGCGCTGGCGGTGATCGGTTGGGTCGGGTACGCGCGGCTGGTCCGCGGCCAGGTTCTGCGCGCCCGGGAATTTGAGTACGTCACCGCGGCGCGTGCGCTCGGGGCGAGCACGCCACGCCTCCTCTTGCGGCACGTACTGCCTACGGCGCTTCCGGCGCTGCTGGTGCAAGCCACGCTGGGCATGGCGGGGGCGATCTTGTCGGAAGCGGCGTTGAGCTTTCTCGGCCTCGGCGTTCAACCACCGACGCCCAGTTGGGGCTCGATGATCAACGGCGGGCGAGTCCACTTGATCGACGCACCGCACCTCACGATCTTCCCCGGCGTGTTCCTCGCAATCGTCGTCCTCGGCTTCAATTTCATGGGCGACGGTCTGCGCGACACGATCGAT
>CAZBYY010000550.1:0-1548 GCA_964495855.1 uncultured Acidobacterium sp. | reverse complement strand
CGTCGCGGCTGCGCGCCGATGCGTTCCTCGACGCGCTGCGCCTGCAGCCGCGGCTGTCGCTGTGCTTCGTCAACGATGGCAGTTCCGACGAGACGGCGCGGGCGTTGGCCGAGCTGGCGGCGCAGTCGAGCGACCGCATTTCGGTCGTGAACCTTCCGGCGAACCGAGGAAAGGCCGAAGCGGTGAGGCAGGGCGTGCAGGCGGTGTCGCAGACCTGTGCGTTCGTCGGGTATTGGGATGCGGATCTGTCCACGCCGCTCACCGAACTGGACGCGCTGCTCACCACGTTTGAACAGCGGCCACATTGCGCGGCAGCGATCGGCTCGCGGTGGCGTCGGCTTGGGTCGCGGATCGATCGCAATCCGCTGCGCCACGCGGGCGGGCGCGTGTTTGCGACGCTCG
Source organism: uncultured Acidobacterium sp. (assembly GCA_964495855.1). Lineage (GTDB taxonomy): Bacteria > Acidobacteriota > Vicinamibacteria > Vicinamibacterales > UBA2999 > 12-FULL-67-14b. The sequence goes on along the minus strand of CAZBYY010000550.1, from coordinate 1,146 downwards.
CCAGCCTGGTCCTGGACTTGCCCGTCTACGATTCGCAGTGCGGCGCCAAGGTATTCCGCGCCGACACGGCGCGGATGTTGTTCGCCGAAGCGTTCATCTCGCGGTGGTGTTTCGACGTCGAACTGCTCGCCCGGCTGTCGCGGCACGCCGGCAAAGCCGCGATCAACGACATCGTCATCGAAGTCCCGCTGGCGGCATGGCACGAGGTCGGGGGATCGAAGTTGCGCCCGTCGGACACGGTCGGCATGCTGATCGACCTGTGGCGGATCCGCGCACAGTACGGCCGGTGATGTCGCGCTGGGCCTCCTCGCTGTGCGGCGGCGTCGTGTGCGCCCTGGCCGTCGCGGCGATGGCCCGCGACTACCCGATGGTCGGCCACGACTTCCGCTATTTCATTCCGCGCCTGCTCGACACGCTGCTGCACATTCGCATCAACGGCTGGTCGATCCAGTGGTACACGCCGACGTTCGGCGCCGGCCTGCCGGCCTACCCGAACCCGCAGCACCTGGAGTATTCAGTCGTTCAACTGCTGACGCTGATCGTCGATCCGTGGCTGGCGGTGCTGGCGACCACGGTGGCGGCCATGGCGATCGGATTCGTCGCCGCGAGAACGCTGCTCCACAGGATCGGATTGAGCGCCGTCTCGAGCACGCTCGGCGCGGTGTTTTTCATCGGCAATGGTTTCTACTTCGAGCACATGATCGTCGGGCACCTTGGCTTTCAGCTGTTCCCCTTGATGCCGGCGTTGCTGCTCCTGCTCGTCGACCGGAACCATTCCGTCATCGCCAATGCCGCGTGCGTGGGCCTGCTGGTAGCGGTGATCGTTTACCACTCGGGCTTTCAGCTGATGATCATCATCGCCGTCTCGCTGGTGCTCACGCTGTTGCTGCTGTCGGCGAGCGGGATGCTGGTCGTGCCAGCGCGCCGCGTTCTTTCGTGCGCAGTCGCGGGCGTGGCGGTCGCCGTGATCATCGCCGCACCGAAGCTCTACGCCGTGTTTGCGCTGATGCGGCAGTTCCCCCGGGAAACGGCCGACGCCTACGACGCCGGTGTCGTCCAGGCGCTCGTCGGGTTCGCATCGCAGTTCGGTCTCGTCATGGCGGCGACGCCGATCATGCGCCTCGTGGGCCTGGATCCCGAGACGGC
>CAZBYY010000549.1:0-1560 GCA_964495855.1 uncultured Acidobacterium sp. | reverse complement strand
AGCATGGCCTGCGCCGCGGGTACCGGGCGACGATCGTCCCGCACGCGGCGCGCGTCCCGCACAGAAGCTGGTGGCCCTGGGACCGCCACAGCGAGCCGGCGCACCACGTGTGGGATTTCGAAGCGGCTTAGCGGCGCGACCGCGAACGCGACGCACTCGAGCTGGTGTTCTTCTTCTTCGTGCGCCCCTCGGCTGAGCGTTGCTTGTTCACGGTGGCGGCGGCGATGCGCTTGGCCGTCTTCGCGCTGCGCCCTTGCTTGGCTTCCCCGTCCTTGATGTGCTCGTACTTCCGTTCGTCTTTCGAACTCCACGCTTGCGGCATGAGTGTCCTCCAGACGATCGCCCCTGCAGCTTTTACGCCATCGCAGATCGCCGCGGCATCAGCGCGTCGGGCATGACGCGTTCAGCAGTCGCCATGACTCGACATCGACCACCGGCTGCTGCGGTCCGGGGTCGAACCCGCCGCCCGACGGCATGGCCCCGGTGATGCGCACGCGGCCGCCCATCACGCTGACGCCGTCCTGGCCGATGTCGGATCGCTTGATCAAGCCGGTGATCTCCACCATCGAGCCTTCATGGGCCTTGATGTCCTGCAGCGCCTTCTTCTTGCCTTCGAGCCGCAGGTGCCGGCCCTCCTGCAGATGCGTGCCGAGTTCTTCGGGGTGTTCAGGATTGACGCGAACGGTGAACACGCGGCCGCGCGCGCAGCCGGAGATCGACAACCGCGCCGAGTCCTTCGGCACCGGCCGTTCCTGTTGTTGGGCGAAGAGCAGGCTCGAGGATGCCGCGAGCGCGACGAGGATCGACAACGCCTTCATGCCCCAAGCTTACCAGCGGTTCGAGCTTCGGGGGACGCGGTCCTCGGGGGCGCACGCCGGCCTCGAGCGCCTGGTAGTCGAGCTCGACGCCGCTCGCGGCGCTGCGCAACAGCAGCCCGCCGCGGCTCATGTCGCCGCGGCCGATAAAGGACACGGGATACCGTAACCGGTTACCCAGAATTGGCAGCAGCACATCCACATATTTACCGCTCGCCACACTCCCCAGCAGCACCACCAGCCCGTCATCAACGCGACGCGCGAGCGCGCGAACATCCCTCTCGAGTGCGCGGCGGTACGCACGGTTGTCCAGACTGATATCGCCGTCAGCGAACTCGTGCAGCAGGCGAAGCGTGAACGGCACGGAGGGCGGCTGCAGTCCGCGAGTGGGAGTGATCACGAAGGACTCGCCGAATCGTTCTGCATAGGTGAGCTTGCCGCGAAAGTACAGGCCGCTCATGAACGCGAAGGCCTGGCCGAGCGACAGACGGCCCGCGCGAAAGTCGCGCGCCGTCGCCGCGTCGGACTTCGTGTTGAGGAGGATCGAGGCGCGCCGGCCGCCACAAAACGCCGGCGACAATAGAAATACGGTCCGCACGTCTCTTCGTAGTGTACGTCTTGCCCGTATAATCGTTCACCGTTGGCGCTCGCATCGGGAACACGTCTCGGACCGTATGAAATCCTCGTCCCTATCGGCGCCGGCGGGATGGGCGAGGTCTATCGCGCGCGCGATACGCGGCTGGGC
>CAZBYY010000548.1:0-1562 GCA_964495855.1 uncultured Acidobacterium sp. | reverse complement strand
GATTCGGCAGGACCACCACATCGAACATCTCGGGACGCGTGGCGAGCCGCGCGGCACCGATGTCGACAATCAGATGCTCGTTCTGGAGATCGGAGTATTCGGCGGCCACCTCGGTGAAGACGCGATGGAACAAGCCATCGGTCATCTTCATGATGTTGTCCTTGGTCATGCAGGTGACCTTGCGGCGCCCTGACTGGCGCGCGTAGTTGAACGCATACCGGATCAGGCGCTCGCAGCCCGGGCGCGACATCAGCTTCAGGCACTGCACCACATCGTCGGTCTGGCGATGCTCGATGCCGGCGTAGACGTCTTCCTCGTTCTCGCGAATCACGACGACATCCATCTGCGGATGGCGGGTCTGCACGAACGGCGCGTAGGCGCGGCAGGGACGGACGTTGGCATACAGGCCCAGCGTCTTACGGACCGTGACGTTCAGGCTCTTCAAGCCGCTACCCTGCGGGGTCGTGACCGGCGCCTTCAGCAGGACGCGCGTACGGCGCAGGGTGCCCCAGGCACCGGGCTCGATGCCCGAGCTGAACCCCTTCGCCTGTGCGGCAGCGCCGACGGCGATCGGGTGGATCTCCAGACGGGCGCCGGCGGCCTCGAGGACGCGCAGCGTCGTCTGCATGATTTCCGGGCCGATGCCATCGCCCTCAGCGACGGTGATCGGGGTGGCAGCGGCGGTGGGAGTGACAACGGGCGTAACGGTTTCGTTTTCGAAGCTAAGCATGTCGGTAGCATGCGGCCGCCATATTGATAAGTAAAATTAAACGTTTGCATACAACACATTGATTATGATCTATGTATGGCGATCACCTTCCACCAGCTCCGCATCCTCGTCACCGTCGCCGAGGCCGGCAGCGTGTCGCGCGCAGCCGAGCAACTGCATCTCACGCAGCCGACCTTGTCGATCCAGCTTCGCCAGCTGGCCGAGGCCGTGGGTGAGGCGGTGTTCGAACAGGTGGGCCGACGGCTGATCCTGACGGATGCGGGGCACGAAGTGCTCCGCACCGCGCGCGGGATCGACGCGGAGTTGTCAGGATTGTCGGAGCGACTGAAGGCGAGGCGGGGCGTGATGGAAGGGCGGCTCCAGCTGGCGGCGGTCAGCACGGCCGAATACTTCATGCCGCGCATCGTCGGGCACTTTCAGCGGGCGCACCCGGGCATCGTCGTCACGCTGCAGGTCTTGAATCGTGCCGAGCTGCTCAAGCGGCTGACCGATCATTCCGACGACGCCTACCTCATGACCCGTCCGCCTGAGGATCCCGCGTTCCGCGTTGAGTCGGTCGGGAAGAATCCACTCGTCGTCATTGCGGCGCCGGATCACCCCTGGCACAAGCGCAAGCACATCGAGCCTCGCGAGCTGTCGGATCAGCCGTTTGTTGAACGAGAGGTGGGGTCGGGCACGCGGTTGTGGACCGACGACTGGCTGCGCGGGCGAGGGCTGAAGATCCAGGCGCGGCTCGAGTTGGGCAGCAACGAGGCGGTCAAGCAGGCCGTGCGCGGCGGATTCGGCATCGCGATCCTCTCCGCGCACACGATCCTGCTCGAATACGAGCACC
>CAZBYY010000547.1:0-1570 GCA_964495855.1 uncultured Acidobacterium sp. | reverse complement strand
GTCGCCTTGCCGTCGCCGGCGCCATCAGCATCGTTGCGCTTGCGCCCTTCCTGCTGCCCTACTACCTGGTCGACCGCGACAAGGGGTTGTCCCGCAGCGCAGACGTCGTCGCCAACTACACGGCCTCGTGGCGCGCCTACCTTGCGACCGGCGCCAGGCTGCACTACGAGACGTGGAGCAAGGAGTTTTACGACGGACGAAGCGCGTTCTTTCCAGGGTTCACGGCGATCGGGCTCTCGATCATCGCCGTCGTGACGCGGTGGCGCGATCGGCGCATCCAGATGGCCATCGCGATGGCCATCGTTGGCGTCGCGTTCTCGTTTGGCACATCCCTGCCCGGCTATCGCGTCCTGCACGCCACCCTGCCGCTGCTCAGCGGCCTTCGCAACGTGTCGCGATGGGGATGGTTGCTGCTTGCGGGCACGGCGATGCTCGGCGGCTTCGGCGCTGCTGCGATCGAAAGGCGCGCGGGCAAGCGATGGACCGTTGTCGCAGCGACGCTCTGTGTGCTCGTCACCGCGGAATCGATCAGGACCCCTGTGGGCTATACGCCCTTCGACGGCATCCCGCGCATTTACGATCGCCTCGCCAACGAACCCAACGCCATCGTTGCCGAGTTTCCGTTCTATTCAGGAGCCACCGTAAGCGGCAACGGGCCGTACATGCTGGCGAACACGCGTTACTTCAAGCCGATGGTCAACGGCTACAGCAGCTTTCATCCTGAATCGTTCGAGCAGCGCGGGCGGGTATTGCGGACGTTCCCCAGCCTGGATGCGATCGCGGAGTTGCAGAGCCTGAAGGTGACGCACGTCTTCGTACACGCGGACCGGTTTCGCAGCCTCTACGGCGACCGCGCACTGCGCGCCATCGACACGATCACCGAATTGCAGCTGGTCGCTGATGAAGACGGGATCAGGCTTTACCGGTTGAAGTAGTCGCCGCGCCGACGCGGAGACGGGCGAGGCGGCGGTCGGCTTCATGGAGCGTCTCGTCACGCTTCGAGAAGCAGAAGCGCACCGTCTTCGGGGCCGCCGCCGGATCGATGTAGAAGCTGCTGCCGGGGATCGTCGCCACGCCGATCTCCTGGACGCAATAGCGCGCGAAATCCCAATCCGACGCAAAGCCGAACGGGCTCACATCCGCCATCACGTAGTAGGCGCCGCCCGGGCTGTAGGCCGTGAAGCCGTGACGACGAAGGATGTCGAGCATCAGGTCGCGCTTCTTCTGGTAGTCGGACGCCAGCTCGGAATAAAACGCATCCGGCAGCGACAGCGCAGCCACGCCGGCATCGTGAAACGGCGTCGGCGCGGCGACGGTGAGAAAGTCGTGCATCTTGCGGATGCCGCCGGTCAGCGACGCAGGCGAGATCGCCCAGCCCACGCGCCACCCCGTGACGCTGTAGGTCTTCGACAGGCCGTTGGTAATGATCGTCCGCTCCGCCATGCCGGGGAGCGACGCAATCGGGATGTGCGCCTGCCCGGTGTAAACGATTCGCTCGTAGATCTCATCGGAGATCGCCAGGGCATCCCACCGCTGGCACAACTCGGCGATGAACTCGAGCTCCTCTCGC
>CAZBYY010000546.1:0-1577 GCA_964495855.1 uncultured Acidobacterium sp. | reverse complement strand
GTCGCTCGCGGTGTACCGCGATGCGCTCGGCCTGCAGGTGCTGGAACAAAAAGATCTCGAAGGGCCGGCGATCGCCGCGCTCGTCGGTCTCGAGCAGGCGCGCATGCGCATCGTTCATCTCGGTAGCGGCGCCGCGACAGTTGGTTGGGTGGGGCTTTACGAGGTCAGCGCGACGGCGCCGCGACGTCTCGATTCGCTGCCGACCGATTCGCGTTTTCCTGCCTACGGCCAAGCGACCGTAGTATTCGAAACAGCGGCGATGTCGACCTTGGTCGAGCGCCTACAGCGCACGCCCGGCGTGCAGTTCGTGACGCTGCCGACCGAGTATGTCAAGTACGAGGCGACCGCGGCGATGCCGGCGGGGCGCTATTCGGAAGCTATTTTCACCGATCCCGACGGGATGCCCGTGAGTCTGTTGGGGTACGCTCCCATCTGAAAATTTTCGGAGGCACCATGGCCAAGTTGATCGTGTTGTTCAATCTCAAGCCCGAGACCCGCGTCGAGGACTACGAAAAATTCGCGCGCGAACTCGACCTGCCGATCGTCAATGCGCTGCCCTCGGTGCGCAAGTTCGAAGTGTTGAAGGCGACCGGCACGATGGCGGGTACACCGTCGCCGTACCAGTACATCGAAATCATCGACCTGCACAGCCTCGAGCAGCTCGGCAAGGACGTGCAGTCCGAGCAGGTGCAAAAGATCGCCGGCCAATTCCGTACCCTCGCCAACGACCCGATCTTCATCATCACCGAAAATCTTTGATGCACGCGCGATGTTGAGGCTCGCCGTGCGACGGCTGCTCGGTCTCGTGCCGACGCTGTTCGTGATCGTCACCTTGTCGTTCTTCGTCATTCGGCTCGCCCCCGGTGGGCCGTTCGACGACGAGCAGACACTGCCACCCGAGATCAAGGCGAATCTCGAGGCGGCCTATGGCCTCGATCAACCGGTCGCAACTCAATATCTGCGATATCTGCAAGGCCTCGTTCGCGGCGATTTCGGACCGTCGTTCAAGTTCAAAGATTTCAGTGTGACCGAACTGATCGGACAGGGCTTGCCGCTCAGTCTCACGCTCGGTTTTGCGGCAGTGTTGCTTGCACTCTTGATCGGCGTGCCGCTCGGCGCATTCGCGGCGCTGCGACAAAACGGCGCGCTCGACTACTCGGTGATGGCGTTCGCGGTGCTCGGCGTCGCGTTGCCCGGCTTCGTGATCGGGCCCTTGCTCGCGCTCGTGTTCGGTTTGCATTTGCGCTGGTTGCCGGTGGCCGGTTGGTCGCCCGGCGAATGGAAATATCTCGTCCTGCCGGCGCTCACGCTCGCCTTGCCGGTCATCGCCTACATCGCGCGGCTCACGCGCGGCAGCCTGCTCGAAGTGCTGCGCTCGAATTTCATCCGCACCGCCCGCGCCAAAGGTTTGCCGGAGCGCATCGTACTGTGGCGCCATGCGATCCGGCCGGCCTTGTTGCCGGTGGTGAGCTATCTCGGACCCGCCAGTGCGTTCGTCATGACCGGCTCGTTGGTGGTCGAGACGGTGTTCGGTCTGCCTGGCAGCGGCCGCTATCTCGTGCAAGGGGCGATCAATC
>CAZBYY010000545.1:0-1589 GCA_964495855.1 uncultured Acidobacterium sp. | reverse complement strand
GCCTATGCGCAGGCGGGTGCAGAGATGATCGCCGCACCCGCCGCCTTCACCCGCGTGACGGGTGAGGCGCACTGGCATGTGCTGCAGCGCGCACGCGCCATCGAGAACGGTGCCTATGTGATCTCGCCCGGACAATGCGGCACGCTCTCGGGTGGTGCCGAATGCCATGGCCACTCCCTGATCGTCGATCCGTGGGGCCGCGTACTGGCCGATGGCGGCACGGAGCCGGGCGTGGTGACGGCAGAGATCGACCTCGCGCTGGTGGCGGAGACGCGCCGCCGCATCCCTTCCCTGCAGCACGACAGGGCCTTCGTGCCCGCTTGCCTCGACACCGCCAAGGCCTCATAGTTCGCTCCTCGGTTGGGAACGGAGATCAGGGCACATGACCCTCTACATTCTGCTCGGCATCCTGGTGCTGGCCGCGATCTGGCTGATGACGGCCTACAACGGCCTGGTGAAGAACAAGAATCTCGTGGCCGAGGGCTGGAGCGGCATCGATGTGCAGTTGCGCCGCCGCGCCGACCTGATCCCCAACCTGATCGAAACGGTGAAGGGCTATGCCGCCCATGAGGACAAGCTGTTCCGCGACATTGCGGAGCTGCGGGCGAAGTCGATTTCCGGCGGCAGCGTGGGCGAGCAGTCGGCGGTGGGCCAGGCCATGAGCCAGGCGCTGGGCAAGCTCTTCGCGATTGCCGAGGCCTACCCGGAACTGAAGGCCGACGCCAATTTCCGCGACCTGCAGGACAAGCTCTCCGGTATCGAGGACGAAATCCAGCTGTCGCGCCGCTACTACAATGGTGCGGTGCGGAACCTCAACACCATGATCGAGAGCTTTCCCACCAACCTCATCGCCAAACAGTTCGGCTTCAGCAAGGCCGAGTTCTTCGAGATCGGCGACGCCGCGGCGCGCGAGGTGCCCAAGGTCGACTTCAAGACGTAGCTGATGCGCCGGCTTCTCGCGTTCGTCTTTCTCGTTGTCGCGCTCGTCTCCCCGGCCCTGGCCGAGGAGCGCATCAGCAGTTTCGTGAGCGACGTGACGGTGAATGCCGATGCCTCGATCGACGTCACTGAAACCATCACCGTCAATTCCGAAGGCCGCGGCATCAAACACGGCATCTTCCGCGACTTTCCCACGACCTATACGGATGGCCATGGCCAACGGGTGATCGTCGGCTTCGATGTCCTGGGCGTCAAACGCGACGGGCGCGCTGAAGCCTATGTGCTGGAGGCCCTGAGCAACGGCACGCGCATAAGGATCGGCGACAAGGATGTGTGGCTGGAAAATGCGCCGCACCGCTACGAGATCCGCTATCGCACAACGCGGCAGATCGGCTTCTTCGAGAGGTATGACGAGCTTTACTGGAACGTCACCGGCAATGGCTGGGACTTTGCCATCGACAGCGCGCGGGTGACGATCACGCTGCCAAAGGGTGCGAGCATCATCCAGCATGATGAGTTCATCGGCGGCTATCGCTCCAGCGAGAATGACAGCCGCGTGCTCTCGGCCGAGGGCAACGTGTTCAGCGCGCAGACGACGATGGCGCTGAACCCGCGCGACCCGCACGCCAAGTACTACTCCGCCCTGATGG
>CAZBYY010000544.1:0-1592 GCA_964495855.1 uncultured Acidobacterium sp. | reverse complement strand
TCCCTACGAACTCGAGCAGGCGCACGCATTCCTCAACTGGGTCGTGAGCCAGCCGCTGCCGACCGTGTGGGCCATCGATGTGAATGGCGAAGCGATTGGTGCCATTGGCCTCGAGTTTCACGCCGACGTGGAGCGCGTGTCTGCGGAGATCGGCTACTGGCTCGGCGAAGCGCATTGGGGCAAGGGCATCGCGACCGAGGCGCTGATCGCCGTGTCCGCAGAGGCGTTTCGCCGCTTTGAGCTGACGCGGATCTTTGCGGTACCGTTTGCGGACCATGCCGCGTCCATTCGCGTGCTTGAAAAGGCCGGCTATGTGCGCGAGGGCGTGATGCGCCAGAGCGCGATCAAGGATGGGACGATACGCGACCAGGCGCTGTACGCCCTTTACAAACACTTATGAAGATGGGATTCGGTTCGCCTCGTCCAGCGCTTGATAGAATTGCACAAGGACAATTTCGAGCTGGCCGTATATCCGCTGGAAGACCACGGATCTTGAAACTCTTTGAAACACACCTGAAGAAATGACCACAGCAGACCCCTGTCCCGGTTTCTCCGAACTTGTCGCCCGCCTCGATCGCTCGGTCGACGCGGGTTCGCCCGAGGCGATCACCGGGGCCGTGAAGGCCGACCTCGAATACTTGCTGGGCGAACGAAAGCTGTCGCTGCCGGCGGCGATGGTTGCGCCGCGGCCGGACGCGTACGCCCGGCGCTTGCTGCATCGCGATCCGCGCGGCCGCTACTCCGCGATCGTCATGACGTGGGGGCCAGGCCAGGGGACGGCCGTGCACGACCACGGCGGCCTTTGGTGCGTGGAAGGCGTCGTCGAGGGCGAGATCGCGGTGACGCAGTATTTCGTGCAGCCTGACCCTGACGGCTTCTATCGCGTGACGCCGATCGGCGCGCTGCTCGCCGGCACCGGTTCGGCCGGCTGCCTGATTCCGCCGACGGATCATCACGTGCTGGCCAACGCCAGGCCCGAACGCGCCTCTGTCACCCTGCACGTCTACGGCGGTGACCTGGAGACCTGCAAGGTCTTTCTTCCGGCGACCGAGGATGGTCGCTACGCGGAGGCCACGAAGTCGTTGGCGTTTTGCGAGTGACTCCCGATTACATCGACCTGAACTTTCTCGGCACCGAGCGGGTGATCGCCACGGCGATCCTGACCGGCGCCGACGGCGTGACGCTGATCGATCCCGGTCCGACCTCGTGCCTGGCTGCGCTCGAAGATGGGCTGCGCGGACGCGGACTCGCGTTGCGCGACGTGCGCGCGCTGCTGCTGACGCACATTCACCTCGACCATGCTGGTGCAGCCGGCACGATCGCCGAGCGCGTGCCGGGCGTCAGGGTCTACGTTCATGAGCGCGGCGCGCCGCACATGATCGATCCGTCGAAACTGCTCGCGAGCGCGACGCGCCTGTACGGCGACCGGATGGATCTGCTGTGGGGGGCTTTTCAGCCCGTGCCGGCGTCGCAGGTCACGGTCCTGGCCGGCGGGGAGCGTCTCGCGATGGCAGGGACGTCGCTGGAAGTGGCCTACACGCCGGGCCACGCCAAGCACCACATCGCCATCGTCGACCGACAATCGACGGGCA
>CAZBYY010000543.1:0-1615 GCA_964495855.1 uncultured Acidobacterium sp. | reverse complement strand
GTGGACATCCGCTTCGGCGAAGCCCGGACGGTCGTCCTGGAAACGCGGCAGCGGGACCGCCTCTACGGCCTGCTGACGAACCTGGCCGCCGAGGGCCTGGATATCGAGGAGATCACCTCGCCCGACGACAACCTGCAGGCCGTCTTCAAGTACCTGGTGAAGCAATGACAGAGCAGGCGATCGGGCCATCAGGCCAGCAGGCGAGCAGGGGGCGCATGTCGTTCATCGCCGCCGCGCAACGGGTGTTCGACCTCTCGCTTGGCGAGATGCTGTGGTCGCGCCGCACGATCTTCATGGCGCTCGTCGTCGGCGGTCCCGTCCTGCTGGCGATCATCGTCAAGCTCGTCGAGTTGTTCGGCATGTCGGCCTTGCGTGTCAACGGCCAGCGCGTCGAAGGCTTCGGCATCTTCGGCATGATCATCTGGTGGCTGTTCCTGCGGTTCATCATTCCCGTGCTTGGCGTGTTCTATGGCACGGCGCTGATGGCGGACGAAGTCGAGGACAAGACGATCACCTATTTGTTCACGCGCCCGATTTCGCGCGGCGCGGTCCTGGTCGGCAAGTACCTCGCGTATCTCGCATGCACGATGCTGGTCGTGCTGCCGTCCGTGATGATCGTGTATTTCCTGCTCGTGCCGTTCTCGCAATTACCCGGCACTTTCGGCAACCTGTTGATCGACCTCGGACTGCTGGCACTTGGGTTGGCGGTCTACGGAGGCGTCTTCGCATTCGTCGGCGCCTACTTCAAGCGTCCGCTCGTCATTGGCCTGGTCTTCGCCTTTGGCTGGGAGCAGGTCACGCTCGCGCTGCCCGGCTATCTGAAGCAGCTCACGGTGGCCTACTACATCCAGTCGCTCGTGCCGCACGCGATGCCGTCCGACGGTGTCACCAGCCTGCTCCAGGGGATGTTCCGTGACACCCCGCCGACGGCCGTGGCGCTTGCGTGGCTTTTCGCGTATTTGGGCGTGTTTTTGTGGATGGCCACCCGGGTTGTGGAGCGGAAGGAATACATCCTCGAGCAGTAAGGCTGCCTGTCGGCGCCCGACCTGCTTGCGCAGGGCATTCGGCCCGAAAAAACGTTTGCCGAGTGGAACTTAGGTCGTGTCGGCCACGTAAACTGGCATAGGGAGCGTTCAATGTCGAACAGGAAGACCCGCTATTTTGTGGCGATTTCGGGCGCGATTCTGGCAGTCGGGCTGGGCGTGGGCCTTGCGGCCTCTTACATGGGCCTGCCGGTGTCGGTCTTCTCGAGAGCCGCGGGACCGGACGAACTTCAGTATGTCCCCGCCGATGCCGCCGTGGTGGCGTATGCCAACGTGCGTGACGTCATGAACTCCGAGTTCCGCCAGCGGTTCAAGAGCCTCGAACCCTCGCAGGAACACAAGAACGAATTCGAAGAGAAGACCGGGATCAATTTCGATCAGGACGTCGACTCGGTCACCGCCGCGGTGATGCCGAAGGACGGCATGGCGAACCATCCGGCCGAGGCGTTCCTCATCCTCGCGCGTGCGCGCTACCAGGCGGGCCGCCTGGAATCGCTGGCGCTCGAACACGGCGCGCAGGTCACCGACTACAACGGCAATCGCATCATTCTCGCCAAGGAAGGCGCCGCGCC
>CAZBYY010000542.1:0-1625 GCA_964495855.1 uncultured Acidobacterium sp. | reverse complement strand
CCGATTGATAGTTCATTGGTTCCAGCGTGCCAGCATGGCTGGTCGACCGTCCATTCGTAGTCGTGCAATTCCGCCGGCATGGGGACGGTGGACAGCCGGCAGTCGTTGACGCCCAGCTCGATCTGTGGATGCCGTGTGGATGGCGCTGCCGGCGTGGCCGTCACGGTCACGCGCACAGCACCGGCGGGTGCCATCGATACCTTCGCAACTGCAGCCGAATCAGACGTCCAGCGAAAGACATCCGGATCGTACTCAGGTCCCGACCACCCGTGACCGAAGAGGCGTGACGTCATGGGGATGGTGACCGCGCGTCGCGCACCCGCGAGCAGGAGATCGGTTCGTTGAGGTGCGGGGCACACTTGTGCGCCTGCGGGATCGTCGGCGCGCGCCAACGCGACCCTCGGCGCGGAGGTGAGTGTCATCACCACCGACAGCGCCTCGCGCGGGCGCGGCACCACCAGCTCGACCTCGCTGCTGCCGGGTGCCGACACGATTTCGTAGTCCCGTCTCGGATCGGTTCCGCTGACCGGGAACTCGTCGACACCGGCAAGTCGAAGCGAGATTTGCCCGGGCGTGACGGTTGATGTCGCGCCAGTGATGGTGAAGGCGCCTTCGCCGAGCATCGCCGTCACGTTCGACCACCGCCCGGCTTCGAGCGTGACGCACGCCGCCCTGCCGACGACGGTGTCGGCAGGGACTTCGCCAAGGTACCCGCGGTCGAACAGGAATCCGTGACGTTTCAACTGGTCGGTAGCGTCCCTGAATGCGATGACCGTGTGTGACGCGGCGGCCTTTTCGACAGCGTCGGCGTTCCGCGGTATCAGCGTCACTGAGCGTTCTGCACGCGCGGCTGCGAACCGTAGCGCCTGATCGACGCGCGTGTTCTCGGAAACGAACACCGCATCGCCTGGTAGATCCGTGATTGCCGCCGATGCCACGGCCCGCGCATCGTCGGCCATCAGCGCCTGCGATGGCGACCAGTCGAACGACGCGCCGAGCGGCGCCACCGCCATCGCGATGGTGGCCGCGGCGACGAACAGGGTGCCCGGCACCCGCTTGGCGTTGCGGCGAATCCACGTGAACGCGACGGCCACGGCGGACCATCCGCACAGTGCCACCGGCATCGAGAGGTGCTGCGATGCGGGCCTGGGCGCCAGCAGCGTCCACGCCAGCAGGCCGGCGGCCGCCGTTGCGGCGGCCACGGCATGTGCGCTTTCCGTGAAGAGGAGCATCAACCCAAGCACTGCCAGCAATGCGCCGCCCGCGGTGAATTCGCGGCCGAACAGCGCCGCAATGTCGTCAGGTTGCGGCCGAGGCGCGGCATTGACCGAATCACGCCAGAGTGAGAACGGTCCAGGCACCGGGGCGGCGATCAGTGGACCGGCGACGTGCGTGGCAATCCACCACCGCATGATGAAGGGCCACGCGGCGGCGATCAGGAGCAGCACGATCACCGTCGCACCGAGCGACCTCGAAACGTGAACCCGCTGACGATAGGCCACGACGAGGACCGCGGGGAGAAGCGCGAGCCACGCCGTGTCTTCACTGATGGCCAGGAGCGCGGCGGCGATCGCGAGGGCCGGGAGCGCGCGGCCCGACGAGCGGACCGATCGGCCTGCGCACCA
>CAZBYY010000541.1:0-1626 GCA_964495855.1 uncultured Acidobacterium sp. | reverse complement strand
GCGGCGATCACGAACAGGCCGGAGATGATGTCCTTGACCAGCGTTTGCGCGCCGAAGCCGACGGCCAGGCCGATGATGCCGGCGCCGGTGAGCACGGGGGTGATGTCGACGCCGAGTTCGCGCAGCACCATGAGCGATGCGGCGGTCCAGATCAGGATCGAGAAGAATCGCCGCGAAGTTGCACCGACCGTGTGAAGGCGCTTGCGCCGCTCCAGGGTCTTGAGGTCGTCTCCGGCGGCGATCTCTTCTTCCGCGTTGCGGATCACGGACCCGGCGAAGCGGTTGGCAGCAAACGCCAGCAGGATCAGCAGCAGGATGCGCGCGCCGCCCTGGGTGGCGAACCGGCTGATGTCCTGCGCGTGCAGGCCGACCTTCATGTTGAGGCCGGCGAGGTCGAGAGCAGGGAAGACCAGCACGAGCAGCGCCAGCACGAACGTCACCCGGCGCACGGCACGGACGGTGGCGTTGGCGATCGGCTGCGTGTGGAAGCGATCGCCTTCGATCGTGAGGAGCAGCTTGCGCGTCAATCCGCCGACGATCATCGCGACCGACAGGGCAGCCAGCGCGGCGAGCGACAGCGCGGCGAGCGCCTCGACGCTGAAGATCGCCGGCAACGCGGTCGGCGTGGGCGCCTGCATCACCGCCTGCGCGCGCGGCGTTCCTGGAGCTGTTCGATGGGGACGCGGATCGTGCTGCGCTTGCCTTCACGCAGCACCTCGATGCGCGCCGTGGACCCGATCGTGGAATCGGCGATCAGGCGCACGAACTGCGACGGATCGGTGATGGCCGTGCCGTTCACCGAGACGATGATGTCGCCGGGCTCGAGGCCCGCCTTGTAGGCGGCGGCATCGCGCGACATTTGATTGACGACGACGCCGTCGGCCTTCGGCACGCGCAGTTCGTCAGCGAGCCGCGCGCTCAGCGGAATCACCTCGACGTAGCCGATCGATCCGCGCCGCACCCGCCCCAGCTTCTGCAGGTCATCGACGACGCGCCGCACGAGGTTGCTCGGCACGGCGAAGCCAATGCCCTGGTAGCCGCCGCTCTGCGAGAAGATCGCGGTGTTGATCCCGACCAGCTCGCCACGCGAGTTGATCAGCGCGCCGCCGGAATTGCCAGGGTTGATCGCCGCATCGGTCTGGATGAAGTCCTCGTACTGAGTGATGCCGACGTTGGCGCGGCCGAGCGCGCTCACCACGCCGACGGTCACGGTCTGGTTGAGGGAAAACGGATTGCCGACGGCCATCACCCACTCGGCAATCTTCAGCTTCGACGAATCGCCCCACGGAATCACCGGCAGGTTGGTCGCGTCGATCTTCAGCAGGCCGATGTCGGTCCACGAATCGACGCCGATGATCTTCGCCTTGACGTCGCGGCGGTCGCCGACCGTCACGGTCACTTCCTGCACATCGCCTTCGCCGATGACGTGGTTGTTGGTCACCACATAGCCGTCGGCCGAGATGACGACGCCGGAGCCGAGGCTCTGCTCGGCGCGGCTGCGGCCGAACATGTCGCCTTGATCACCGAAGAAGTACTGGAAGAACGGATCGTTGGTGAACGGCGATGCCTGCCGGCGCACGACCTGCACCGACGAGATGTTGGTGACGGCGCGGACGGTGCGTTCGG
>CAZBYY010000540.1:0-1635 GCA_964495855.1 uncultured Acidobacterium sp. | reverse complement strand
GGCAACGGCAAGATCAAGGCCTACGTCGCCAAGCCGGCGAATGCGAGCGGCAAGTTGCCGACGATCCTGGTCATTCATGAAAATCGCGGGCTGAATCCCCACATCGAGGACATTGCGCGGCGCCTCGCCGTCGACAACTTCCTCGCCGTCGCTCCGGATGCGCTGACACCGCTCGGTGGGTACCCGAAGGACGGTGCCGACTCGGCGCGCGAGGACCAGGCGCGGCAGATGTTTCCGAAGCTCGATCAGGCGAAGACGCGCGAGGATTTCATCGCCGCCGCCAACTACGCCCGCACCCGCACCGACTCAACAGGCAAGCTCGGCGCCGTCGGCTTCTGCTACGGCGGCGGCGTTGTGAACTTCCTCGCGACGAAGATGCCGGCACTCGCCGCCGGCGTGCCGTTCTATGGCGGTCCGCCGCCGGCAGACGACGTGAAGAACATCAAAGCGGCGATGCTGGTCCACCACGGCGCGCTCGACGAGCGCCTCGCCGCGAGCTGGCCCGACTACGAAAAAGCACTGGCGGCCGCAGGCGTGGCGCACGAAGGCTACATCTACGCCGGCGCACAGCACGGCTTCAACAACGACACGACCGATCGATTCAATCCGGAAGCGGCCAAGCTGGCGTGGGATCGTACGATCGCGCACTTCAGGAAGTACCTGAAGTAGACCGACGCTCGATAATCAGCCGGGCACCCGTTGGCCACGGTGCCCGGCTGCACTCCGACTCTCTCGTTACTTCTTCGTCATCTTGAAGTTCGTGACGTTCACTTCCGTGTTGTGGGCGAAACGCAGCCCATACACGCCGTCGGTCGACTTCAATTTGCCCGCAGCGACGACATCGGCCTTGTTGTAGCTGCCGACCACCGTGCCGTTGACCGAGCACTCGATCTTGTCGCCGGTCACCGACAGCGCGATCTCCTGCTTCACAGGCTGATCCTTACCGGCGGCCTTGTTGATCGCCGCGTTCGGCTCAGGCTTGCGCGCGCTCACCGCGAACGGCGCTGGTCCCATGCCGCGCACGATGAAGGTGCCATTGCCGTAGGCCGAGCAGTAGATGTAGCTCTGGTTGTCCGTGCCCAGATCGTTGCCGCCGATCATGATCCCGTACGGATGCGGATGATCCATCAGGTTCATGTACTTCGGTTCATCGAAGGTGGCCGACACGGTGTAGTTGCCCATCGCCTTGTTGGCGGGGTTCCAGTACGTCGTGGCCGGACCCGTGCGGACGTTGAGCGTGCCGCCGCTCTTCTCTTCAAAGCGCGCCGCGTTGATGTTGCTGCCCGCCTTCTCTTCCTGGGCGTCGATCTTGCCCTGCCAGCCCTTCGCGAAAATCCCGCCATCTTTCACTGCGACGGCGGCGTCCTGCGCGTAGGCAGACGCGCTCACGCACAGGGTCACAGCCACTGCGATTGCACAACCGTTAATAAGACGCATGCGATGTCCTCTCCAACCCATAACTATACTAGACATATGGTGAATCGCTCAGCCGCCCTCATGCTTGTTGGCCTGCTGGCCGGGTGTTCGTCACAGCCCGCCTCCCAGCCCGCCGCGAACCCAACCGCCACCGCCGCTGCGGCTCAGGCAGCCGCGCCGCGCAAGTACCTGCTCGAGCGTGTCGATGACGCCGCGATC
>CAZBYY010000539.1:0-1638 GCA_964495855.1 uncultured Acidobacterium sp. | reverse complement strand
CAACCGCTCGATGACGTTGCGCAGTTCGCGCACGTTGCCCGGCCAGCTGTATTGCTCCAGCCGCGCGGCCGCTTCTGGCGCCAGGCGCTTCGGGCGACGGCCGTACTCCGCGGCAAGCAGCGCCATGAAGTGGTCGGCCAGCAGCGGCACGTCCTGCTGGCGATCGCGCAGTGACGGGACGAAGATCGGCACCACGTTCAGGCGGAAGTACAAGTCTTCGCGGAACCGGCCCGCGCGAATCTCAGCGGGCAGGTCCTTGTTCGTCGCGGCAAGGACACGCACATCGACCTTGATGCGCTGTGTGCCGCCGACCCGTTCCATGACCTGTTCCTGCAGCACGCGAAGCACCTTGGCCTGCGTCTTCAAGCTCATGTCGGCGATTTCATCGAGAAAGATCGTGCCGCCGTTCGCCTGCTCGAATCGCCCGGGCTTGTCGGCCACCGCCCCGGTGAAAGCGCCGCGCACGTGACCGAACAGCTCGGATTCAATCAGCTCCTCGGGGATCGACGCACAATTGACTTCGATGAACGGACCGTTCTTGCGGCGGCTGCTCGTGTGAATCGTGCGCGCCACCAGTTCCTTGCCGGTGCCGCTCTCGCCGAGAATCAGCACGCGCCCGTTGGTCGGCGCCGCCAGCGCCACCTGTTCGCGCAGGTGGTTCATCGCCGGGCTCTCGCCGACCATGGTGTGGTGCTGCTGCCGATCGACCTTGGCACGCAACACGCGGTTCTCCGCCTCGAGATCTCGCTGGCGCAGCGCGTTGCGCACGACCAGCACCGTCTTTTCGAGCGACAGCGGCTTTTCGATGAAATCGTAGGCGCCCATCTTGATGGCACGGACCGCAGATTCGATGTTGCCGTGGCCTGAGATGATCACGACCTGCGCATCGATCTGCCGCTCGCGCAGGCGCTGCAACGTGGTCAATCCATCGAGTCCGGGGAGCCAGATGTCGAGAACGATGACGTCGTACGAACCGCCGGTGGCCTTTTCCAGGCATGCTTCTCCGCTCTCCGCAGTGTCGACGTCAAAGCCTTCGTCCTTAAGCACACCGCTGATCGATGAGCGGACGCCCGGTTCATCGTCGACTACAAGAATGGCAGCCATCAGGCAGGTAACTCGATGATAAATCGCGTGCCGGTCGGCACGTTATCGGTGACGTCAATACTGCCGCCGTGCTCGGCGACAATGCGGCGCACGATCGCCAGGCCGAGACCGCTGCCTCGCCCTTTTGTCGAGTAGTACGGCAGGAACAACTTGTCGCGTTCACCAGCGGGAATGCCGGGGCCGGTGTCGGCGACCACGATGCGCACCAGGCTGTTCGACACGTCCCGCGCGGTTTCCACCACGATCGTCCCCTGCCGCCCCATCGCCTCGATCGCATTGTCGATCAAGTTGATGACGACGCGCTTCATCTGTTCGGGGTCGATGCGCACCTGCGTGACGGACGGATCGTACTGCGTCCGGAATACGACAGACGCAAACAGCCCGTCGTACAGCGCCAGCGTCTCATCCAGGAACGCGTGCATGTCCGTCGCCACAGCGCGCGGCGCCGGCATGCGGGCGAACTGGGAGAATTCATCCACGAGGCCCTTCAGCGACTCGACCTCCCCCGTAATCGTAGACGTGCACTCCCGCACC
>CAZBYY010000538.1:0-1641 GCA_964495855.1 uncultured Acidobacterium sp. | reverse complement strand
ATCGTGCGCTGCATGACGGAGGCGATCGCCAAGTCTGGCCATGCGAAAGAAGAAATCGGCTACATCAATTACCACGGCACGTCCACGCAATTGAACGACGCGATCGAGTCGCGGTGCACGCGACTGGCGTTCGGCGCTCTTGCGGATCGCATTCCGGGTTCGTCCACGAAGTCGATGATCGGTCACCCGCAAGGCGCCAGTGGCGCGGCCGGCGTCGTGACCGCTGCGCTCGCGTTGTCACGCGGCTTCCTGCCGCCGACGATCAACCAGACCGATCCCGATCCGCAGTGCGATCTCGACGTCATCCCGAACCACGGTCGCGCCGCGCAGCCGGTGGCGGCGCTGTGCAATTGCCTGGGCTTCGGATCGAAGAACAGCGCGCTCGTGCTTGGCAGGTTCGATGGATGACGTGGCGATCGCCGGCGCCGGGCCGGCTGGATCGTTTGCCGCGGCGATCCTCGCGCGCGCGGGTCTTCGCGTGCGCGTGTTCGACCGCGCCCGCTTCCCCCGGCCAAAACTCTGCGGCGACACGTTGAATCCGGGTGCGTTGGCGGTGCTGCGACGGCACGTCGACGTCACGTCGCTGCTGGATGCGAGCGATCCGATCACGGGGATGCTGCTGACCGGTCCTGGCGGCGTGCGCGTGCGTGGTGAATACGGACCGGCGATCGCCGGCCGCGCGATCACGCGACGCGTCCTTGATCAGTGGCTGCTCGAACGCGCCATCGACGCCGGGGCCTCGATCGAGCAGGATGTCGTGATTCGCGACGTCGCGACCAAGGACGGACGGATCGCAGGCGTGGTCACCGGCGGCCGCAATGATCGTGCGTTGACGCATCCCGCGCGACTCGTGATCGCCGCCGACGGACGCCGCTCGGCCATCGCGATCGGCCGCGGTCTGTCGAGGCAACCGGCACAGCCGCGCCGCTGGGCGATCGGCGGCTACTTCACCGACGTGCGAGGCAACTCGACGCTGGGCGAAATGCACGTGCGTCGCGGTCATTACATCGGTGTGGCGCCGGTGCCCGGCGGGCTGACAAACGCGTGTCTCGTGGTGCCGGGCGATCGCGATGACCTGCCGCTGGCGCGTCCGGCGGAGGCGCTCGACAGGATGGTGCGAACGGATCCCGAACTGGCAGATCGCTTCGCGAACGCACGGTCCGTGGCGCCGCCGGTGATGCTCGGGCCGATGGCCGTTGATGCAACCGCGGCGGGGGAACCGGGATTGCTGCTTGCCGGCGATGCCGCCGGCTTCATCGATCCGATGACTGGCGACGGTCTTCGTCTTGCGTTGATGGGAGCCGAGATCGCTGCCGAGGTGGCCCGTGGCGTCATCGACGGATCGATCCCGCTCGATCGCGCCCATCTCGATCTTGCCGCCCGTCGGCGGCGTGCCTTCGCGGCGAAGTGGCGATTCAATCGCACGCTGCGATCGCTCGTCGCATCGCCAGGCAGCGTGACCGCTGCCGCGGCAACCGCACGTGTGCTGCCGCCGGTCTTCGCGCGCATGATTCGGTACGCGGGGGATGTGGGGATTAGGGACTAGGGGTTAGGGGTTAGGGATTAGGGAATGAAATGACGATCGGGGTGTCGATCGCGGTGCTGACGTTGGTCGCCAACCTGTTGATCATGGGCGGCGAG
>CAZBYY010000537.1:0-1648 GCA_964495855.1 uncultured Acidobacterium sp. | reverse complement strand
ACAGGTCCAGGCCGTCGTCGACAAGACCGTCGCAACCTTCGGGCGGCTCGACATCCTGATCAACAACGCCGGCATCTCGTGGGCCGCCGAGCCGCAGGACATGCCGGCCGACAAGTGGCAGAAGGTCATCGACACGAACCTGACCGGCACATTCCTGTTTTCGCAGGCGGCGGGCCGCGTGATGCTCGCGCAACAGCGCGGCTGCATCATCAACATCGCGTCGATCGCCGGCATGACCGGATCGGTGCACACGTCGCACTGGGCGGGCTATGCGGCGAGCAAGGCCGGGATCATCGGCCTCACGCGCGAGCTCGCGGCCACGTGGGGGCGCAGCAACATCCGCGTGAACGCGATCGCACCGGGTTACTTTCACTCACGCCTCGCCGACCCGGCGATCGTGCACGCCGAGCCGCAAATCAAGGCGACCAGTCCCATGCCACGCGTCGGCGAGAGCGGCGAACTGAAGGGCGTGGCGGTGTTTCTCGCGTCCGATGCGTCCAGCTACATCACCGGCCAAACAATCATCGTCGATGGCGGTCGAACCATTGCTTCCTGAACTCACGCCCCGCTCACGGGAACTGCGCGAGCGCCTGATCGCGTTCTTCGATCGTGACATCTATCCGAACGAAGCGAAGGCGCACGAGCAGATTCGGCACGACCGCTGGCACGTGGCGCCGATCGTGGAAGAACTGAAACAAAAGGCGCGCGCGGAAGGCCTGTGGAATCTCTTCCTTCCCGAGAGCGATCGCGGCGCCGGCCTCACCAACCTCGAATACGCGCCGCTCTGCGAGGTGATGGGCCGCTCGCCGATGTTTGCGCCCGAAGTGTTCAACTGCTCGGCTCCAGACACCGGCAACATGGAAGTGCTGGCGCGCTACGGCACCGCCGAGCAGCAGGCGCGCTGGCTGACGCCGCTGCTCGAGGGACGGATCCGATCGTGCTTCGCCATGACGGAACCCGATGTTGCATCGTCGGACGCCACCAACATCCGCTCCACGATCGTGCGCGACGGCGACAGCTACGTGATCAACGGCCGCAAGTGGTGGATCTCCGGCGCGGGTGATCCGCGCTGTGCGATCGCGATCTTCATGGGCCTCAGCAATCCATCGGCCGAACCCCACAAGCGCCAATCGATGATCCTCGTGCCGCTCGCCACGCCGGGCGTGACGATCACGCGCATGATGACGGTATTCGGCTACGACGATGCGCCGCATGGGCATGCTGAGATCGACTTCAAGGACGTGCGCGTGCCGGCCACGAACATGCTGCTGGGGGAAGGCCGCGGATTCGAGATCGCCCAGGGCCGCCTCGGTCCGGGGCGCATCCATCACTGCATGCGCATGATCGGCCTTGCCGAACGCGCGCTCGAGTCGATGTGCGCGCGGGTCACGTCGCGCGTCGCCTTTGGCAAGACACTCGCCGAACAGGGCACGATCCGCCGCGACATCGCGCAGTCACGCATCGAAATCGACCAGGCGCGCTTGTTGACGATGCATGCGGCGCGGTTGATGGACACGGTCGGCAACAAGGCGGCGCGCGCCGAGATTGCGATGATCAAGGTGGTCGCGCCGAACGTGGCGCTGCAGGTGATCGATCGCGCGATCCAGGCGCACGGCGCCGCCGGAGTCAGCCAGGACACCTTCCTCGC
>CAZBYY010000536.1:0-1651 GCA_964495855.1 uncultured Acidobacterium sp. | reverse complement strand
GGCTACACCACCTACAAGATGGCGTTCGTGACGCGCGAGGGCCTGCTGCCGGCGGTGGTGCTGATGATTCTGCCGTTCTTCATCCTGGCGGGCCTGGTGCGCGTGCTGCCGCCCTGGGCCGAGATGGAGCGAGACCATGGCCGCGCCGCACACGCCTCTTGATGATCGACTGAGCATGCTCGAGCGGGCGCTGGCCGATGTGGACCAGCGCCTGCGCGCGTTGGAAAGCGGGCACGCGGCGTCTGCGCCGGCGGCACTGCCGCCTGGTGATGTTGGCGTCCTGCCGGTGCCGCGCATCGACATCGCGGGTACATCTGCGCTCACCGGCCGCGCATTCGTGCTGCTGGCCGGCGCGTACCTGCTGCGCGCGCTGACGGAATCTGGGGTCCTGGATCGGGCGACCGGCGCGGCGCTTGGGCTCGTCTATGCGTTGGCCCTCGCGGTACTGGCCGATCGTGTGGCAACCCGCCAGCGCGCGAGCGCCTCGTTCCTTGGCGGCTGTGCCGTGTTGATCTCCTTGCCGCTCATCTGGGAGATCACGGTCCGCTTCGAGCTTGTCAGCCCGGTGATGAGCGCGCCGATGATCGCCTGCGCCGTGGCGATCATTCTGGCGGTCGCCTGGCGGCGCGACCTCCACGCGCTCGCGTGGGTCGCGACCGCCGGAGCGTGCGTGCTGGCCGGGGCGCTGCTTACTGTCACCGGCGTGCCGCTGCCGTTTGCCTGGTTCCTGGTCGCGCTCGGCATCGTCACGTTGTGGCTCGGCTACGATCGCGGCTGGATCGGCCTGCGCTGGCTGGTGGCGCTGTTTGCGAACTTCTCGATCGTGGCGCTGATCGCGCGCGCGCTCGCATCGCCGCCGCGCGAGGCGCCGGAGAGCGTGCTGGCGATCGTGATCGCATCGCTGCTTGGATACCTGGGCAGCATTGCGATCAGGACGTTGTGGCGCAAGCGCGATGTCCTGCCGTTCGAGGTCGTGCAGACGGCAGTGCTCTTGACGGTCGGCGTCGCCGGCGCGGTGTTGATCGCGAGGGAGACCGGGTCGGGTGCGCAGGTGCTCGGTCCGACGCTGCTCTTGCTCAGCGTCGCGGCCTACACGGTGGCGTTCATCCATCGCGAGATGAACGCGCGCGCGGCCAATTACTACTTCTACACGACGCTCGCGCTGGTCCTCGCGGTGATCAGCGGCAACTACATGTTCGACGGCGCGCCGGCGGCGGTGGTGTGGACGATGCTGGCCGTTGGCATGGGCTGGCTGGGCAGACGATTCGGCCGCATCACGCTGCATGCGCACGCGATCGTCTACCTGCTGGTCGGCGCGTCGATGACCGGCCTTTTGGTCACGACGCTCGCGGCATTGTTCGCCTCGGCCGCGTCGGCGCCGGTGGCGGCGCCGATCTACGCGTGGCTGCTTGGTGCAGCGGTGTTGATCTGCTGGCAGCTGTCGATGCCGCCGGGCGCGGTCTCGGCGCTGACGCGCGTGCCCAGGATCATCCTGATGCTCGTGCTCGTCATCGTGGCGGCGGGCGCGTGCGTGATCGCCGGCCGGACGCTGCCGTCGCCGCTGCTGGATGCATCGCGCTTCGCGGCATTGATTGCGACCGAACGCACGGCGACCTTCGCCACAGGCGCGATCCTCGTCGCCTGGCTTGGC
>CAZBYY010000535.1:0-1659 GCA_964495855.1 uncultured Acidobacterium sp. | reverse complement strand
AGTAGGACTGCCTCCTTGTTGGCAGGAAGGCCGAATCAACAAATGCATACGCAATGCCGTGTGGTCTTCCTCATTCCCCGGCTAAGGCTGGCCGGAGCAGGCGGAAGGCGACCCGCGGGGCGTCGGCCAGGGCCCGGGCGATGGTGCCGGCGCAGCGCAGCAGGGTCTCGCGGGCGTGGCGGACGACCCTGCCGACCGTGTTGAGCACGAGGAAGCGCAGCCGCTTCGGACGGGCGTCGTGGATTTCCTCGGGTAAGCCGACGCGCTTGAACGCCGACAGCAGGTTGTAGAGCAGCACGTTGAGCCGCAGCCACGCCGCGTTCGCTCCGAACTTCTGCGAGGGCAGGCACCAGCCGGCGAGCTCGTTCATGAGCACGTCGTGGGTGTGCTCGATCGTGCCGGCCTTCTGGCGCTGCCAGTTGATCAGGTCGAGGCCGCTGCCGCCGTCAGGATCGTTGCGGTTCGTCACGATGGCGAAGTGCTTCACGCTCGTGCCGTCGCCCAGCATCTCGCCTTGCCTGGGTTTGATGCGGATCGCCAGATAGCGCCGCGGCGTGGCGTACTCTTTGCTGTTGTTGCCGTCGCTCGGCACATAGTTGATCTCGGCCCACTCGCGGATCGCGTCCGCCTCCTCGCCCGCTGGCTTCCAGTGGCTCTCGGGCAGCGCCGCGATGCACTCTTTGATCTGCTGGCTCATGCGCACCGAGATGGCATAACGCACGCGGTTCGCGTCCATCCAGGTCATCGCGTCGTGCTCATAGAGCGCGCTGTCGCCGCGAAGCCTGATCTCGTCGAACTTTCCCGGCAGCGTCGCGACGGCCTTCTGGATGATGCGCAGGTTGCCCATGCCGGCGGGCACGTTCCCATCGCGGAACTCGTCGGCGACGATGACATCCTGTTCCGCCCACAAGACGAGCACCGGCTGATAGCCGCGTTCGCCGTCATACGCGCGCTTCGCTGTCCTTTTCGACGAGTGGATCACGGTCGCGTCGATGTCGAGCGTCGCAATGCGCTGTGGTTTGCGGCATTGCAGATCGAGGATCAGCTCCTTGTTCGCGGCAGCCAGTCCCTGCAGCGCCGCGCTCTCCGACGGCACCGACGCAAGCCCGTCCTGCAACAGCGGCAGATCGGCCTCGTGGAACTGATCGAGGAAGTCGCGCGCGGTCTGCGCCGCCGGCAACTCGTGGCCGATCAACTCACAGAGCGCCTTGTCCTCGCGCAGGCGCTCGAAGTCCTCGCAGCGCTCGCCGCCCGAGGCCCACAGCGCGAGAAAACTCTCGACGGTCTCGGAGGACGTGAGCCCGCGCTTGCGCTTCTTCAGCTTGACCGTGCGCTCGACGACCGCCGCCGTGCCCGTCAGCCGGAACGCCTCGACAAGGCTCGGGATGCCGGCCCGCGCCGTGACGAGACCCGTCTCCAGCTCCGTATCGATCTCGAAGTTCAGCCGCCCCGTCATTGTCCAAGCCCCTTGCACCCATCGGGTGAAAGGTACTTGAATCGCAAAAGCCGCGGAAACGAACGATAGCCGCGATCACCAGCGTCACCGCCCGCCCGCTATCCGGGGATCAGGGGTGGTCCCGGAAAAGCTGGAGACGATTTGTCGTGAGCATCACGGTCGTGAATCTGGACGATGAGCTCGAACGTCGACTGAAGCAGCGT
>CAZBYY010000534.1:0-1662 GCA_964495855.1 uncultured Acidobacterium sp. | reverse complement strand
GTCGCGATCCGGTGCCGCGTTCACGGTCTGGCTCAGACCACGGATGACGGGCACCGCCAAGTTGTTGTTGATGTCGAAGAACGTGAGGCCCGGCGTATTCGCCGCGACATCTTTAAGGTCGCGGATCGAGCGGCGCTGCAGCTCCGTTTCGGTGATGGCCGTGATCGCAAGCGGAACCGACTGCAGATTCTCTTCGCGCTTGCGGGCGCTGACGACGACTTCTTCGAGTTGCGTTTCGGCAAATGCCGGGAACGCGGTGAGCCCGATCACGAGACCGGCTCCCAAGGTGGTCACTAGACGATTTTTGGACAAATCCATGCCCTAAGCCCCCTGTTTGATGTGCACAACGCCTGGCAACGGCGCTTAAAAAAAGACACCCGATTATCGCGATACGAGGGGCGAAGTCCATCAATTTAGGACGCCAAACGATAGATATCAGTTATGGGGGGCACGATGCGGCCCAGTTCTCGATTGTTGCGCCGACGCATCAGCGGCGCGCGCAGCGTGCGTCAACCGACAGAACAACTGTGCAGCTGCGGCGAGAATTTCGGTTATGAGCCTAGTACGAAAAATCGCTGCAGCCGTGACCATCTGCATCGGCTGCGCCCTGTTTCTGATCGCGCTGCGCCTCGACTTCCCGTTCGCCGACGGCGACGGCGGGTTTGCGTCGCCGGGAATGATTCTGGCGGTGATCTTCGGCGGCGCCCCGATTCTCACCGGCGTGCTGGCCTATCGCTTCAATTCGCGCGGGTCCGTAACTGCAACTCGCGACGACGATAGTCGAGAATGAAGGTGTCGAGGACACCGATGACGTCCATGCCGA
The DNA here is from genome assembly GCA_964495855.1 of uncultured Acidobacterium sp. Taxonomy (GTDB): domain Bacteria; phylum Acidobacteriota; class Vicinamibacteria; order Vicinamibacterales; family UBA2999; genus 12-FULL-67-14b. Next base: position 839 of record CAZBYY010000534.1, on the reverse strand, counting down.
TCAGCAGCGCCGGTTCGTCGAGCATGCGCCAGTGGCCGAAGATGTGCAGATCGAGAAAGTTGATGCGCGCGTTTTGCACGCGCACGTCGCCGAGACGGATCGGGGGCACGGCCAGATTCACGCCCTCCTGTACTTCGCCGGTCACTCCGATCACGTCTTCGTTGCGAGGATCGAGCCCGCGGCGGCGTGCTTCCAGCAACGCCGTACGCAACGCCAGATTGCCGAGCGTTTGTTGAGCGCCGGTATCGATCAACGCTTTGACCTTCACCGGACCGACGTAGGCCTCGACCCAAGGCACTTGATTGTTGAAGCGCACCGGAATGGTGGCGAATCCCGGCGGCGCTGCTTGACCTTTCGAGCGCGTGATCTCGATGCGATCTTTGCGAAATTCCACGACGATGCGGCGATCTTGCAGCGCTCGCGTCGCCAGTACGCCATCAGCGCCACCGAACGCGTCGTCGACCAAGATAATTCTTTGGTTTTCGGCCAAGAAGTCGCCGATCTCGAGCTTGCGCACCTTCACCACCGGCACGGAGGTCGTACCGGTCACGCCCCGCAAGGTCACTTTGCGCGTTCGATCGGGATCGAGTGCGAGCAGATCGGCCGCCATGTGCGTGAGTGCCGAGGTCGAGGCGCCGGTGTCGAGCACGAGGCGCAGCGGGCCTTGTCCGTCGACGAACACCGGCGCCCATATTCGACCGATGCGGTCGCGCAAAGTCGGCGCGACGTACTTCGGCTCGGGTGCCGCAACGACCACCTCGGTGACCGACGCCTCGCCCCCCGCAACTTGCGCCGTCGCGACGACGAGCAGCGCGATCGAGCGCAGCATCATGCAGACG
>CAZBYY010000533.1:0-1666 GCA_964495855.1 uncultured Acidobacterium sp. | reverse complement strand
GGAGTTCCACTACAACCCGATCGGCAGCGTGCACGGCGGATTCGGCGCGACGCTGCTCGATTCGGCGATGGGCTGCGCGGTGCACACCACGCTGTCGCCCGGCGACACCTACACGACGCTCGAGTTCAAGATCAACTTCCTGCGCGCGCTGACGCACGCGACCGGTGAAGTACGCGGTATTGGGATCGTGATTCACGCCGGACGAACCACGGCGATCGCGGAAGGACGAATCCTCGACGAAGCGGGCAAGCTCTACGCGTTCGCCACGGCGAGTTGCGTCATCAAAAGGGCCGGTCGCGCGTAAACGCAACCGGCCCTCTCCATCCTGATGCCTGAGGCCCGAGGCCTGAGACCTGTTTACTTCTTCTTCTCGTAGCGCTGCAGCTTGTGCGGTCCGACTTCGGCGCCGTAGATGATCCCGTCCTTGTCGACGACCACGCCTTCCGCGGCGAGCGTACCCGTCGGCCCCGGCGTGCCGTCGGCCTTCTTCATGACGACCTTGCCGTCGACGACCGCCCAGCTCACGCCTTCACCCTGCGGGTCGGGAATGAGGGCCGTGACCTTGCCGTCCTTCACGCTGCCGATGCGGATGCCGCGCTTCCAGTTGCCGTGCGGTGGGCTGACGCCGCCCGACTCGGAATCGGCGGCATACAGGATGTCGTCCTTGATGAAGATGCCGCTGTTGCGCGAGAACTGATACCAGGTATCGAGCGTGGCGAACGTCTTCGGATCGAGGATCTGGATGCGGTTGTTGGCGCGATCGGCGACGAACAGGCGGCCCTTTGAATCGAACGCCAGGCTGTGCGGCTGGTCGAATTCGCCCTGCAGGCCGGTGCCCTTCTTGCCGAACTGCTTGATGAACTTGCCGGTCTTGTCGAACAGGACCAGGCGCGAGTTGGCGCCGCCATGGCCTTCAGCGACGAGGATGTCGCCGTTCGGATACGTGATGACATCGTTCGGCTGGTAGAACGACGCCGGATCTTCCGCCTCCGCTCCCGGCGGGTTGCCACCCGGCTTGCCCAGCGTCAACAGCAGCTTGCCGTCGGGGCTGAACTTGAACACCTGGTGGCCGATCACCTTCTCGGGCTTCGGCGGCATCGGCGCATCCGCCGGCGCGCCGGGTCGACGACGCGGCAGGTTGTCGTTGCCGTCGGTCATCCAGATGTTGCCGTCCTTGTCGACGTGGATGCCGTGCGGGAACACCATCATGCCCGCGCCGAAGCTCTTCACCAGCTTGCCGGTCGCATCGAACTTCAGGACCGGATCGAGGGTCGACATCTTGCCGGCGGCGGCATCCCAGCACGAGTTGGTGGCCACCGACGGACCGCCGTTTGGACCCGGCCGCGTGCCGCACCGCTCGCCCACCCAGATCGACTTGCCGTCCTTGTCGACATCCACCGCGCTGGTCGATCCCCATTCGCGGCCGGCGGGCAATTTGGCCCACCCTTCAATCGTGTTGTACGGATTCGGCAGGTCGTTCGTGGGCGGCGTCGCGCTCCACGCCCCGGTCAGGGGTTGCTGCCCGCCACCCTGGGCGAACGCGGCGCCACCCAGAATTCCACACGCTACCGCGCCGGCAGCGACCAAACCCACGCGAAGAACACCTTTCATCGAATGCCTCCCCAAGCGCTGAGATATCACGTAAAATTGAAAGGCTATGCCCATC
>CAZBYY010000532.1:0-1669 GCA_964495855.1 uncultured Acidobacterium sp. | reverse complement strand
GCCCATCACGTCGTCCTTGTTGGCGATGGCGATGTAGGCGACGTGCGACGTCTTGTTGTCGCACGGGACGAAGTCGAGCGGGTTGTTGCCGCAGTTGCAGCGGCTGTCGCCGCCGTTGGCATCGGCCGCTTCCATGGCCGCCATGACGTGATCGGCGAGCGTGCCCTTGGCGCGCGTGAAGGCGAGCGCCGCCTGATACACCACCTGGTCGCCAAGCAACGTGTTGCCCTGCACCTGGTAATAGAAATCACCGTACTGGCCGCCGTAGTAGAGCGACGATCGAGAATTGCCCGTGCCGTTGAAGCCGGCGTGGGTCGCGTTGCCGGTGATGGTCTTGGTCGGGATCGCGACGATGCCGAACTGCCGCCGCTCGATGTCGGGATCCTTCTTCAACATCTCGATGATCGCCGCGGGCGCGGTACCTTTCTTGAGCTCGTTGTAGACGAGCATCTGGTTCTGTCGCGTGTTGTCGGCGCCGGCCTGGCAGGCGGCAACGCCGACACCGGGGACGATGACCGCCTGCAGGTCCATCAGGTCGCGTGCGGCTTGCGGCTTGCGTTCAGGAAACCCTGCCTGGCGCACGCACGTCGAAGACGCGATGATCACCTGCCCGGTCTTGGCGTCCACGGCAATGACCGACCACGTTGCAAACGCCGGCGCGGAAAACGCGACCACGAACGCGGCCGCCAGAATGCCTCTCACGAATTTCATCTGTATCCCTCCTGATGCCTGATGCCTGAGGCTTGATGCCTATTTCTTCTGCAGCAAGAATCGCTGCACGCGGCGGCCCGTCGAGGCTTCGCCGACGTAGAGATTGCCCTGGTTGTCGATGCTCATGCCGTGCGGGCGCAGGAACTGCCCGAGCTGGCGCCCGCCGCGGCCGAAGTCGCCGACGATCTCGAGATCCGACCGGCGCAGGACCCACACCTTGTGATTCGTGCCGTCGGCCAGATACAGCCACGTCTGCTGCGGATCGGGCGAGAGCACCGGCACGAAGGCCGACCCCGACGACAGCGTCGCCGGCGCGACCACTTTCTCCGCGAGGAACTTGCCCATGTGATCGAACACCTGGATGCGATTGCCGCGCCGATCGGCGACGTAGATCTTGCCGTCGTTCGATCCGGTGATGCCGTGCGGTGTCGAGAACTGCTTCGGCAGCGCGCCGGTCACCATGGTCTTCGGATCGAATCGTTCGGTATCGTCGGGCACGTTGCCGTATGCGCCCCAGTGACGCAGGTACTTGCCGTTGATGTCGAACACGATCACGCGGCGATTGCGATAGCCGTCGGAGATGAACACTTCGTTCGTCTTCGGATCGACCCAGATGCCCGACGGTCCGCCGAGCAGATGCGTGTCGGCGCTGCCGTTGGTCTTTTCATATTCGCCGATCGTGAGCAGGTGCTTGCCGTCGCGCGTGAACTTCATCACGCGATGACGGTTGTAGCTGCCGATCCACACGTTGTCCTGGTGATCGACGAAGATGCCGTGCGGCTCTCGAGGCCAGTGCGTCATGTCGTCGTACGATCCCTGGCCCCAGCCCTGCACCAGCTTGCCCTGTTGATCGAACTCGAGCACGGGCGGCGCAGCCTTGCAGCACGTCGCGATCTGGACCGGCTTTTCTTTCGGCGCCGCAGGCGCCGCCGGTGCCGCACCGCCACGGCCCGGAGGT
>CAZBYY010000531.1:0-1670 GCA_964495855.1 uncultured Acidobacterium sp. | reverse complement strand
AGCGCGGCCGCACGCGCCGGCGCCGCCGCCCTCCTGGCGATGCTCCTCGACAAGGGCGCCGATCCGAACGTGGAGCTGGCCGGCCTCACTGCTCTCGGTGAAGCGGCGTTTGCCGCAGACGTCACCGCGATGCGCCTGTTATTGGCGCGGGGCGCCGATCCGACGCGCGGGTTGGATGCGTCGATCGTCAGCGCAGCCGAAGGCGACTGCGTGCCCTGCCTCGAGCTGCTCCTGCCGTCACTCACACCGGAGCAACAGAAACGCGTCGCGTTGAACGTGCTGCCGCCCGAAGACGATGGCGATGAACTGGCGCTGCTGTTGGATCGTGGCGCCGGCGTGGATGCCGCGGATCGTGCCGGCCGCACCGTGCGCCAGCTTGCGTCGTTGTCCGACACGATGTCGCGTGACGTGTTGGCTCGCTTACCAGGCAGCGATACCGACCACCCACCGCGTCCGGCTGCCGCGCACACGGCCTCTCCCGCTTCCAATCCGCGCGATGCGGTCGCACGCGCGCTGCCGATTCTTCAAAAGACGGGCGTGACCTTCCGTCAGAAAGCGGGCTGCGTGTCGTGCCACAACAACACGTTGCTGGCGACGCTCACCGCCGAGGCGCGGCGGTCGCGGATTCCGTTCGACGAGCGCACGGCCGCCGCAGAGGCTGATGGCATCAGCCGCTTCACGGAATCGTGGCGCGAGCGCGCGATTCAAGGCCTCGGCATTCCCGGCGACGCCGACACGATCAGCTACATCCTCGTCGGTCTCGGCGATGAGCATCATCCCGCTGACGAGGCCACCGATGCGCTCGTTTACTTCCTGATGCGCAAGCAGCAGGCAGACGGCAGCTGGCATACCCTGGCGCATCGGCCGCCGATCGAGTCGAGCGACATCACCGTCACGGCCACGTCGATGCATGCGATTCCACTCTATGCGCCGACGGTCTGGCGTCGCCGCGCGAACGACGCGGTCGCAGCAGCTGGCCGCTGGCTGGCCGCACGAACGCCGCGCATGACCGAGGAGCGGACGTTCCAGTTGCGAGGCCTCGCGTGGGCTGGGCGGCCGATGAGCGAGCGACGAAGACTTGCGACCGCGCTCGTCGCCGAACAACGGCCCGATGGCGGATGGGCGCAGTTGTCAAAACTCGAGAGTGACGCGTATGCAACCGGGCAGGCGCTGCTCGCGCTGCACGAGGCCGCGGGCATGCCGGTCACCGATCCGGTGTTCAAGAAGGGCGTCGCTTACTTGCTGTCGACGCAGCAGGCGGACGGCACGTGGCTCGTGCAGTCACGAGCCGTGCCCATCCAGCCGCTCTTCGATATCGGCTTCCCCTACGGCAGCACCAACGCGTGGATCTCGGCGGCCGGCACCAACTGGGCGGCGACGGCGCTCGCGATCGCGGCGCGGCCGTCGAAGTGACTCGTGAGGTGGCTCAGCGCCTCACTTCGTTCCGAGCGGCCGTAACTGCTTCCAGCGTTCGATGAACGCGACCGCCGCATTCACGGACGCTTCAGTCTCGTCACGTCCGCGCTCGGCCGTGGCGGTCTTCACGTCGAGCGCGCTCCACACGCCCGTCTCCGTCATGTCTTTCGTCGATGTCCCCTTCCCCGTCGATGCGGCCTTGAGCGCCTCGGCGAGGAACACGCGCGTCGCCGTCGGATCGCCGGCCACGACCT
>CAZBYY010000530.1:0-1701 GCA_964495855.1 uncultured Acidobacterium sp. | reverse complement strand
CGACGCGCGCGCCCCCCTCCTGCGACAGCGCCAGGTGCAGCAACCCGCCTCCGGTCGCGTCGGTCACCGTCAAGGTGAGGTACGGGCCGCAGGTCGTCGCCATCATCTGGCGCATCGCCGAGCCGTCGAGTTGCCCGATCGGAATCAACGGCCATCGCGTCGGCTGCGCGTGCGACGGCGTAACCGCTGCGGCGGCGAGGACCAGAACGATGCACGCGCGAGACATCGAGGCATGCTACGCGCCCGGCGATGACGCCGGCATCGGGACAGCCCATGCCCGCCCACCGGGAGTGTCCCTGACGAGCCTTGGACGATTTGACAATTACTTCGATATCGAATAATTTGACATCTGATCATTCGAAATGCCGACTAAATACCGCGGCAACGCCGCTGAAGTCAGAGCGCTCAATACCTTCATCAAGCTGATGCGCGCCACCGACGCGCTCGGCGGCAGCCTGGCACGCGCCCTCGCCAGCGAGGCCGACCTGACGATGAGCCAGTTCGGCGTGCTCGAAGCGCTGCTCCACCTCGGCCCGCTCAGCCAGGGCGACATCTGCCACAAGCTGCTCCTGAGCGGCTCCAACATCACGACCGTCATCGACAACCTCGAAAAGCGCCAGCTGGTGCGGCGCGAACGTCGCACCGACGATCGGCGCGTCGTCGAAGTGTCGCTGACCGCTAAAGGCCGGCACGTGATCGAAGGCCTGTTTCCCGACCACGCGCGCCGAATCACGAACCTGTTCAGCGCGCTCACCCCTAAACAGCAAGACCAACTCGCGGCACTGTGCCGCACGCTGGGCCTGAGCATTCAGGACCCGCTAGAGAACGAGAGAGGATCGAGATGAGCAAAGTTGTAGTGATTGCAGGAGCGACCGGACAGCAGGGCGGCGCCACCATTCGCGCGCTGGCCGGCAAGGGGTTCACGCTGCGCGCCTTGACGCGCGATCCGAACAGCGACAAGGCCAAGGCCGTTGCCGCGGAGACCGGCGCCGAACTGGTGAAGGCGGACCTCGACGACGAGGCTTCGGTGCGCGCGGCGCTGCAGGGTGCGTGGGGCACGTTCGCCGTGCAGAACACGTGGACGGCCGGGGTTGAGGGTGAGGAAGCGCAGGGCCATCGCTTCGCCAAGGTCGCTCATGCCGCGGGCGTGCAGCATTTCGTCTACACGTCGGTGGGCTCGGCGGATCGCCAGACGGGCATTCCCCACTTCGACAACAAGTTCCGCGTCGAGAACACGGTGCGCGGACTGAACTTCCCCTCGTACGCGATCATCCGGCCGGTCTTCTTCATGGAAAACCTGGTGAGCCCGTGGTTTCTGAATGGCGACAAGCTCGTGTCAACGCTGAAGACGGACACGGTGCTGCAGATGATCGCCGTCAAGGACATCGGTCAATACGCCGCCATGGCCTTTACTCATGCCGATCGCTTCAAGAACGTCGAAGTCGACATCGCCGGTGATGCGGTGACACTGCCGCAGGCCGCCGCGACGCTGTCACAGGCCTACGGCCGGGCGATTGAATACCTGCAGATCCCGATCAGCGAAGTGCGCAAGAACAGCGAGGACTTCGCGCTGATGCTGGAGTGGTTCGATCGCGTCGGCTACGACGCCGACATCGCGGGCAATGCGAAGGAATACGGCATCAAGCCGACGTCGCTGAAGGAGTGGAGCGCGCAGCTTCGATAGGCTGATCGGCCACGGAG
>CAZBYY010000529.1:0-1705 GCA_964495855.1 uncultured Acidobacterium sp. | reverse complement strand
AGCGGCGTTCATTGCCGATGCGACGCGCTTCTACCAGGTCTACGACGCCGACCGCGGCGCGCTGCTGCTGCAGTCGCCAGGCCTCGAATCGCTCGGCCTGAAGTACACCACCACGGAGGTCGGCGAGATCCGCGGCTCGCCGGTGCTGCGCGACGTACAGACCGATCGCGGGCGGCTGCGCCTGACGAGCACGGTCATCACCACGCCGGATCGCGCCGTCTACCTGGTGCAGGTCGGCACGTTGCTCGACCGCCTCGATGCCTCGCTCGACGAATTCGATCGCGTGCTCGCGGTGCGCACGGCCCTCGGCGTGGTGGCGGCGACGCTGATCGGCCTGGTGTTCTCCGCGTGGGCGCTCGCGCCGCTCAAGCGATTGGCGAACTATGCCCTCGGGATCGAGATCACCAACCTGGGGGCGCGTCTGCCGGTGCGCGGCGCCGGTGACGAACTCGACGCCGTGGCCGAGGCCTTCAACCAGTCGCTGGCGCGACTCGAGCGATCGGTGACCGAGATGCGGCAATTCAGTGCCGCGATGGCGCACGAGATCCGCACTCCGCTGGCCATTCTTCGCGGCGAAGCGGAAATGGCGCTGGCACAACCGCTGTCGCCCGAAGCGGCGCGCGAGCGCCTGGCGAGCCAGATCGACGAGTACGACCGCCTCACGCGCCTGATCAACCAGATCCTCACGCTCGCGCGCGCCGAAGCCGGCGAATTGAAGATCGCGCCCGCTCCGGTTGACGTGTCGGCGCTCGCCGCCGATGTGCGCGAACAGGTGGGGCCGCTCGCGGATGCGAAAGGGCTCGAGCTGGCAGAGCACATCGAGCCGGCGATCACGGCCCGCTTCGATCGCGGCTGGCTCGAGCGCCTGCTGCTGATCCTGCTCGACAACGCGATCAAGTTCACGCCGAGCGGCGGCCGCATCACCGTCACCGTCGCCCGTGTGGGCGGCGCGTGGGTGCTGTCCGTCGCGGACACCGGCATCGGCATCGACGCCGCCGCGCTGCCCCACATTTTCGAAGCGTTCTACCGGTCCGAGCGGGCCGGCGACGCCCGTCACTATGACGGCGCCGGCATCGGCCTCGCGCTCGCAAAGTGGATTGCCGATGCCAACGGCGCCGCGCTGACCGTAACCAGCACGGTCGGCGCCGGGACCACGTTCTCGCTGTCCGTCCCGCTTCCTTAACAAGAATTAATCGGCGGCTCATTCACCACTCAGCGTCGGGGGCGACGATGGAGCATCGTGCGCATCCTCCTGCTCGCACTGCTCCTGGACCTGGCGGGCCTCCACGCGGCTCATGCGCAGGCGTTGGAGACGGTCGCGTTGCGCGGCCGGCCGCAGGTCCTGCACGTCTACGGACATCGCGGTGCGGTGCCGGTAATCGTGTCGAGCGGTGACGGCGGCTGGATGCACCTTGGGCCGCACATCGCGGAGAGCCTCGCGGCGCGGGGCTTCTTCGTCGTCGGCTTCGACGTCAAGGCGTACCTCACCAGCTTTACGACGGCCACGAGCCAGCTGCGAGAGGAGGATGCGCAGAATGACTATCGGTCGCTGATCGAATATGCGAGCCGCGGCTCGCACGAACGTCCGGTGCTGGTCGGCGTGTCGGAAGGCGCAGGCCTGTCGGTGCTGGCGGCGGCGAGCGAGGCGGTGAAAGCGGCGATCGCCGGAGTGATCGGCTTCGGGCTGCCCGACCTCAACGAGCTG
>CAZBYY010000528.1:0-1707 GCA_964495855.1 uncultured Acidobacterium sp. | reverse complement strand
GGACGAGCGCGTCGGGTGATCGAGGGATGGGCCATCGCCTCGCTCCTTTTTGGAAGGAGCGGGCATGCCCGGAGCGAGACTACCCATGCGCAAGATCAGAGACGTGCTGCGGCTTGCCGCCGACGGCTTGTCGAAGCGCCAGATCGCCGCGAGCCTCGGCATCGGCGCGACGGCGGCCGGGACAATCATGCAGCGCGCCGCGAAGGCGGGGCTCGCGTGGCCGTTGCCGGACGCCCTCGACGACGCGGCACTCGAAGCACAGCTCTATCCGCCACCGCCGCCGTCGGGCTCGATCGTGCGGCCATTGCCGGACTGGTCGCGCATTCACGCCGAGCTGAAGCGGCCGGGCGTGACGCTGCAACTGCTTTGGGAAGAGCACCGCGTCGCCGAGCCGAACGGTCTCAGCCGCAGCTGGTTCTGCGAACTCTATCGGCAATGGGCGAGGCGCCTGTCTCCGACGATGCGGCAGACGCACGTCGCTGGCGAGAAGCTGTTCGTCGACTACGCCGGCACCACGATTGATCTCGTCGACGCCGAGACCGGCGAGATACGCCCCTGCCAGCTGTTCGTCGCTGCGCTCGGCGCATCGAGCCTGACCTATGCCGAGGCGACGTGGACGCAAACGTTGCCGGATTGGATCGGCGCGCACACCCGCGCATTCGCTTTCTTCGGCGGCGTCACTGCGATGGTGGTCTCTGACAACCTGAAGTCCGGCATCACCAAGGCGTGCTTCTTCGAGCCGGCCATCAACCGCAGCTATCAGGAGATGGCGACGCACTTTGGCACCGCGATCCTTCCGGCGCGACCGAGGAAGCCGCGTGACAAGGCGAAGGTCGAGGTCGCCGTGCAGATCGCCACGCGCTGGATCATTGCCAAGCTCAGGAACCGCACCTTCTTCACGCTGGCGGAGCTGAACGCAGCAATCGCGGAGTGCGTCACGGCGCTGAACGAGCGCAGGTCGCGTCATCTCGGCGCGAGCCGGCGTGAGCTGTTCGAGAAGATCGAGCAGGCAACACTGAAGCCGCTGCCGGTCGAGCCCTACGAGTTCGCGGCGTGGAAGGACGTGCGCGTCGGCCTCGACTATCACGTCGATATCGAGAAGCACTACTACTCGGTGCCGCACACCCTGCTGCGTGAGACGCTGTGGGCCCGGATCACCGCTCGTGGCATCGAACTCTTCCACAAAGGCCAGCGTGTTGCGACCCACGTGCGCTCGTCCGGCAATCGCAAGCCTTCGACCGTGCCGGAGCACATGCCGAAAAGCCACCGGCACTATGCCGAGTGGACACCCGAGCGATTGCAGCGGCAGGCCGCCGAGATCGGGCCGAAGACGGCGATCCTGGTCGAACTGATCATGCGCGACCGGCCGCATCCCGAGCAGGGCTTCCGCGCCTCGATCGGCATCATCGGTCTGCGCCGCAGCTACAGCATCGAACGGCTCGAAGCGGCTTGCGCGCGGGCTCTCGACATCAACGCGCGCTCGTATCGATCGGTGAAGTCCATCCTGCAGAACAATCTGGATCGCAAGCGGCCCACAACGCCCGCGGAGGGGCCCGCGATAGTGCACGCGAACATCCGTGGCTCGACCTACTTTCATTGAGGACTGCAATGCTCACCCACCCGACCATCAACCAGTTGAAGGACCTCGGTCTCGACGGCATGGCCACGGCCTTCACTGAACTCGAAGCTCAGGACAAGTCGCGCGAC
>CAZBYY010000527.1:0-1716 GCA_964495855.1 uncultured Acidobacterium sp. | reverse complement strand
GAGGCGACCACCGCGAACTTTACGATCGTCGAGTCGCCGATCCCGGCGTTGTCCGACGGCCAGGTGCTCGTTCGACATCATTACCTCTCGCTCGATCCCTACATGCGCGGGCGCATGAACGATGCGAAGAGCTACGCGCCGCCGCAGCCGCTCGGCCAGGTGATGATCGGCGGCACCGTTGGTGAGGTCGTCGAGAGCCGGTCGCCCGCATTTGCCGCCGGCGACTTCGTCGTCGGCATGGGCGGCTGGCAGCAATTCAGCATCGTCGACGGACATGCGCGCGGCGCACTGCGGAAGGTCGACACGCGCATTCCGATCAGCGCGTATCTCGGTGCCGTGGGGATGCCTGGCGTCACCGCGTGGTACGGGCTCGTCAAGATCATGGCGGCAACGGCGGGGCAGACGATCGCAGTGAGCGCCGCGAGCGGCGCAGTCGGCAGCGTCGTCGGCCAACTCGCCAAGGTGAGGGGCTGCCGGGCGGTCGGCATCGCCGGTGGACGCGAGAAGTGCGACTACGTGACGAGCGAACTCGGATTCGATGCGTGCATCGACTACAAGGCGCACGCCGATGCGAAGTCGCTCTATCGCGCCCTCAAGGACGCGACGCCGGACGGCGTGGATGGCTACTTCGAAAACGTCGGCGGCATGGTGCTGGACGCGATGCTCGGCCGCATGAACGATCACGGCCGCATCGCGATGTGCGGCATGATCAGCGGCTACGACGGCGAGCCGATTCCGCTGCGCAATCCGCAGTTGATCCTGACCTCGCGCCTGCTGGTGCAGGGTTTCATCGTCAGCGAACACATGGACGTGTGGCCGGAGGCATTGACGGAACTTGGCGGGTTGGTGGCCGCCGGCAGGCTGAAATATCGCGAGACGATCGCGCAGGGGATCGAGGCTGCCCCCGAAGCTTTCCTTGGCTTGCTGAAAGGAAAGAACTTCGGGAAGCAGCTCGTGAAGTTGATCTAGCTGGCTACGGCCGGCGCAGGTCGAACCGGTCGAGGTTCATGACCTTGACCCACGCGGCGACGAAGTCCGTGATGAACTTCTCCTGCGCGTCGGCGCTGCCGTAGACTTCCGCGATCGCGCGCAGTTGTGCGTTGGAGCCGAACACCAGGTCCGCGCGAGTCGCCGTCCATTCAACCTGGCCCGTCCCCGCATCACGCGCCTCAAACAGGTCGTCGTCTTTGGAGATCGACTTCCACGCCGTGCGCATGTCGAGCAGGTTGATGAAGAAGTCGTTGGTGAGCGTGCCCGGCCGCTTGGTAAAGACGCCGTGCTTGTCGGCGCCGACGTTGGTATCGAGGACGCGCATGCCGCCGACGAGCACCGTCATCTCCGGCGCGGTGAGCATCAGGAGCTGCGCCTTGTCGAGGAGCAACGCTTCGGCCGACACCTGGTAGCGCGCCTTCTGGAAATTGCGGAAGCCGTCAGCCAGCGGCTCGAGCACCGCAAACGACGCGACGTCGGTCTGTGCCTGCGACGCGTCCATGCGTCCTGGTGTGAACGGCACGGTCACCGGATGACCGCCGTTCTTCGCCGCCTGCTCGATGCCGACGCCACCGGCCAGCACGATCAGGTCGGCCAGCGACACCTTCTTGCCGCCCTTCTGCGCCGCGTTGAACGACTGCTGGATGCCTTCGAGCGTCTTCAACACCTTCGCCAGTTGTGCGGGCTTGTTGGCGGCCCAGTCCTTCTGCGGTGCGAGGCGGATGC
>CAZBYY010000526.1:0-1727 GCA_964495855.1 uncultured Acidobacterium sp. | reverse complement strand
TGCGCGCACGCCGACGCGATGTACTCGAAGTGCGGCGTGGCGCCGCGAATCAGGCAGCCGAGGCAGATGACGGCCGACACGCGGCCGGCCTCCGCGATTCGTTGTGCCGCCATCGGGATTTCAAAGGCGCCGGGCACGCGCAGCACCTCGACGTCCGCATCCGTCACGCCCGCATCGCGCAATGCGCCGCGCGCGCCGTCGAGCAAGCGCTCGGTGACGAAGTCGTTGAACCGGGACACGACGATGGCAACGCGCATGGATCGGCGGACCTGATGGCCCGCTACTGCCCCTTCCACACGGGCTTGCGCTTTTCGAGGAACGCCTTGGTGCCTTCCTTCATGTCCTCGGAGGCCGAGACGGTGCCAAAGAGCGCCGTCTCGAGGAACTGCCCGACGGGGAGCGGCGCATCCAGACCGTCGTTCACCGCCTGGATGATGTAGCGCGACGCGATCGGCGCTTTTGACCCGAGCACGTGGGCGAGCTTTTTCGCTTCGGCCATCAGCTCGGCGGCGGGAACCACGCGATTGACCAGGCCAATCTCATACGCGCGCTGCGCGCTGATCATGTCGCCTGTTAGAAGAATTTCGAGGGCGACGCCCTTACCCACGAGCCGCGGCAGCCGCTGGCTCCCCGCGTAGCCGGGGATGATGCCGAGATTGATTTCCGGCTGGCCGAAGCGCGCCGTGTCCGCCGCAATGCGCATCGTGCAGGCCATCGCCAGCTCACATCCGCCACCGAGCGCGAACCCGTTGACGGCGGCAATCACCGGCTTCCCCAGCTGCTCGATCGCATCGAAGATCTGCTGCCCGCGACGCGCATGCTCCTTGCCCTGCACCGGCGTCTGCACCGCCAACTCGTTGATGTCGGCGCCGGCGACGAACGACTTCTCTCCCGCGCCGGTCAGCACGATTGCGCGCACGCCAGGATCGTCCTTGAAGGATGCCATCGCGGCCGACAGCTCGGTCAGCGTCTGGGTGTTGAGGGCGTTGAGGACTTTCGGGCGGTTGAAGGTGACGACGGCCACCGCATCGTCGCGTTCGATCAGCAGGTTGTCAAAGGTCATTCAACCCCTGATTTTACTCCACGCCCACGTGAGGGCGACGCCGACCAGGCCGCCAACGACGTCATTGCCGACATCGCGCCACTCCGCCACGCGCGGCGGCAGAAACATCTGCTCGAACTCCACGGAAAGGCCGTGCAGCGTCGAAATTGCCAGGGCGAGGACCAGCACGTGCGGGGTGATCGCGCGCGTCCGTCCCCCCGACAGCGCCCGCACCAGGAGGATCACCATGCCGGTGTACGCGCTGCCGTGCAGGATCGTGTCGGAGATCGAGGCGACCGGCCCCGGCATTTGCGGAATGCCGGCGCCGTACCAGATCGCCACCATCCAGGCGGCAACCGGCAGCCAGAGCGAAATCACAGCGGGAAGATGCGCATGATCCAGCCGAAGGCGAGGGCCGCGGCCACGAACATGCCGAACATGCGTGCGCCCAGCTTGATCTGCTCCGCGGGCGTGTCTTTCTGGATCGTGGCGAAGACGAGCGACACGAAGAAGGCAAACACGATCATCAGGCCCAGGTGGCTCGTCATCACTTCCGCCCGAGGCGCACGTCGTAGGCGTCGAGCGCGACCAGCATGTTGAGGAGACCGGAGACGATCAGGAACGTGTTGCCGTACTCATACGACGCGGCAGTGACCACGCCCTTGCCCAGGTCCAAGGCGCTCGC
>CAZBYY010000525.1:0-1729 GCA_964495855.1 uncultured Acidobacterium sp. | reverse complement strand
ACCGATGGCTGCTTGGCGATCGCACGGGCGATGGCCACGCGCTGCTGCTCGCCGCCGGAGAGCTGCGACGGAAAATGGTCGAGCCGGTCGGCAAGGCCGACGACGCCGAGTGCGTCCTCGGGCGTCATCGGGTGGTCCACGAGTTCGGTCACGAGCGCGACGTTCTCGCGCGCCGTCAGGCTCGGGATCAGGTTGTAGAACTGGAAAACGAACCCGACGTGGCTGCGGCGATACTCGGTCAGCGCCGCCTCGCCTGCGGCCGTGAGATTGTGCTCTTCGTAGAAGACGGTCCCGGCGGTCGGCGTGTCGAGGCCACCGAGGATGTTCAGCAGTGTCGATTTGCCCGAGCCCGATGGCCCGAGCAATACGACGAACTCACCTGGCGAGAGATCGAAGTCGACGCCGCGCAGTGCCGCGACGCGGACTTCGCCCATGTCGTAGACCTTGGTGATGCCGCGTGCGACGAAGACCGGCGCGGCGGCGGCCGCGTCCCGGACTGCAACGACGGTGGTGGCCACACACAAGCTCCGGCATCCTGACCAGCACAGGGGATGCCATCGCTCATCGCTCGAATCAGGCCTAATCCCTGCGCTGCGATGGTGTCATCACGCTGGAATTTTCATGAGCGCTGGAATATTTCGCGAGGCGAGTACCCGCAGTTCTCGGCGGCTGCTACCATGAGTGCACGCGCCCGTAGCTCAGTTGGATAGAGCACCGGCCTTCTAAGCCGGGGGTCGCAGGTTCGAATCCTGCCGGGCGCGCCACGCGCTGCGGCGCGCGTTGCCATGTCAACCCGCGCCGGCTTTCTTCTCGCAATCAAGACACTCTCACTGCCGCACTTGTGACAAGAGTAAGGCGCAGTCGAATCTGCTCCTAAAATGGCAGTGCCCTTGCGTGCCGCGTGGCTCAGCAACGCGACATGTCCTCGGGAGATCACACATGGCTGTCATGACCCACCGACGTTCAACGCACGCGCTCGTCCTCTGCAGTGCCCTGTTCCTGCTCTCCGTTGCGGTCGCTGCGCAACGCGGACAGGTGCCGCCAACGCCAACGCCGCCGCCACAAGCGCCGGGTAACGGGCCCGGCGCAGGACCTGGTAACGGCCCGGGCCCCGGCCCAGGCAACGGCAATGGCGGCAACAATCCGATCGCGACCCTGAAGGGCGTGGCGATCCCGCAACCGGATCTCTCGCAGTACGTGGCGCGTCGTGATGCCCTGGTCGCGCTCGGCAAGGCGTTGTTCTGGGACGTGCAGGTCGGCAGCGACGGACAGACGGCGTGCGCGACGTGCCACTTCCACGCCGGCGCCGACCACCGCATCACCAATCAAGTCGCGGGACCGATCACGTCAACGGCCAGCGTCCGCGCCAACACGACGCTCACGCTCAACGACTTCCCGTTCCACACGTTCGCCAATCCCAACGACAACACGTCCGCTGCCACGCGCGATCGCCGCGACGTCGTTGGATCAGCAGGCGTCGTCCTGCAACGATTTGTCGGTATCACCGACAGCGCGATGGAGGTTGGCGCGAACGGCTCATCGACCGGGCTCTTCACGATCGGCGGGGCGAAGGTGCGCCAGGTGACGTCGCGCAACGCGCCAAGCGTGATCAACGCCGTCCTCAATCACCGCAATTTCTGGGACGGGCGCGCCAGCAATGTCTTCAACGCCAACACGCCGTTTGGCACCGCCGATGCGCGCGCGACGGTGCTCCTCGCCACCGCCAACG
>CAZBYY010000524.1:0-1730 GCA_964495855.1 uncultured Acidobacterium sp. | reverse complement strand
GAGCTTCGCCTGAAGTCGACCGACACGGTGATCGGCTACACGCTGTCGCTCGTACGCGACGATGCGGGCGCGGCCGTGGGCGCGGCGCTGTTCTTCAAGGACCTGACGCACGTCGAGCAGATCGAGGAGCGCGAGCGCTTGCGCGACCGCCTCGCGGCCGTGGGCGAGATGGCCGCAGTGATGGCGCACGAGATCAAGAATCCCCTCGCCGGCATCGAGGTGCTGGCCGGACTGCTGCGCCGCAAGGTGTCCGCTGACGCCGAGACGCAGGGGCTGGTCAACGACATCATCAGCGAAGCGAAGATGGCGAATGCGATCGTCCAGGAGGTCCTGGCCTTCGTGCGGCCGGTCCGGCTGCAGGTCGATCGCACGTCACTGGCCGACGCGATCGCCAACGCGGTGTCGCTGGCCGACGGCAAGGTGACGCGCGGATCGATCCGCGTCGACGTGTCGTTGCCGCCGGACTTGCCGCTGCTGGGTGCCGACCAGCATCAGCTCACGCAAGTGTTTTGCAACCTGCTGATCAATGCCTACGAAGCGCTGGACGGGCACGGCCGGATCGAGATCACCGCGCGCCTCGCGCACTCCCCGGCTGACGGCGCGCTGCTGCCGGATGGCCACCAGCCGGTGCCGACCGTGATCGTCGATGTGGCCGACGATGGCCCGGGCATGGCCGCTGACGTGGCCGAGAAGATTTTCAATCCGTTCTTCACGACCAAGGCGCAAGGGTCAGGGCTTGGCCTCGCCATCGTTCGAAAGATCGTCGACGCCCACGACGGGCGCATCGACATGACCACCGCCGACGGACGCGGCACGCGTTTCCGGGTGACGCTGCCGGTCGAACCACACAAGGCAGGACACCCGCCCATCACGGATCGAGGACAGGTTCATGGCTCGCATTCTCGTAGCGGACGATCATGATGCACTTCGGCGCGGGCTCGCGCTGTCGTTGACGACGGCGGGGCACGACGTCGAGGAGGCCAGCAACGGCAACGCCGCGCTCGAGCGACTGCACGAGGGCTACTTCGACGTGGTCGTCAGCGACCTCAAGATGGGCGGCTCCGACGGCCTCGACGTCCTGCGCACGTGCAAGACGCTCCATCCTTCAGCGTCGGTGATCCTGATGACGGCCTTCGGTTCGGTGACGACGGCGGTCGAGGCGATGAAGCACGGCGCGTTCGACTACGTCCAGAAGCCGTTCGAGCTGGAGGAGATGGAGGTCAAGGTCGAGAAGGCGCTCGAGTTGAAGCGCCTGCGCAATGAGCTCGACTACCTGCGCAACGAGCGGCAGGAACACTACGAGTTCGATCGCATTGTCGGCGGCAGCGAATCGCTGCAACGCGTGCTTGGCGTGGTGCGGAAGGTCGCGAAGAGCAATTCGACCGTGCTCATTCGCGGCGAAACCGGCACCGGCAAGGAGTTGATCGCCGGCGCGATCCATCACAACTCGCTGCGCGCGTCGCGCAACTTCGTCAAGGTCAACTGCGCGGCGTTGCAGGAGAACCTCCTCGAGTCGGAGCTGTTCGGCCACGAGAAGGGGGCCTTCACCGGGGCCGATCGCCAGCGCATCGGCCGGTTCGAGCAGGCTGACGGCGGCACGCTGTTCCTCGACGAAATTGGCGACATGAGCGCGAGCACGCAGGCGAAGATCCTCCGCGTGCTGCAGGAGCACGAGTTCGAGCGGCTCGGGGGAACCCGGACGATTCGCGTCGATGTGTGGCTGATCGCCG
>CAZBYY010000523.1:0-1735 GCA_964495855.1 uncultured Acidobacterium sp. | reverse complement strand
GCCTACAAGGTGCGCGCACGCCGAGGCGTGGAGCGATAGAAGGTAGGGCAATGTGATTCGATTGAGTTACGCTACGGCCATGAGAAAGCGCCTTTTTCTGCTCGCCGTCGCGACCGCGTCGACGTCGCTGTTCGCGCAAGGACCGCAACCAAACTGGGCGCAGGTCGATGCCGAAACGCTCAAGCACTTCCAGGCCATCGTCAGGATGGACACGACCGACCCGCCGGGCGGTGAAAAGCCCGTCGTCGACTACCTGAAGCAGGTGCTCGAAGCCGAAGGCATCGCGACGCAGGTCTTCGTCAAGGATGCGCCGAACCGGCCGAACCTCGTGGCGCGCATCAAGGGCAGCGGCAAAAAGAAGCCGCTGCTGCTGATGGGCCATACCGACACCGTCAACGTCGATCCGAAGAAGTGGTCGCATCCGCCGTTCTCCGCCGATCGCGAGGAAGGGTTCATCTACGGCCGCGGCACGATCGACGACAAGGACAACGTTACCGGCACGCTGATGACGATGCTGATGCTGAAGCGGCTGAACGTGCCGCTCGATCGCGACGTGATCGCGCTGTTCGAGGCGGGCGAAGAAGGCACCTCGACGCTCGGCATCCAGTTCATGGCCAACGAGCATTACGATGCCATCGACGCGGAGTTCTGCTTTGCCGAGGGCGGCAACGTCACGCGGACCGGCGGGCAGGTGAAATTCGCCTCGGTGCAGACGGTCGAGAAGATCCCCCGCGCCATCACGCTGACGTCGAAGGGCATCGCCGGACACGGCTCCGTTCCCCTCGAGAGCAACGCCCTCGCCCACCTCGGCACCGCGGTCGGCAAAGTGGCCGGGTGGACGCCGCCGATGCGCTTGAACGAAACGACGGCCGCCTACTTCAAGCGGCTCGCATCGGTGTCGACACCGGAAGAAGCGAAGCGATACCTCGCGCTGCTCAACCCCGATCCGAAGGTCTCTGGACCGGCGGACGACTACATGCGGAAGAACGAACCGCGTCACTGGTCGATGCTGCGCACGTCGCTCTCGCCCACGGTGATCACCGGCGGCTATCGCAACAACGTCATCCCGTCGGAGGGCACGGCGACCGTGGACACGCGGCTCGCGCCGGATGAAGATCCCGCCAAGTTCCTCGAACTCGTCAAGCAGGTCGTGAACGATCCGCAAGTCGAAGTGAGCTACGGCGCCCGCGACACGCGCCCGAACACGCCGGTGGCCCGGCTCGACTCGGATGCATTCAAGGTGCTCGAAGCAAACGTGAAGAAGCACTACAACACGATCACGCTGCCGACGATGAGCACCGGCGCGACCGACATGGCTTTCCTGCGGCGCAAAGGCATGCAGTGCTTCGGCATCGGCCCGGCGCTCGACAGCGAAGACACGCCCAAGGGGTTCGGCGCGCACAGCGACCAGGAGCGCATCCTCGAAAGCGAGCTGTATCGATTCGTCCACTTCACCTGGGACGCCGTGCTCGATCTCGCCCGCGCGAAGTAGTTTTGCGCTACCCGGAGACGCGCAAGGGCGATGCGGTCGACCGCTACGGGTCGATCAGCATCGCCGACCCGTACCGCTGGCTCGAAGCCCTCGACTCACCCGACGTGGCCGACTGGGTCGCCGCACAGAATGCGGTGACCTTCGCGCACCTCGCCGCGCTTCCGCATCGCGAGGCGTTTACGCAGCGGCTGACCGAACTCTGGAATTACCAACGCACGTCGCTCCCGGTGATCGAGAACAGCC
>CAZBYY010000522.1:0-1739 GCA_964495855.1 uncultured Acidobacterium sp. | reverse complement strand
GGCGATCGGGCGCGACGAGCGAGCCGGCCTGCTTGACGTGGCCGCCGAGCACCTTCCGCAGCGCCGCGTGCAGCAGGTGCGTCGCGGTGTGATTGCGCCGAGTGGCATCGCGCAGCGGATCGTCAACCTGTGCGGTCACGATGTCCCGCACCGCCAGGCGCTTCTCGATCGTCTCGAGACGATGGGCGCGCGGGAGGCCAGGCCCCAGGCGCACGACGCTCGAGACGCGAGACCGTCCGCCATTGGCGGATTCGATCCAGCCCTGGTCGGAGATCTGTCCGCCCGCCTCCACGTAGAACGGGGTCTTCGCCAGCACCGCGTAACCCGTAGCGCCTTGCTGCAGCGCGTCGACGGTCTTCTTGTTGGCATCGAAGAGCGCGAGGACGGGCACGCCAGTGACCGTCGTCTGCGCGTAGCCTTCGAACACGTCGCCGACCTGCTGCAGGGTCGCGCGCGCTTCGTCTGACGCGAACGAAAAATCCTCGCCCTTCTTGCTTTCGAACGAGCTGCCGGCGCGCGCCTTTTCGCGCTGGCCTTCCATCGCCGCTTCGAAGCCCTCGGCGTCAAAGCGCAGGCCCTGGTTGCTGGCAAGGTCCTCGATAAAATCGCGCGGCAGGCCGTAGCTGTCGTAGAGCTTGAACGCGTCTTCGCCGCGGACCACCTTGTCGCTCTTCGCGGCTCGATCCAGCACCTCTTCGAGGCGCGGCAGGCCGCCGGTCAGCACCGCATCAAAGCGTTCTTCCTCTGACTTGATCACCTGCTTGATCGCATCGCGGCCCGCCGCCAGCTCGGGATAGGCCTCGCCCATTTCGTGAACGAGCACGTCGACCAGCTGATACAGGAAGGCCTCGTGCATGCCGAGCTTTCGACCGTGGCGCATCGCGCGGCGCATGATCTTGCGCAATACGTAGCCGCGCCACTCGTTCGACGGGACGACGCCGTCGGCGATGAGGAACGTGGAGGCGCGCGCATGATCGGCGACGACACGCATCGACACGTCGGTCGGCGACATCGACTTGCCATAGGCGTGGCCCGACAGTCGGCCGATCTGATCGAGCAGCGGCATGAAGAGCGGCGTGTCGTAATTCGACAGCGTGCCCTGCATCACGGCGCTGATGCGTTCGAGACCCATGCCTGTGTCGATCGACGGCGCGGGGAGAGGCGTGAGCGTGCCCTTGTCGTCGCGTTCGAACTCCATGAACACGTTGTTCCAGATTTCGATAACCTGCGGATGGCTTTCGTTAACGAGTGTTTTTGCGTCGATGGCGTTGCGTTCGGCCTCGTCGCGCAGGTCGACATGTATTTCAGTGCAAGGGCCACATGGACCGGTATCGCCCATCTCCCAGAAGTTGTCTTTCTTATTGCCACGTAAAATGCGGTCTTCGGCAATCCACTGTTTCCAACAATCAAATGCCTCCTGATCGAAGGGCAGGTTTTCTTTAGCATCGCCTTCGAAAACGGTAACGTACAAACGGTTTTTATCGAGCTTGTACACATCGGTAAGCAGTTCCCAAGCCCAGGCAATGGCTTCTTTCTTAAAGTAATCGCCAAACGACCAGTTGCCCAACATTTCGAACATGGTGTGGTGGTAGGTATCCACACCCACTTCTTCGAGGTCGTTGTGCTTGCCCGAAACACGAAGGCATTTCTGTGTATCGGCAATACGCGGATATTTCACCGGAGCATTACCCAGGAAGATATCTTTAAACTGATTCATGCCGGCATTGGTAAACATGAGC
>CAZBYY010000521.1:0-1753 GCA_964495855.1 uncultured Acidobacterium sp. | reverse complement strand
CGTGAACCACGACCTGCGGTTCCTGCTGTCGAACTATCCGGCGGCGTATGAAGTCGATCGGACGACGGGCGCCAATCCCATCCGCCAGCAACTCGACAACCTGAACGAAGCCGGCAGCATGTACGGCAACATCATCTACCAGAAGGCGCCGGTGATGATGCGCCACCTCGAGGCGCTGCTCGGCGAGGACAACTTCCGCGACGGCCTGCGCGAGTACCTCAAGGCACATGCGTTCGGCAACGCGACCTGGTCCGACTTGATCGACGTGCTCGACGCGCGCACGCCGAGGGACCTGCAGGCGTGGAGCCGCGTGTGGATCGAGCAGCCCGGGCGGCCGACCATCGAGACGATCCTCGAGGTGAAGAACGGCATCGTGCAACGGCTGGCGTTCCGGCAGCGCGATTCGTGGAACCGCAACCTCGTGTGGCCGCAGCAACTGCGCGTCGCTATCGGCGGCGGCGGCGCCCCCCGGATCGTGATCGTCGAACTCGACGGTCGCGAGGTGGAAGTGCCGCAACTGAAGGGGCAGCCTGCGCCGGCGTTCGTCCTGCCCAACGGCGCCGGCTGGGCGTACGCCGACTTCGTCCTCGACAAGATCACCCTCGACTACCTGATGACGAATTTGCCGGAGATGGCCGATCCGCTGACGCGCGGCAGCGCGTGGGTGTCGTTGTGGGATCAGCTGCTCGACGGCCGCGTGAAGCCGGAGGCGTTTCTCGACGTCGCGATGCGCGCCTTGCCGCGTGAAAGCGACGAGCAGATGACGTCACGCATTCTTGGTTACGCCGCCAATACGTGGTGGCGCTTCCTCGACCAGGGCCAGCGCACCACCCGCACGGCGCGATTCGAGTCGCTGCTGCGCGAGGGCCTGGCATCCGCCGGTTCGCCCAGCCAGAAGGCGTCGTGGTTTGGCACGCTGCGCAACATCTCGATCACGCCGGCCACGGTCGGATGGCTGCGGCAAGTGTGGGAGAAGAAGGAGACGGTGCCGGGGCTGACGCTCGCCGAGAACGACTACACCGCGCTCGCACTGGAACTCGCGGTCCGCCAGGTCGACGGATGGAGTGACGTATTGAAGACGCAGCTTGGACGCATCGAGAACCCGGATCGCAAGGCGCGCTTCCAATTCATGATGCCGGCCCTTTCGGCCGATCCGGCCGAGCGTGACCGCTGGTTCCAATCCCTGAAGGATGTCAACAACCGGCGGCGAGAGCCCTGGGTGCTCGACGGCCTCAACTACCTGCACCACCCGCTGCGCGCCGGCGCGTCGAAGAAGTACCTGCAACCAAGCCTCGACATGCTCTGGGACATCCAGAAGACGGGCGATATCTTCTTCCCGAAGCGCTGGCTGGATGCGACGTTCAGCGGCTACCAAACGAAGGACGCCGCCGACATCATTCGCGCGTTCGTGAAGTCGCTCCCCGCGAATTACCCGGAGCGATTGAAGAACATCACGTTGCAGTCGGCCGATGAGCTGTATCGCGCCGCGGAGATCATGAAGAAATGAAGCGCATTCTCTCGAGCCTCGCATTCATCGCGGCGTTACTGGCCACCCTCAGCGCACAGGCGCCCGCAGGCAACACAGCGGTCATCCGCGCGCGGCAGGTGATCGACGGCAAAGGCGGCGTCACGACCAACGCCATCGTCACGGTCAGGGACGGAAAGATCGCCGGCATCGGCACGTCCGGGACGCCGACGATTGATCTTGGCAACCTGACGCTGCTCCCCGGCTTCATCGACGTCCACGTGCACA
>CAZBYY010000520.1:0-1773 GCA_964495855.1 uncultured Acidobacterium sp. | reverse complement strand
AAGCTGCCCGACAGCAACATCAAGGTGCTGGTCGAAGGCGTCGATCGCGCGCGCGTGATCGAGTGGAAGGAAGACAAGGGCTTCTATCGCGTTGTCGTCAAGGTGCTGCAGCGGCAGAAGGACGCCGCCGGCGACGTCGAGCAGACCATGAGCCGCGTCGTCACGCTGTTCGAGCAGTACGTGAAGCTGTCGAACAACCTGCACTACGACGCGATGATCGCCGCCGTGCGCGTCGATGATCCCGGCAAGCTCGCCGACACGATCTCCGCGCACCTGCTCGTCGGCATCGACGAGAAGCAGAACCTGCTCGAAATCGTCTCGCCGCTCGAGCGCCTCAATCGCATCGCCGGCATCCTCGAATCCGAAGTCGACAAGCTGCAGGTCGACCGCCGCATCCAGTCTCGCGTCAAGAAGCAGATGGAGAAGGCGCAGAAGGAGTACTACCTCAACGAGAAGATGAAGGCGATCCAGAAGGAACTGGGCCGCAAGGACGACAAGGGCAACGAAGCCGAGGATCTGAAGAAGAAGATCGAACAGGCGCGGATGCCGAAGGAGACCGAGGAGAAGGCGCTGCAGGAATTGAAGCGCCTCGAGGCGATGCCGCCGATGTCGGCGGAAGCGACCGTGTCGCGCAACTACCTCGACTGGCTGATCGCGGTGCCGTGGCACAAGAAGTCCAAGGAGAACCGCGACCTCAAGAACGCCGAGGTCGTCCTCAACGAGGATCACTACGGGCTGGAGAAGATCAAGGATCGCATCCTCGAGTTCCTCGCCGTGCGCGCCCTCGTCAAGAAGCCGAAGGCCACGATCCTGACGTTCGTCGGCCCCCCGGGCGTCGGCAAGACCTCGCTCGCCAAGTCGATCGCGCGCGCGATGAACCGCAAGTTCGTGCGCCTGTCGCTCGGCGGCGTGCGTGACGAGGCCGAGATCCGCGGCCATCGCCGCACCTACATCGGCGCCTTCCCCGGCCAGATCATCCAGATGATGAAGAAGGCCACGACGCTCAACCCGGTGTTCCTGCTCGACGAGATCGACAAGATGTCGATGGACTTCCGCGGCGATCCGTCGGCGGCGTTGCTTGAAGTGCTCGACCCCGAGCAGAACAACAGCTTCCTCGATCACTACCTCGACGTCGAGTACGACCTGTCGAACGTGATGTTCATCTGCACGGCCAACGTCCTGCACACCATCCCGCAGGCGCTGCGCGACCGCATGGAAGTGCTGCAGCTGGCCGGCTACACCGAGCAGGAGAAGATCGAGATCGCCAAGCGCTTCCTCGTCACCAAGGCGATCGAAGGCGCCGGCCTGACCGAGAAGAACATCGTCTTCAACGACGATGCGGTGCAGGCGGTGATCCAGCGCTACACGCGCGAAGCCGGCGTCCGCAATCTCGAGCGCGAGATCAGCTCGGTCTGCCGCAAGGTCGCGCGCAAGGTCGTCGTCGAGGGTACCGGGACGTTCGAAACGATCACCGCCGAAAAGGTCACCGAATACCTCGGCGTCCCGCGCTATCGCCCGAGCGCAGCCGAAGAGCAGAACGAAATCGGCGTCGCGACGGGCCTGGCATGGACCGAGGTCGGCGGCGAAATCCTCGTGACCGAGTGCACGCTGATGCCCGGCCGCGGCCGCTTGATGCTGACCGGCAAGCTCGGCGACGTGATGCAGGAGTCGGCGCAGGCGGCGATGAGCTTCGTCCGCGCGCGCGCGGAGGAATTCGGCATCCCGAAGGACTTCAACCGCAAGCTCGACGTCCACGTGCACATCCCTGAAGGC
>CAZBYY010000519.1:0-1799 GCA_964495855.1 uncultured Acidobacterium sp. | reverse complement strand
GTATCATGACACCATTATTTCGCCGCGCCGGTGGCGCGGCAAGCTAGAAGAGCACTTTTCGCTGGTTCGAGGTCGGGATCTTCAGCTCTTCGCGATACTTGGCAATCGTGCGCCGGGCCAGCATCAGGCCCTCGCGTTGCAGGATGCTGACGATCTTCGAATCGCTGAGCGGCTTCTTGGGATCTTCGCCCTCGATGATCTTCTTGATGCGGTTCTTGATGGTCACCGACGACACGGCGTCGCCGTACGAGCTGCTGATGCCGCTGTGGAAGAAGTACTTCATCTCGAACACGCCCTGCGGCGTGTGCATGTACTTGTTCGTGACGACGCGGCTGACGGTGGATTCGTGCATGCCGATGTCGTTGGCGACGTCGCGCAACACCAGCGGGCGCAGGTGCTCGATGCCGTGATCGAGGAAGTCCCGCTGGAAGTTGATGATCGACGTGGCGACCTTGTGAATCGTCTTCTGCCGCTGCTCGACCGACTTGATCAGCCACAGCGCGGACCGGAACTTGTCCTTCACGTAGGCGCGCGTTTCGTCGCTGTTTTCCGAGGCGCCTTTGTCGAGCAGCCGGCGGTAGGTCGGGCTGATGCGCAACTGCGGCAGGCCGTCTTCGTTCAGCACCGCCACGTATTGATCCTCGACCTTGATGATGTAGACGTCCGGAATCACGTACTGCGACGGCTGCTGATTGAAGCGGCCGCCGGGTTTCGGATCGAGGTGCTGGATGATCTCGACGTGGTGCTTCAGCTCTTCGATCGACAAGCCGAGCTTGCGTGCCAGTTCCGGCATCTGGTGGTTGTGCAGGAGGCGGAGATGCTCGGTGACGATCTTCTCTGTCGGCGTCCCTTCGAGGTGCAGGTGACGGATCTGCAGGGTGAGGCATTCCTGCAGGTCACGCGCGGCGACGCCAACCGGATCGAAGCCCTGCACCAGCGTCAGCGCGGCTTCGACCTTGTCGACCGGCCACGGCCCCATGGACGCAATTTCATCGACCGACGCGACCAGGTAGCCATCGTCATCGAGGTTGCCGATGATCGCTTCGCCAATTTCGCGGATCGTCTCGTCCTGCGTCTGCATCGACAGCTGCCACTCGAGGTGATCGGTCAGCGACGAGCTGGTCGAGAGCGTGTTCTCGATCGGCGGGAGTTCCTTGACCTCTTGTGGCGCGCGCGGGCGGTAGCCGTCATCGAGGTAATCCCCGAAGAAGTACTCGTAATCGGCGTCGTCCCAGGGATCCGACTTTTCCTTGGTCTTGTCTTCCGCGCCCTCTTTTTCCTGCGGCGTCTGTTCGACGGCGGCGAGTTCCTCGGTGGGCACTTCTTCGAGCAGCGGATTTTCAACGACCTCCTGATTCAGGAGGTCGGCCAATTCCAAGGTCGACATCGGCAGCAGCTTGATGGCCTGCTGCAGCGACGGAGTAAGGATCAGCTTCTGTGCGAGCTTCGCTTGCAGCTTCTGCTGGATCGCCATGTGCCTGTCCCAATCTTAGTCCAGCCGGAAATCGGTCCCGAGGTAAATTCGCCGAACCTCTTCGTCGGCGGCAAGCTCGGCGGGGGTCCCGCTGCGGAATATGGCCCCGTCGGTGACGATGTAGGCCCGGTCGGTGATCTTCAAGGTCTGCAGGACGTTGTGATCGGTGATGAGGATGCCGATGCCGCGTTCCTTCAGATGGAAGATGATCTTCTGGATCTCCGACACGGCAATCGGATCGATGCCGGCGAACGGCTCGTCGAGCAGCATGAAATGCGGATTCATCACCAGCGCGCGCGTGATCTCGGCGCGGCGGCGCTCGCCG
>CAZBYY010000518.1:0-1807 GCA_964495855.1 uncultured Acidobacterium sp. | reverse complement strand
AGCCCTACATTAGGCGTTTATTAACTTCCGTTAACGTGGCCTCTCAGCGCGCGGCTTTCAGCTTGTCGATCCGCTGCTGCACGCGCCCGTTCGGCGTCTGCGACACCAGCGCCTGCAGCACCGCGATCGCCGCATCCTTCTGGCCCATCGCTTCGAAGGCGTCGGCCTGCAACAGGCCCTTGCGGATTCGCAGTTGCGGCGGCGGATCCAATGCCGCGAGCGCATCGATGGCGGCCTTCGGGTTCTTCTGATCGAGCAGCATCGATTCGGCGGCGACCAGTCGAACCTCGGGATCGGATCCGAATCGCGCGGAGGCCTGCGAGATCAGCTGCGCGGCCGCATCGGCCTTGCCGGCCTTGCGGTCGGCCATGGCCTGCTGGTAGTAACCGGTCAGCAGCAAGCGCTCGACGTCAGCCGGATCGCCCGTGCGAATGCCGATGCCGCCAGCGTACGAGTACACCAGCTTGCCGCCGTGTTCGCCGGTCTCGTACACGAACCCGGTGCAGATCAGCGCGCCGATCGCGGCGACGCCATGCACCATCTTGACCTTGGGTGATCGGCGCATGGCGAGCGCGACGAGCTCAATCGCGCCGAGGATGAGCAGCGCCGTTTGCGTGCGCTCGCCCCACTCCTCGTGCTCCTGGACCGCGGCTCGTGCTCCAGGCACGCGCTCGACCGGCCCGTGGGCCGCGGTGCCGGAACGCGTCGAGACAATCGATGACACGGCCGCCATCAGGATGAGCGCCGTCGCCGCGGGACTCACCCACGCCGGGCGCCCGAGCAGCGACACCACGCGGAACAGCGCGCCGACGATCGTCAGCACGATCGTGAAGTGGACAATCTGCGGATGGAGAGCGGCCAGCGTCCAGACCATGGTGCCCACAACGTATCACCTCCTGAGAGTAGAATTCACCCCATGCGCAACACCCACCTTCGACTCATCGTGATTGCCATCGCCCTTCTCACCCTGTCGCCCCGACAGATGACGGCGCAAAGCGGGCCCTTCGACTCGGAAGCGCTCGCTCAGGGCGGGCAAACGATTCCGAGTCCCGAGCAATACTTCGGCTTCAAGATCGGCGCCGATGGCGAGCTTGCCCGCTATCCGAAGATCCTCGACTACTTCCAGCTGCTCGCCAAGCAAACCAGTCGCGTCAAGTACGAGGAGCTCGGCAAGACGACGATGGGCAATAGCTATCCGTTGCTGAGAATCAGCTCGCCGGAGAACCTGGCGAAGTTCGATCGCCTCGTCGAGATCAACCGCCGCCTCGCCGATCCGCGCGGATTGTCGGAAGCGGAGGCGGAGAAGCTGGCGGCGGAAGGCAAGCCGTTCTATTTCATCTACGCCACGATCCATTCCACCGAGGTCAGCAACGGCCAGGCGATCATCAACATCGTCCATCGGCTGGCGACGTCGAACGACGCGCAGGTCAAGGAGATTCTCGACAACAGCGTCGTCTTGATGGTGCCGTCGCAGAACCCCGACGGCCAGGTGCTGGTGATCGATCACTGGTACAAGACGAAGGGCACGCCGTTCAACCGCGTCTACCCGGACCTGTACCACAAGTACGTCGGCCACGATGACAATCGCGACTGGTTCATGTTCACGCAGAAGGAAACGCGCATGAACATCGAATACGTCCAGAACAAGTACAAGCCGATCATCACGCACGACATGCACCAGCAGGGCAGCAACGGCGCGCGCATTTTCGTGCCGCCGTTCACCGAGCCGTTCGACGTCAACATGCATCCGCTGCTGCGGCAGGGGCAGTCGACGGTCGGCGCGGCGATGGCCGCGGCGCTGCTCTCC
>CAZBYY010000517.1:0-1810 GCA_964495855.1 uncultured Acidobacterium sp. | reverse complement strand
CAGCAGGCGAAGGCGCTCCGCGACGAACTCGGCCGCGCCGCGGCCATCAAGGAAGAGCTGTTGAGCGCACTCGGCCGCGTCCAGGCACGCCAGCGCGACGCGGTGACGCAGACCGACGCCGCGGAAGACCAGCTCAAGCGCGCCGAGACCATGGTGAAGCAGCTCGAGCAGCGGCGCACGCAATTGGCCTTCTCGGAGAAGAAGATCTCGACGTTCGAGCAGCGGCTCACCGACCTGGCGCGAGCGACGGAAGGCGTCGAGCAGAAGATGAAGGCGATTGCCGAGCGCGAAGCGCTCGTGCAGGCGGTCAAGGCGGAAGTCGAAAGCGTGCACAAGATCAGCAGCCGCAGCAAGGCGGACCTGCAGTTTGTGACCGATCACCGGGCGGCCGTCTCCGAGCTGCGCGAGAAGGTGGAAGATCTGCTGTCGCGCGTGAACGACACCGACACCAAGATCGCGGCCATCGAACAGCGGCGCAAGACGGTCGAAGAGGTCCAGACCCGCGCCAACGCGATCACGAACATGCTTGACGACATCAACGTCAACCTCGAGATGCTGGGCGAGCAGCGCGCCGTGATCGATCACGTGGGCGAGAAGCTGGCCCGCCTCGACTTCATGGTGCAGGAAGCGCAGAACACGCTGCGCGCGTTGCAGCGCGAGCGCGAGGTGGCCGAGCGTATCGAGCAGGGGATCAAGTCGCTGCGCGCCAGCAGCGGCGGCGGAAAGATGGCGAGCGCTTAGCGGCGGGCGATGCGCGGCGCCTGGATGATGAGCCGGGTGCCCACCGCCACACGCGTGGTGCGGAGCTTGTTCCAGTTCATCAGCTGCGCGATGGTCGTTCCGGTCTTGCGGGCGATCATCGCGAGCGTGTCACCGCGCTTCACCTGGTAGGTGCGGCGCTGCGCGACGGGCTTGGCGAGCGGCGTCGTTTCCTTCAACACCTCGGCGGCAATCGTCTCAGCCGCATGCTGTAATTCCCCGGCTGAGGCGCGTGCCAGCAGTGCCGCGGACGGCATGCGCGGGATGACCAGCTTCGATCCCACTGCTACGCGCGAGGTGACCTTCAAGTAGTTCGCCTCCGCCAGATCAGCGCGGCTCACCTGGAGCGATTTCGCGATCGACGCAAGCGTCTCGCCACGCTTGACGGTGTGCGTCTGCATCGCGTTCAGCTGTGACGGTTCGGCCGAGGCGAGACCGGCCCGGACTTTCTCCGCCGTGCCTTCCGGCACCTTGATCGTGTACTCGCCCTTCTTCACCGGTGTGGTCCACCGGCGGAACTCGGGATTGAGCGCCTGGATGTCGTCCATCGGCACACCGGCCCATTCGGCGACGCGCCGCAGGTCCAGGGCGGGCGGGACCACGACCGTTTCGGTGGCGGTCGGGACAACCGGGGCGATCTCGAAGCCGTACTGCGCCGGGTTCTTGGCGATCAGGATCGCGGCGAGAATCATCGGCACGTAGTCGCGTGTCTCGCGCGGCAGGAACCGCGTGCTCGAGCTGAGCTGCCAGAAATCGATCTTGCGGCTGCGCGTCAAGGCATTCTTCACGCGGCCCGGCCCGCCGTTATACGACGCCATCGCGAGGTGCCAGTCTTCGAACATGCCGTAGAGCGTCTTCAGGTACTTGGCGGCGGCTTGCGTGGCCTTGGTCGGGTCGGCGCGCTCGTCGAGATACCAGTCGGCATTGAGGCCGTTTTCGAGCGCGGTGCCGCGCATGAACTGCCATACGCCACGCGCTTTCGCCTTCGACAAGGCCGTCGGCTTGAAGGCGCTTTCGATGAGCGGGATATACGCGAGATCGAGCGGCAGGC
>CAZBYY010000516.1:0-1819 GCA_964495855.1 uncultured Acidobacterium sp. | reverse complement strand
GCCGCATCGTGTCGTTCGACGGCGAAGGCTGGGAAGACCTCGAGACCGAGACGCAGCGCTACGTCGGCGCGCCCGGCATGCGCGCGATCGCCTCATGGCTCGCGAACGGACTCGACGTGCGCTACCAGTCACGAATCGAGTCGATCGAGCCGCTGCTCGTCGATCACGATCAGGTGATTGCCGCGATGCCGCCCGAGCAGGCACGTGCCATCGGCCTGACGCCGCCGCCAATCACCATGCGGCCCTGCTGGACGGTCATGGCCGCCTTCGAAGAACGCGTGGCGGCAAGATTCGATGCGGCCTTCGTCAACGGCAGCGCGATCAGCTGGATCGCCCGCAACTCGTCGAAGCCGAAACGCAACTGGAAGATCGACACGTGGGTGATCCACGCATCAACGGCGTGGAGTACCGCCCGCATCGACGATCGGCCTGATGATGTCGGCGCATTCCTGATGGAGGCGTTCGAAGACCTGATCGCCGCAGGACTGCCTCGCGCGTTCTTCGCGACGGTGCATCGCTGGCGCTACGCCGTGGCGGATCCGCCACTGGCCGCGGGCGCGATCCGCAACGAGCGCGTCATTTTGTGTGGTGATTGGTGCAAAGGCTCGCGAATCGAAGACGCGTACCTGAGCGGACTGGACGCGGCTTCCCTAATCCCTAGTCCCTAGTCCCTAGTCGTCCTTCGCCGGCTTCTTCTTATTCGCTTTCGACTTGCCGACGCGGCCGCGATCGCCGCCGGTCCATCGCATCTGCACGAGCGTGCCAAGCGCGCCGGTGATGAACCACGCCCACGGCAGCCACTTCATGCCTGGCGCGGGATTGAGCGGATACGCCACCCAGATATCGCCGGCCGCCGCCGCCTTCAACGGACCGCTGTCCCCCATCAACGACAATCCGCCGACCATCATCGTCCATGCCCCGGCGAAGGCGGTGCCGAGAATGATCACGTAGCGCTGCAGCCAGGTGGCGAGCACCGCACCGGCAACGGAAAACAGGATGACCACGGCGGGATGTGGGTCGCCTTCGATTTGCGTCCAGATCAAATTGACGAGCAAGGCGCCGATGGCGGCGCCGACGAGCGCCACGCCGACGAAATACGCCGCGAGCAACAGTGCCGCGCCGGCAACACCGCCGACCAGGGCGGCAATCACCATCGGCGTCGTATCCGCAGCGCCGAACACCGAACTGGCCGCCAGTGCGCCGACGATGAAGCCGAACACCGCGAGGACGACCTTGAAAAGACGGTAGCCGAGGAAGCAGGAGACAAAGCCACCGGCAATCAGGATGACGGCGGCGGGAGCCTGGTAGGCCGCTGGTAGCATCGGAAGGGTCGACGCCGATTCTACACTTCTCTGCGGCCGTCGAGCGCCTTGCCCACCGTCAGGTCGTCTGCGTAGTCCAGGTCGCTGCCGACCGGGATGCCGGTGGCGATGCGCGTGACCCGCAGGCCGAGCGGCTTCAGCAGCCGCGCGAGATAGATCGCGGTCGCCTCACCTTCGACGGTGGGATTGGTGGCCAGGATGACTTCCTCGACGCCGCCGCCGGCGATGCGCGCGAGCAGGCCCTTGATCTTCAGGTCGTCGGGACCGACGCCTTGCAGCGGCGAGATCGCGCCCATCAATACGTGGTACACGCCGCGGTAGCCGCCGGCGCGATCGACGACGCTGACGTTCTGCGGTTCTTCGACGACGCAGATCAGGCGATGATCGCGGCCAGCATCGCCGCACAGGTCGCACGGATCGACGTCGGTGATGTTGTTGCAGGTCGAGCAGTAGGTGACGCGATCCTTGACGTCGCGAATCGCCTGGCACAAGCGCTC
>CAZBYY010000515.1:0-1822 GCA_964495855.1 uncultured Acidobacterium sp. | reverse complement strand
GCTTGCGGCGGAGTATTGGCAGCCATCACCGTCGCCGACCGCGTTCGAGCAGGGCGTGGCACGGTATTCGGCGGCTCGTGCCATCGACACCATCCTGCAGGGGCGGCAGCACTGGTCGCGCCGCTATCTCGGCGGCTTCGTGCCACTCGCGGTGCGATCGCTGCCGTTGTCGCCGCCCCGCTCGCCGTCGCGAGGCCGCCGCGTGTGGTATCCCGAGCTGCACGGCTCCGCTGAGGCGATGCGTGCCATGGCCGCGATGCAAACCCTCGAGCGCTTCATCGGCTGGCCCGCGCTGCAGCAGGGGCTGATTGCGTATCGCGGCAAGTTCCCATCCGGTGGCGGCACCCCCGAGGCCCTGCTCGAGATCCTCAACGAGCAGGGCGGACGCAATCTCTCTGACATTTTCGCCGGCGCGTTTCGTACTGGTGTGCGCTACGACTACGGAGTTGAACGTGCCGACAGCGTCGCTGACGGCGAAAAGCACTTGGTGCGCGTGGCACTGCGACGATACGGAGCCGCAGCCTTCCCGGTGTCGTTCACGTTGCACTTTGCAGACGAGACCGAACTGCGTGACCGCTGGAAGGGCCGCGACGATCGCCTCGACCTTCAGTACGACAGCCAGTCGCCGCTCGCCTCGGTCACCGTCGACCCCGACAACGTGCTGCTCCTCGATGAGGACCCATCGAACAATGTCCGTTTCCTCGCTCCACGACCCACCCCGGCGGCGTTGCTGCGAGGCGTTACCAGCTGGCTGGTGTGGCTGCAGGATTTGATGTTGACCGGATCGGCGATGTCATGAGAGGAACAACCCAGTGGTGAGCGTCAAGGCGTGGATTGACGGATTGGGACAGGTGCTGCGCGCGCCGGCCCTTGTGCTCGCCGTACTGGTCGTCACGGTGGTCGCTGCAGTGCCATTCGGCGTAGCGCTGCGCGGAGAGCTCGACGCGGCGCTTGCGCACCAACCGGCAATCGACACCGGCGCGACAGAAATCGACGCGGATTGGTGGACGGAGTTCCACGCCCAGGCGACCGGACTCGCCGCCACGTTCACGCCCACCGTAATCGGATTCGCCGCTCCGCTCGACAATCTCAGTTCGTTGCTCGATGGCACCCGTCGCCCATTGATCCTCGCGCTTCCCGCGCTGATCGGCGTATTGGTGTGGGCGTACCTATGGGGGGTTGCCCTGCAGCGTTTCAGCACCCCGAACGCGGTGCCCCTCAGCCGGGCCCTCGTCGCCGGCACAACGACGTTGCCGAGCTTCCTGCTGATCAGCACGCTCGCGGCGGTGGCGCAACTGGTGCTCTACGCGACGTGGCACCCATTGCTGCTCGACGTGATCTACCCGTCCGTCGTTTCGCGCGATGTCAGCGAACCGGTGGCGTTTGCGATCCGAGTGGTGTTTTATGCCGTGTTCTGGATCCCGGTGGCGGTGATCGGCTTGCTGGCGGACTACACGAGGATCGCCCTGGTGGCCGGTGGCACGCAGCGGTTGAAAGACGGCGCGGCGGTTGCGGCACGCTTCATCAATCGTCATCGAGGCCACGTCATTGCGCTCTACGGCATCACCGGCCTCGTCTTTGCGCTTGCATTCCTGGCTTACGGCATTGTCGATACAGTCGGCGCCAGCAGAGTCGGCGGCTGGCGCGGGGTGGCACTCGGGCAGGGCTTCGTCTTTGCCCGGCTCGTGCTGCGCCTGACGACGATCGCATCGGCGCTGAGCCTGTTCCGGACGCTTCGCGACTAGCGATCGAGCGCTGACAAGTATCCCGGCCCGCCCGCGGCGAGATAGCCGCGGCTCTCACCCTTCGGAGACGGACTCAC
>CAZBYY010000514.1:0-1827 GCA_964495855.1 uncultured Acidobacterium sp. | reverse complement strand
TCGACCTGTCCGGAGGCGTGCGCGTGTGGCGCGTCACGGAAACACTGCGCACCACGCATCCAATCGCGCTCGATGGCACCGTGGGCCAACTGGCCTACCGCGATGATGCCCCGTACATTCGCGCGCTGACCGGCGGCGCGGCCCTGACGCTGCTCACCGCCGGCGGCCTGGTGGTGATGGCAAGGCGTGAACGGATGGTTGTCGCGTCGTGATTTATACCGAGAGCCGCATCAAGGGTGCCTGGATCATCGACATCACGCGCATCGAAGACAAGCGCGGGTTCTTTGCGATGACCTGGCTGCCGAACGAATTGAGCGAGCGCGGCATGAATCCGGCCCTGGCCCAGTGCAACATCGCGTTCAATGCGAAGAAAGGCACGTTGCGCGGGATGCACTTCCAGCACGCGCCCCACGCGCAGGCCAAGATCATTCGCGCCACTCGCGGAGCGTTGCTCGACGTGATCGTCGACCTGCGTCCGGACTCCCCGACCTTCAAGCAGTGGGATGCCGTTGAGCTGACGGCAGACAACCGCCGGATGTTCTACATGCCGGAAGGCATTGCGCACGGCTACATCACGCTCGTCGACGACACCGAGGCCTACTACCACGCGTCGTCGCCGTGGGTGCCTGCGGCCGAATCGGGCGTGCGCTTCGACGATCCGGCGTTCAAGATCGACTGGCCGTTTCCACCGGCCGTGATCTCCGATCGCGATCTGTCGTGGCCCGCGTTCGCCCGTTGATGCGGCGATGACACCACTCGCCGCGGTCCTCGCCGTCGTGGCGATGGTGGCGACGCCGCTTTTCCTTCACAACCTCGCTGCGCCGGCGATGCGCGCGGTGCCGTTCGTGGCGGCGTGGCTGATCGCCATTGAGTACGCCGTCGGCGCGCGCCGTCTCATCGCGGTCGCGGCGGCGGCCATGTTGCTTGGGGTCGCGGCGGATGTGCACGACGCGGCGATCGTGGCCGGTCCCGTGCTGCTCGTCATCGGCGTCTTGACCGCGGCACGCGGGCGATCGCAGGCCGACGCACTGAAGATGCTTTCGGTATCGGCCGCAGCGTTTGCCGCGGCGATCCTGCCGCAGATCATCGAGCTTGCGATCCATCCCGAGATGATCGAGTCGCCCGCGATGACCCACGGCTTGTACGATGCGACGCGATTCAACCCGCTTCAGGGCCTGCGCGAGATCGTGAGCTGGGTGAGCCTGACGTCACGCACCGGGACCTACTGGTCCTACCTCGATCCGTCGTTCGTGTTCTTCTCCGGGAGCGTGCTGTATCCGCCGGCGCTACCGCTGATCGCCGTCGCGATGTGGCCGGAGCGCGATCAGCCGCGTCCGGCGTTCGTCGTCGCGTCGATCGGCGGCCTCTTCGCGGTTCCGCTGGCAGGCGCGCTTGCGGGACAGCCGCTGGTGCCGGCACGGTTGATCTTGATGCTGCCGTGCGCCGCCGCGTTGCAGGCCTACGGGGTGATCCACGCGTGGTCGATCGTGCGCCGCTGGACGATCGGTCCGGAAGGACCCGCGAACACCCGGACGCTGCCAGGCGGTACGTCATCCGGCCGCGCCGCGTCGACGTAGCGCGTCCGTTTCCAGACGTCGGTCCGGCCCTGCGTGTTCAGGAAAAACAACCAGCGCGAGGCCCGCCCGTCGGTGTTGCCGTCAAAGTAGATCAGGCCCCCCGGCTCGCCGTCGGCTGCCGCGAGCAACTGCTGATTGAGCTGCGCGCTGTTCGTGCGGTCGAACCGGTCGCGGGAGCGCTCCGCGTAATCGCCGAAGTAGTCGCGGCTGAACTTCACAAATTGCAGCGGCATCGCCGCGAGCAGAACAA
>CAZBYY010000513.1:0-1853 GCA_964495855.1 uncultured Acidobacterium sp. | reverse complement strand
GACGTGACTTGCAGGGTCTTCAGGTCGACGATACCCGCCTTCGCCTCACCGCCGATGCTGACGAACCCGAGGCCGAGATCCGGGGCGATGGCAAACCCATGGACCCCAGGAGTCGGCGCGACGTTGCCGACGACGCCGCGGTTCTGTTCGCGCTCGACGAAGAGCTCAGCTAATTGATCGTCTTCGAGAATGGCCACGCGTGTTTCGTGGCCGTTGGAGGAGATGATCATCTCCTTGTTCATGGCAGATACTCCGGGCGGGACGTGGCAACGACATGGTTAGTTCGTGAAGCGGCGCATTCTGACGTTGAGAATGAGCCCGAAACTGACCAGGGTGGCGATCATCGAGGAGCCGCCGTAACTCATGAGCGGCAGCGTGAGCCCCTTGACCGGCGCCAGACCCGCCGACATGGTGATGTTGTAGATGACCTGGAACGTGAACGACGCGAGCACGCCCAGCACTAAATACGCGCCGAGTCGATCCTTGGCCAGCCGGGCCGCATCGAGCGCGCGCATGATGACGAACAGGTAGAGCCCGAGCACGACGAGCACCCCGACCAACCCCTGCTCCTCGGCGAGCACCGAGAAGATGAAGTCGTTGTGCGCGACGGGCAGGAACCGCAACTGGCCTTGCGTCCCGCCCATGAAGCCTTTGCCCCACGCCCCGCCGGAGCCGACGGTGATGCGGGCCTGGATTTGCTGGTACCCGGCGCCCTTGGGGTCAGACGTCGGATCGAGGAAGGTGGAAATGCGTTCGCGCTGGTAGTCCTTCAGCGCGAATTTGTAGGCGACCGGCGCCGCCAGCACGGCGACGACAATGCCGATGTAGACGTACTTCATCGGCATGCCCGCGACATAAGCGATCACCAGCATGATCGGCAGCAGCGTCGCAGCCGTGCCCAGGTCGGGTTGACGGAGGATGATGACAAACGGCACCAGCGTGAGCACGCCGGCGATGAACAGGTCGGTAGTGCCCAGCGCGGGCCGGCGTTCCTCGCCGAGCATCTTTGCGAGCATCAGCGCGAGGACCGCCTTCGCAAACTCCGACGGCTGCAGGTTGAAGAACCCGAGGTCGATCCAGCGCCGCGATCCGCCGCGCACCGAGCCGATGAAGAGCACGGCGACGAGCAGGACCATCATCGCCAGGTAGATGAAGTGCGACTTGTCGGCGAGCGAGCGGTAGTCGATCGTGACGGCGATCGCCATGCCCACCAACCCGAGGCCAAGCGCGTAGACCTGGGTCCAGTAGATGCGGCCTGCGCCGCCGGTCGTGCTGTAGATCATCATCAGCCCGATCGCGCAAATGGCCAAGACCGCGCCGATCAGGATCCAGTCGACGTGATGATAGAGGCGCCGCTCGAACATTACTGCGTGCCTCCACCCGCGCCCGCAGTCGCGACGGCGCCGGCCGGCTTCGGCACCGGCGCAGGCCCGATCGTGTCACCGACTTTGACCGGTGGCGCGGGCAACGGCCGCCCCTCGCTCTTCGCAAAGAACGTATCGAGCACGTGCCGCGCAATCGGCGCCGCCGTCACGCCGCCGTGGCCGCCGTGCTCCACCATCACCGCGCCGGCGATCTGCGGATTGTCGCGCGGCGCAAAGAACACGAACCAGCCGTTGTCACGCAGGTCCTTGTCGGTGCCCTTGCCCTTCGCGGCCTTGGCGCCTTCGTTCGAAATGACCTGCGCCGTGCCGGTCTTGCCGGAGATGTCGTAGCCGGCCATCTTGGCGCGGCCGCCGGTGCCGGTGCCGTTGACGACCATCCAGAGGCCGTCGCGAATCGCTTCGATCGTCTCCTGCTTGAGCGTGACGACCGACTTGGGCGCGGGGGGCGTGACCGGCTTCCATCCCGAC
>CAZBYY010000512.1:0-1854 GCA_964495855.1 uncultured Acidobacterium sp. | reverse complement strand
GGGCGCGCAGACCGACCTCGACGCGCTGGGCATCGCCAAGAACGCGCGCGACGAGAAGATCATGGCGCGCCAGAAGATGGACATGCCGCCCGAGGAACTCCGCAAGCACGAAGAGATGGAGCGCCTCTATCGCCAGCAAGTCCTGAAGGAAGCGCCCGCCGCCCCGGTGATTCAGATCCAGGGCTTGAAGAAAGCCAAGGCAGAAGAAGTGACGCACTAGGCATCGGGCTTCAGGCATCAGGCCTCAGCAACACGAAGGGCCGGCTTCGATAGGAGCCGGCCCTTTTTCTTTGTGGGCCGGCCAGGTCAGTTATCATCTGCGCTCATGAGCGAACAGCTGCACCTGACGCGCGTCGCGGCCACCCGCTGGAAACTGGCCGTGCTGCTCACGGCGATCATGACGGCCGCCTACGTCGGCTTCATCCTGCTCATCGCCTTCAATAAGCCGCTGCTGGGCGCGGTGCTGGTGCCGGGCCTCAGCCTTGGCATCCTGCTCGGCGTGCTGTTGATCGTGCTCGCGTGGACGCTGATCCTCATCTACGTGCGCTGGACCAACACGCACTACGACCATACCGTTGCGGCCGTGCGGCGCGCGCGACAGGCGGGCCGGTAATGCAGACCCTGCAGCCCAACCTTGTCGCGATGGCGTTCTTCGGCGTGTTCATCGCGCTGTCGCTCGGTATCACGTGGTTCGCGGCGCGCCGCACGCGCAGCACCGAGGCGTTCTACGCCGCCGGTCGATCGATCACCGCGTTGCAGAACGGCCTCGCGCTCGCCGGCGATTACATGAGCGCCGCGAGCTTCCTCGGCATCGCCGGACTGGTTGCGTTGTCCGGCTTCGACGGTCTGATCTACTCGATCGGCTTTCTCGTCGGCTGGCCGGTCGTGGTCTGCCTGATCGCCGAGCCGCTCCGCAATCTCGGCAAGTTCACCTTCACGGACGTCGTCGCGTTCCGCTTGCGGCAGGCCCCTGTGCGTGTCGCCGCCGCGGCCGGCAGCCTCGCCGTGGTGGCGTTCTACCTGATCGCCCAAATGGTCGGGGCCGGCAACCTGATTCGGCTGCTGTTCGGCCTGAACTACGAAACCGCGGTGGTCATCGTCGGCGCGGTGATGCTGGCCTACGTGCTGTTCGGAGGCATGATCGCGACGACGTGGGTGCAGATCGTGAAGGCGGTGCTGCTGCTCACCGGTGCGTTCATGCTCGCACTGCTGGTGCTGGCGCGATTCTCGTTCAACCCGCTGGCCCTGTTTGCCGCCGCGTCGAACCAATACGGCGCCGCTGTGCTCGGACCCGGCCGCTTCGTCTCCGATCCGGTCGACGGCATCTCGCTGGGCCTGGCGCTGATGTTCGGTACGGCCGGCCTGCCGCACATCCTGATGCGTTTCTACACGGTGCCCGATGCGCGCACCGCGCGAGTGTCGGTGGCCTACGCGACCGCCGCGATCGGCGCCTTCTACCTGCTGACCTTCGTACTCGGCTTCGGCTCGATGCTGCTCGTCGGCCAGCAGGCGATCCGCGCCGTCGATGCGGGCGGCAACATGGCCGCGCCGTTGCTGGCGGAAGCCGTCGGCGGCCAGGCGTTTCTCGGCTTCATCTCCGCGGTCGCCTTCGCCACGATTCTCGCCGTCGTTGCCGGCCTGACGCTGGCGGGCGCCGCCACGCTGTCACACGACATCTACGTGCACGTCTTCCGCGGCGGACACGCCGCCGAAAAGGAGCAACTGCGCGTCGCCCGCGCCGCCACGATCCTGCTGGCGGTGCTGTCGATCGTGCTCGGCATCGCCTTCAAAGGCCAGAACGTGGCGTACATGGTGGGACTCGCCTTCGCGATCGCCGCCAGCGCCAACTTCCCG
>CAZBYY010000511.1:0-1855 GCA_964495855.1 uncultured Acidobacterium sp. | reverse complement strand
CATGGTCGTAATAGCGCCAGAAGTTCTTGGCCTTCTCGAGCTCCTCGGCTGACAAGACCTTGCCGCGATCCGGCTTGTAGTTGTCGTCCCACTGCAGCTTCGGCACCATCCAGTCGTTCATGCCGATGTCGAGGTCGGTGACGAGGAACGTCGGCGTCTGGAAGCGCTCGGCGAGATCGAACGCCTTGGCGGCAAACTCGAACGCTTCTTTCGGATCGCTCGGGTACAGGCAGATGTGCCGCGTATCACCGTGCGACGCGTAGGCGCACTCCATCAGGTCGCCCTGCTGCGTGCGCGTCGGCATGCCGGTGGACGGACCCGTGCGCTGCACGTCGACGATGACGGCGGGGATCTCGGTGTAGTACGCCAGGCCGATGAACTCGTTCATCAGCGAGATGCCGGGACCTGCGGTCGGCGTGAACGCGCGCGCGCCCGCCCACGAGGCACCGACCACCATGCCGAGGGCGGCCAGTTCGTCTTCGGCCTGCAGGATGGCGAATTTCTTCTGCTTCGTCTCCGGATCGCGGCGGAACTTCATGCAGAAGCTCTTGAACGCCTCCATCACCGACGTCGCCGGCGTGATCGGATACCACGCGCCGACGGTCGCGCCTGCGTAGACGGCGCCGAGCGCCGCGGCGGTGTTGCCGTCGATCAGGATGCTGTCCTTGGTCGCATCCATCTTCTCGAGATGGATCGGCAGCGGGCAGTCGTAGTGTGTCTTCGCGTAGTCGTAGCCGAGCGCGATCGCCTTCTCGTTCGAGTCGAGCAGCGCCTTCTTGGCCGCGTACTTCTCTTTCGTCAGCGCCGCGATGATCTCGGTGTCCATGCCGATCAGCGCCGCCAGCGCGCCGGCATACGCGATGTTCTTCATCAGGATGCGCTCGCGCACGCCCTTGAAGGCGGCATTGCACATCTCGGCGAGCGGCACGCCGATGCAGGTGATGTCGGGGCGCTTCAGCGAATCGTCCAGCGGCCAGGTCGAGTCGTAGAACAAATACCCGCCCGGGCGTACTTCGGCGACGTCCTTGGCGTAGGTCGCCGCGTTCAGCGCCAGCATCATGTCGAAGTGCGGCGTGCGCGCGGTGTAGCCGTGCTTGTTGACGCGGATCTCGTACCACGTCGGCAGGCCCTGGATGTTCGAGGGAAACACGTTCTTCCCCGTTACCGGCACGCCCATGCGGAAGATCGCCTGCATGATCAGGCCGTTGGCGCTGGCCGATCCTGTGCCGTTTGCGGTGGCGATCTTGAATGCGAAGTCGTTGACTCTGCTCATGTGATTCACAACGTAGGGGCGCACGTCAGTGCGCCCGCGAAGGGCGGGCTGAAGCCCGCCCCTACGATTATCGGCCTACGGCCTCCAGCGGAATGAACGCCGTCCCTGCATGCGGCAGCTCGATGACGGCCTTGCGCATGTCCCACGCGTACGTCGGGCAGCGCTCGGCGCACAGCCCGCAGTGCAGGCAGACGTTTTCGTCCTTCACCATCACGCGGCCGGTCTGCTTCAGCGGCAGCGAATGGAACAGCGGCTGGTCGAGATTGATCGCCGGCGCGAGGGTCTTAGCGCGCAGCTCGCCTTCCGAGTCCGCGTTCGGCATGATCGTCAGGCAGTCCGTCGGGCAGATGTCGATGCAGGCATCACACTCGATGCACAGCGAATCGCTGAAGTGCGTTTGCACGTCGCAGTTCAGGCAGCGCTCAACCTCGTTCTTCGTCTGCTCCTCGGTGAAGCCCTCTTCGACCTCCACCGTCATTTTCGAGAAGCGCGTCTTCAACTCGACGTGCTTCATCTTCTGACGCTGGACCGGGTGGTAGTCGTTGCTGTAGGCCCACTCGTGCAGGCCCATCTTGGTGCTGG
>CAZBYY010000510.1:0-1860 GCA_964495855.1 uncultured Acidobacterium sp. | reverse complement strand
GAGCGGGCGCCCGGGACCGGTGCTGATCGACATCACCAAGAACGCGCAGCAGGAAGAAACGGAGTTCCACCCGGGTCACGTGGAAGCTGAGACCGCATCGACGATGAGCGTGCGCGCGCCGTCGCGCGCCACCGCGCTGGCCAGGGCAGCGGAATTGATCGCGCGTTCGCAGAAGCCCGTGATCCTCGCCGGCCACGGCATCCTCAAGAGCGGCGCAATCGACCAGCTGCGTGAACTCGCCGAGCGCGCAGACATCCCGGTGTCGACGACGCTGCTCGGCATCGGCGCGATCCCTGCGCACCACCCGCTGAATCTCGGCATGATGGGCATGCACGGCGAACCCTGGGTCAACGAGGCGATCCAGGAATCGGATCTGCTGATCGCGCTCGGCATGCGCTTCGACGATCGCGTCACCGGCAAGCTGTCGGCGTACGCGCCGCACGCGAAGAAGATTCACATCGACATCGACCCGTCGGAGCTGCACAAGAACGTCCGCGCCGACGTGGGCATCGCCGGGGACCTCGCGCGCGTGCTGAACGACCTTCTGCCGCTCGTTGCGCCCGCCCGCCACGAACGCTGGCTCGACCGCATCGAGGGGCTCGCGGGCGGACCGACGGTGCGCGACATCGAGGACCTGCCGGATGACGGCCGGCTGCTGGCGCCACACGTGATTCACGACATCTGGAAGGCGACCAACGGCCGCGCGATCATCGCCACCGATGTGGGGCAGCACCAGATGTGGACCGCACAGTATTACAAGGTGTCGGAGCCCGGCACGTTCATTACGTCCGGCGGCCTCGGCACAATGGGGTTCGGCGTGCCTGCGGCGATCGGCGCCAAGCTGGCGCGTCCCGATCGCGAAGTGTGGGCGATCGTCGGCGACGGCGGCTTCCAGATGACGCAGGCCGAGTTGCAGACGATCGTGCAAGAAAACGTCAAGATCAACATCGCGATCATCAACAACGGCTACCTCGGGATGGTGCGCCAGTGGCAGCAGTTCTTCCACGACCGCCGCTACTCCGCGACGCCGATGTCGTCGCCGGATTACGTCAAGCTCGCCGATGCGCACGGCCTGCCCGGCATCCGCGTCACGCGGCGCGATGAGATGGCCGACGCGCTGCGGCACGCGCGTGCATCCGCCGGCACGGTGGTGATGGATTTCCGCGTCCAGCAGGAAGACACCGTCTATCCGATGGTCACGCCCGGCGCGGCGCTCCACGAGATGATCAAGCGGCCTGACGCGCTCGTCGAAACCGGGGCGGACGCGTCATGACGCCGAGTCCGCTCGCGCCCGGCGAAGAGCTGCGGCCGCGCACCATCGTCGTGCGTTACGAGCACGAGATCGATGCGCTCGACCGCGTCGCGTCGGTCTTGCGGCGTCAGCGTGTCCGCGCCGAGGCCTTTACCGCGGTCGCCTCACACGATCGCGGAACGGTGCAGGCCACGATCATGTTCGACAGTTCGGACAAGACGGCGGCGCGCATCGTCGCGCTGCTCGAAAAGCAGATCGGCGTCCTCGCAGTTGAAGACTTTACCAGTGATGCAAAGGAGCAATGACAGTGGCGAAGATGATTCACGACGCAGACGTTGACCTCTCCCCGATCCTGTCCCGCAAGATCGCGGTGATCGGCTTCGGGTCGCAAGGCCACGCGCACGCGCTCAACCTGAGAGACAGCGGCGCGGATGTCCGGGTCGGCGTGCGTCCCGGCTCTCGCGGGTGGACGGCCGCCGCGCAGGCTGGCTTTGCGCCGATGGATCCGGCCGCGGCCGCCGCATGGGCGGACGTGATCATGATCCTCGTGCCTGACCTGGCACAACCGGAGTTGTTCAAGCAGCAGATCGCGCCGCATCTCGCGCCAG
>CAZBYY010000509.1:0-1862 GCA_964495855.1 uncultured Acidobacterium sp. | reverse complement strand
GAACCGGCCTACGTGGCGCCGATGTACGCGGCCGATTCCGCCTTCACGCACGACTTGTCGCGGACGACGGTCCGCCAAATGCGCCGCAATGACATCGTCGTGTTGCCGCCCATTGATGTCGAGTGCCTGGCGGAGATTTCCGCCGATCATGTGCTCGCGCACCTGGGCGAGGCCGACACCAGCCGGACGGCGCTCGTGCTTGCGGCGCACGGCACGTTGCTGAAGCCGGCCAAGCCGATCGAAACGGGACTACTGGCGACCGAACTCCTGCGCTGCCGGATTGAGCAGCGGTTGTCGAGACACTTTGCCGTGGTCACAAACGGGTGGCTGAATCACAGCCGCGGCGGCAAATGGACCGAGCCGCCGATGGAGGAGACGCTCAAACGTGTCAGCGAGGCGGGATTCAGGGACGTCGTGTATTACCCGTACGGATTTCTTGCCGACAACGCCGAGAGCCAGCTCGAAGGCCGCATGTTCGCCGAAGCGCAGCCGGGACTCAAAGTACAGTTCGTGCCGTGCCTCAACGGCTCGGCGTCGCTGGCGTCGGTGATTGCCGGGCAGATCGCGGCGACAGGAACATCAGCATCGCGGCCAGTTCAGCATCGAGTGCCTGCCTGAACCCGCGGTCGCGTGGCGCGCGGCCGCTGATGTAACCCGTGTCGACGTCGAGACGTCCCTCGGTCATCGACACATTCGCCCAGCCGATCACGCCGTCGCGCCAGAGCAGCGGCAACGCGTAGTAGCCGTGCTTGCGCTTGTGCGCGGGCGTGTAGGCCTCGAATCGATACGCCCAGTTCCACAGCATCTCGAACCGCCGCCGATCCCAGACGACCCGATCGAACGGCGCGAGCAACCTCACGCCTTCAGGCTCTCGATCGTCGATCTGCTCCGCCGCCGGCCAGTACCAGGTGTGGCCGTCGATCGACGCGCTCGACAGGCGTTGCTTGGCTCGGGTGATCGCCGCGCGAATCTCCGACTGCCACTGCGGCACAGCGTAACGGAGACGGCCGACGATGAAGGCGACACTCGCGGAAGGGATTGGCGCGTAGAGATCAACCAGCGCGTCGACGAGCGCATCGATGCGGGCGCGCCGTTCGGCGACGTTCGCGGCCGGATCACCGTGCTGTTGAACGGCGTAGATGCGGATGCCGTTCTCGCGCCGGCACACGCGCAGCATCCCTTTGTAATGCATCGCCTCCATCAAGTGCGTCGTCGCGCTCGAGGAGCCGCCCCAGTAGTTGGTGACGGTGCCGTGTTCGAAATGCGCATCGACGTCGCGCGGATGCACGGTGCCGCGTTCGCGAATGAATTCGAGGATCGCGCGGGCCCGCTTGTTCGAGGCCGTTGGTGAGACCGACGACCGCGGATGCATCAGGCGCTGCAAGCGGCGCGTCACGAGTCCGTAGTTGATGAAGAAGTCTTCCTCGATGGAGAGCTGCTGGTAGAGGCGCTCGAGGTCGCCGGCACGATACCCTTCGACGCGCGGTCGCAGCGTCAGGTCTTGCGCGCGCGCCGGGGCGCGGATCGGATCGGCCTGGACGAATCCCGCGCGCTCGAGCGCGGCGATCAGCGTGGTCGGTGGATGCAGGCTGCGAGTGACGGCGAACCGTCGCAGGTCGGCGCGCGTGCGCATCGTCACCGACATCTTACCGGTCAGGGGCGGATCACCTTCAAGCCCAACTCCTCGAATGCATCGACGTCGCGGTCCCGGTGGACGATGCGGTTGCAGTGGGCGTCGAAGTCCGGGTTTTGGTCGGACTCGGCGTACGCGTCGGGGTCTGCGTCACCGTCGACGTGGCTGTCGCCGTCG
Organism: uncultured Acidobacterium sp.; assembly: GCA_964495855.1. GTDB lineage: Bacteria > Acidobacteriota > Vicinamibacteria > Vicinamibacterales > UBA2999 > 12-FULL-67-14b. Next base: position 52 of record CAZBYY010000509.1, on the reverse strand, counting down.
CCGTCGGCGTCCCGGTGTTGGTTTTCGTCGGTCGTGGAGTATCGGTCGGGAC
>CAZBYY010000508.1:0-1865 GCA_964495855.1 uncultured Acidobacterium sp. | reverse complement strand
GACAGGCCGACGGTGCCGAGGATGCCGTTAACCAGCGAGATGAGCGCGAAAAACGAGATCAGCATAGCGCCGACGTTGAGCGCCAGATGCAACCCTTCGGCGGTGCCGCGGCCGGCGGCGTCGATGATGTTGACGTCGGTCTTCTCGATCTGGAGCGTGACGGTGCCGCGCGTTTCCGGCGTCTCGGTTTCCGGGACGAACATCTTCGCCATCATCAGCGTGCCGGGCGCGGTCATGATCACCGCGGTCAGCAGGTGTTTCGCCTCGATGCCGAACGCGATGTAGGCTGCCATGATGCCGCCCGAGATGTGCGCCATGCCCGACGTCATCACCGTCATCAATTCCGACTGCGTCATGCGCGGCAGGAACGGCCGGATCGTGAGCGGGGCTTCGGTCTGGCCCATGAAGATGCTCGCCGCGACGTTCAGCGACTCGGCGCCGCTTGCGCCCATCACCTTGTTCATCACGACGGCGAAGGCGCGAACGATGATTTGCATCACGCCGACGAAGTAGAGGATCGCAAACAAGGCCGCGATGAAGATGATGGTCGGCAGGATCTGGAACGCGAACACCACCGCGTACTGCCCGCCTTCCTGGCCGAACACGGTATTCATCGCGCGCGACCAGATCGCCACGTCGCCGAGCGGGCCGAAGACGAAGCGCGACCCCTCAACCGAATACGCGAGCAGCCGCTGGATGCGGTCACCGAGGAACGAGAACGCCTGGATGCCGACGTCCGTCTTCACCACGATCAAGGCGAAGAGGACCTGAAGTCCGAGTCCCCAGCCGACGACGCGGTAGCTGATGGCGCGGCGATTCGTCGAGAGCGCATAGGCGAGGCCGAGAATGCCGGCAAGACCGATCAGTGGTTGAAGGCGGGTCAGAATATCCATAAGTAAGGTGCCTAAAGGTGCCTCAGGGTGCCTACGGTGCAAAGGTGCCTAGAGTGCCACGAACATCTGTTCGCCGCTGTCGTGCACCCACCCAATCATCTGCGGCACGTCCGCAGGGGCGCGGTCGCCGATGACGGCGGCCTGTTGCGCGAGGTGCAGCGCGCCCGACAGGCGCGCGTCGTCGTTGTAGCGCAATTCCATGATCGGCTCGCCGGCGGCGACGGCTTCTCCGGGCTTCTTGTGAAGGAGGATGCCGGCCGAGAGATCGACCGCGTCGCTCTTCTTGTCACGCCCGGCGCCCAGCGCGACGGCGGTGCGGCCGACGAGCAACGCATCGAGCGACTGCAGGAACCCGGACTTCTGCGCCGTGACGAAATGCGCGTGGCGTGCCTGCGGCAATCGGCCGGGATCATCCACAACCGACGCATCCCCGCCCTGCCACGTGATCATCTGCTTCAGCTTCTCACGGGCGGCACCGGAGCCAATCGCGTGCTTCACCTTCCCGGCGGCCTCGGCCTCATTGGCGGCCTTGCCGGCGAGCACGATCATGCGCGACGCGATCGTTTCGATCTCGTGCGCGAGATCCTGCGGCCCCTGTCCGCCGAGCAACTCGATGCATTCGGCGATTTCGACCGAATTGCCGACGGCGCGGCCAAGCGGCGTATCCATGCGCGTGATGAAGGCTTCGGTGCGCAGGCCCGACGCCGTACCGATCGTCACCATCGCCCGCGCGAGCGCGCGCGCGTCGGCCGGGCGCTGCATGAAGGCGCCGCGGCCGCACTTCACGTCGAGCACGAGCGCGTTGCTGCCCTCGGCCAGTTTCTTGCTCATCACCGAGGCGGCAATCAGCGGCAGGCTTTCGATCGTCGCCGTGACATCGCGCAGCGCGTAGAGTTTCTTGTCGGCCGGCGCGATCGTCTCGGTCTGGGAGATCAGGCAACAGCCGACCTCGGCGAGCACGCGCTTGTACTC
>CAZBYY010000507.1:0-1866 GCA_964495855.1 uncultured Acidobacterium sp. | reverse complement strand
TTCGCCGTCGGGCACGTGCGCCACATGCGCGCCACCTGCTGCCACTCCTTCTGGTCGTGCTGCATCTCGGTCCAGATGAAGTCGTAGCCGGCGTTCGCCATCGCGCAATACGTCGCCGCATCGGTGGCCGAGAACAAAGTCCCGCCCGTCACTTTGCCGCCCTGCTGCAATTTCAGTTTGACGGGATTCCAGATCTTCGATCCCGCCGGTGCGTTGAAGGCGCTTCCGTACTTCCACGTCGCCGGGTCGAACGCGCCCTGATTCTCGGCCCCCGCCGGTGCGGCCTGACGCGCACCGCTATCGCGTCCTGCGGGCGCGGCGAGCGGAAACGTCGATTGGCCAGGGTTCGGGTTATTGGCGTACGGATCGGCCGACGCCGGTTGTTGTCCCTGCGGTCGCGCTTGAGGTGTTGGCTGCGGCGCGGCCTGCGCGAGCAGCACAGCAGACGCGACGGTGAAAACAGTCAGGCCAAGGCAGAGCTTTTTCATACGCGGCGCACTGTAGCATTGATTCAGATGAAGAGCGTCCTGCTGGCTCGCGGCATGGGGAGCCGCATGAAACAGGAAGGCGGCGGCGCCGCGCTGACCGCCGACCAGGCCGCGGCGGCCGCGGCCGGAGCCAAGGGGATGATGCCGATCGGTTCGGGCATGACGCGACCATTTCTCGACTACGTGCTGAGCGCGCTTGCCGATGCGGGTTGCACGAGCGTGTGCTTCGTCGTGGCACCCGACCATCGTGCGATCCAAACGTACTACGACGGCGCCGGACGCCCATCACGGCTGCAGGTGCACTATGCCGTGCAACCCATCGCGGACGGCACCGCGCACGCGGTCCTCAGCGCGGAGGCCTACGCCGGTCGCGATCCGTTTCTCGTCCTCAACTCGGACAACTTGTATCCGGCGCCCGTGCTCGCGCAGCTGGCGGCGTTGGACGGCCCCGGGTTGCCGGCGTACGAACGTGACACGCTCGTCCGCGACAGCGGCTTCCCTGCCGATCGCGTCGCCGCGTTTGCGGCGCTCGAAGTCGATCAGCAGGACTATCTCACGCGCATCGTCGAAAAACCGGGCCAGGCCTATTACGACGCCGCCGGCCCGCAGGCGCTCATCAGCATGAACGTGTGGCGATTCGATCATCGGATCTTCGATGCGTGTCGTGACGTGCCGCTGTCCGCGCGGGGCGAATACGAGTTGCCGGAAGCGGTGGCGCTCGCGATCAGCCGCGGCGTCAGGTTCAAGACCTTTCGCGCGCGAGGCGCGGTGCTCGACCTCTCGAGGCGCGCCGACGTCGCGCTCGTCTCCGAACGGCTCAGCGGTGTGGAGGCCCATCCATGAACACAGCCGATACGATCGCGGGACATTTCGAGGCGCTGGGCATGGCCCCGGAGGATGCGGCGTCGCGAGCGGCGCTGTTCAAACAGCTCGCAGCGAGTTCGCCGCGCATTTTGGACGGGCGCGCGGAATGGCGGCGGTTCACGCCCGGCCGCATCGAGATCTTCGGCAAGCACACCGATTACGCCGGAGGACATTCACTGCTCGCTGCGGTCCCGCGGGGCATCGCGCTCGAGGCACGGCGGCGAACCGACACCATCGTGCGCGTGGCCGACGTGTGTGATGGACAAGTCGTCGAAGTCGATCCTTCACAGGAAGCGCCGGCGCACTACCGCGGACTCCAGCGCTACGTGCACGTCGTCGCGCGCCGCCTGTGGTTGAACTTTCCCGGATGCGCGCTCGGCATCAACATCGCGATCGCGAGCGATCTGCCGCGCGCGTCGGGGCTCAGCAGCTCGAGCGCGCTCACCGTTGGCGTCGCCTTGGCGCTGATCGATCGCGCCGAGTTGCGCGAGCGTGAGGAATGGAAACGACACCT
>CAZBYY010000506.1:0-1879 GCA_964495855.1 uncultured Acidobacterium sp. | reverse complement strand
CGTCGCCGCCGTTCAGAACCAGGAATGGCTTGCCGTTGGGGCTGACGAAGCGTTGGTTCAGTTCGTCCTCGAGATAGCGCTTGGCCGGTGCTTCCCAATTCTGCACCAGCTGCGAAGCGACCGAGCCGCCGGTCACCAGGACGACGTACTTGTCGGCGGGCTTGATCGTCGGGAAGTCGGCGTTGAGAAGGCCGATGTTGTTGACGTTCGTGATGCCGCACGGCGGGTTGCCGTGGTGGACGAAGGCAAGATAGGGATGTGGATAAAGCGTGTCGACGTAGCGGCACTTGTTGTTGCGCGTCAGGTCGCGAACGTACGTGTTCTGCGTACGCTGAAAGAGTTCGGTCGCGGCCGTATAGCGTCCATCCTCGATGAACAGCCAGACGATCGCCGTAAGCTCGACCGCCGCAAGCGCCAGAACCACACCGATCAGCGTCGTGATCCAACCGAAAATTCGCCGCTTCATTACCCGATCCTAGTTCGTTCCATCATTGCATTCATCGGCTCCGGCGTCGATGCCGGCCGGCATCCGTCATTATTTGCTCTTGCGTTCCAGTTGCCAGGCTTCCGCAACGTTCGCCGCCACGCGCTTGGCCATCAGCCGGTAGCCCACGCTGTCGGCGTCGGGCCCATAGCGAAAATGCGCATCGTCGGCGTAGATCGACTCCTTGACCCCCGCCAGAAGGTCGCCGAGATCGTAGACTGCCATTCCACGCGCCCGCTGGGTCATCATTGCCTCGACCATCCGGCGATAGAGCGGCCCATAGGACAAATCCCCCGCGACCGCCTTTTCCTCCGGGGTAAGTTCCTTCCCCCAGGCCGGCACAGCGTGGAAAAAATAGGCCGCCCGTACACCGTTGTCGCGCGCCACCGCTTCGATGGCCCGCTGATATTTCTGGTAGAGCGAGAGCTGCAACGCGAAGATCTTCTCGCCGTCACCTCTCATGTCCTCCGGCAGGGCGAAGATGCTGTCGAGCGTCGTGCGTTTGTTCGACTTCAATCCGCCCTTGCCCTTGGCGATGGCCTCGACGCCGCGCACGATCATGTAGACGGCGTGACTGCTGCCCATCACCGGGTTGAGTGCCACTGCGCCCGCTATGCGCCCCATCACCCAGCCGATCGCGGCGTCGCCGAAATTCTCGTCGGCGACCAGCGGATTGACCTCGAGGAAGTTGCTGACAGGCCGCTCCAGCCGCTCGGTGACGAAATTGCGAAACATGTAGAATTCGTTCATGCCGCCGACGGTGATCACGGCGTCGACTGCCTGGGCGTTGGGCGCGAACAAAATGAAGGGCTGCGGTTCCTTCCAGGCACCGTCGCCGCCGTTCAGCACCAGAAACGGCTTGCCATTGGGACTGACGAAGTTGGCGTTAAGCTCCAGTTCCAGGAAGCGTGGCGCATCGCCGTCCGACATCTGGGCAAGCTGCGAGGCGATCGAGCCGCCGGTCAGAAGAATTGTGAACCGGTCCTTGCGCCTCTCGGTCGGATAGTCGTCATTCAGCAAGCCGATGTTGTTGAGGTTCCTCAGCCCGCAGGGCGGGTTGGCGTGATGTACGAAGGCGAGATAGGGATGCGGATAGAGCGTGTCGATATATCGGCAGCTCGACCCCTTGGTCATGTCGCGTACGAAGGTGTTCTGGGTGCGCTGGAACAGCTCGGCTGCCGGCGTGTAGCGGCCATCTTCGATGTACAGCCAGGTGATCGCCATGAGCTCGACGGCACCCAGCGACAGGGCGATTCCAATGACCGCCGCGATCCATCCGAACAGGCGCCGCTTCAATGGACCTCCGCTATCCCCTTGCCTGACATATGGCCTGCCAAACCCGCTGCGGCGTGGCCGGCATCTGGATGTTGCGCACGCCGAGCGGCCACAGCGCGT
>CAZBYY010000505.1:0-1888 GCA_964495855.1 uncultured Acidobacterium sp. | reverse complement strand
CGAAGTCTGGCTCCTCGGGCTGGACTCGAACCAGCAACCCTCCGGTTAACAGCCGGATGCTCTGCCATTGAGCTACCGAGGAATCTGGCAGGACTTCTCGCGTGGAGAAGAACCCCAATCGTACGACAAAAGCCGCCATCACCGCAAATACTTGCCTTGCACATGCTTCAAGGATGCGGAATCGCTCGCCGCGGCGGGTTGCAGCCCTTGGCTTCGGTCTGGCGACGCTGCTGGTGCCGTCTGCCGCTGCGGCGTCGGAGCTGCAGGAGCGCACGCGACAGGCCTACGAACGATACGTCGCCGACGCGCAACGGGCCTTCCTCGAACGGGCGCGCACCACGGATCCGCGCGCGCCGGGGGACGGCAGCGTCCGCGCGACGCCGGCACGCCAGGACGGCATCATCGACGTCCCCGATGGCCTCGTCCATAACTGGCGCGCCGCGATCCTGATCCGCGGCGTCACCCTCGAACGCGCGGTCGAGCGGAGCCAGGACTACGCGTCCTATCAGTCGATCTACAAATCCGTGGTCGCGTCGCAGCTGCTTGACCACCAGGGCGACACTTATCGCGCGCTGCTGCGCGTCAAAGGCGGCGGCGGGGGCGTCAGCGCCGTGCTGCAAGTGCGCTCGCGCATCGAGTTCGTCCGGCTGTCACCGCAGCGCGTGGTGTCGTTCTCGGCCAGCGAAGAAATCCGCGAGGTCGACGACGCCGGCAGCGCTGACGAGCGGCTGCGGCCGCCGGGGAAGGACCGCGGCTACCTGTGGGGCGCGCACACGACGTCGCTCTTCGCCGCCGTTCCCGACGGCGTCATCGTCGACATGGAGACGATCGGATTGAGCCGCCGCTTTCCGCCGATGCTGGGATGGCTCATCGAGCCGATCGCGCGGCGATTGGGTCGCCGCAGCCTCGAGGCAACCCTGCCCGAATTCGCCGCGTCGGTGAGGGCACCCGTCGCGAATTCTGCTACGCAGTCGGCGGCCAACCCTTCAAAGAACTGCGGTCGCGATGGTGTCGAATGAAGAGCTCGAACTCGGCCGGGTGTCGGGCCTTCGGCAACGGGGTCATGAGCCGGGCCGACGAGTGTCGGCCGAATCCTCACGGATCCAACGCCTCCGGGATCGGATTCTTCGACAGTTTGCGTTGTAACGACCGCCGGTGAATCCGGAGCACTCTGGCGGCCTGCGACAGGTTGCCATCACAGTCGGCGAGGACGCGCTGGATGTGTTCCCACTCGACGCGCGCCAGTGGCTGCGCCATCGGCGTGAACCGCTCGGCAGATTCGGTCCCTTCGAAGGCGGCGAGAATCTGGTCGGCATCAACCGGCTTCGTCAGGTAGCTCGTCGCGCCGAGCTTCACACTGTCAACCGCCGTCGCAATACTCCCGTAGCCGGTCAGCACGACCACCCGCGTCGTCGCGTCCAGCGCCTTCAAGGCTTTGACGAGTTCAAGGCCAGACTTTCCTGGAAGACGAAGATCGACAAGCGCCAGCTCCGGCGTGTCGGCCTGGGCAACGGCGAGCGCTTCGTCGAAGTTGTCTGCGCCGGCCACGTCGAAGCCGCGGTCACGAAACGCGCGCATGAGCCGTGTTCGAAACGGCCCATCGTCATCGACGATGAGCAGCGTCCGACTTTCGGGATCGGGATGACTCATGTCGCTTGCGCCGCCTGCTGGGGCCGAGTCGGCAGTTCGAGAACGGCCGTGGTGCCGACCGACGACTCCAGCGTGAGAGAGCCGCCCAGCCGTTCTGCAAACACCCGCGCGAGGAAGAGACCAAGACCCAGGCCGCGGCCTGGCTCCTTCGTCGTAAAGAACGGCTCGCCCGCACGGCGCTCCGCTTCGGGTGTGAGGCCACGGCCTTGATCGGAAATAGCCACCCGAAACGTGTCGG
>CAZBYY010000504.1:0-1888 GCA_964495855.1 uncultured Acidobacterium sp. | reverse complement strand
CGATAAATGCTGTCGCCGTCGTTGCGGTAGTTCTTGGCCGCGTTGATGCCGCCCTGTGCCGCAATGCTGTGGGCGCGGCGCGGGCTGTCGTGGATGAAGAACGCCTTGACGTTGTAGCCCAGCTCGCCGAGCGACGAGGCCGCCGACGCGCCTGCCAGGCCGGTGCCGACGATGATGATGTCGTACTTGCGGCGGTTGGCCGGGTTGACGAGCTTGTTTTCGAACTTGCGCCTGTCCCACTTTTCGGCAATCGGGCCGCTGGGGACGCGGGAATCAAGGACCATTAGCGTGCCCCCACGATGAAGGTGTAGATCGGCAACATGGCAAAGCCGAGACCGAGCACGACCGCAAGGCCGCGGCCGATCAGGATGATGCGCGGTGTCCAGGTCGGACTGTTGATGCCGAGCGACTGCATCGCGCTCGACACGCCGTGCCACAGGTGGAAGAGGATGACGCCCATCGCCACGACGTAAAACGCGACGTAGCCGGGGTTGCTGAACACGCCCAGCTGCAGGCGATACAGATCACGCAGGCCCTCAGGTGTTTCGAAGTAGGTGCCGTACTTGAACGTCATGAGGTGCGTCACCACGAACACCGCCGTGATCGTCCCGGTGACGATCATCGTCGACGAGGCGAACGTCTTGCGGCTGTGATCGCTCTTGGTCTTCGCCCATTTCCGCTTCGCGTAGCCCTGCGGCCGGGCCGAATAGCTGCGCGCCACGAGGCCGATGGTCTGGACGATGTGCAGCAGGAAGACCGCCACGAGCCCCAGCTCCGCCACGTAAATCAGCGGGTTGCTAATCAGCTTGTGGGAATACTCGTTGAAGGCGGCGGGACCGGCGAGGAACAGGAGGTTTCCGGCAAGGTGCGCGATCAGAAAAATGAGAAGTGCGAGGCCGGTAAACGCTATGAGGAACTTAGAACCTATCGATGAGGAAAACGTTTTAGCAGGTTGCATTTAAGATGCCCACCGCATGATTGTATCAGGCTCGTGGGCCAACAGGCCATCGGGCCAGCAGGCCCTCAGCGGTCGAGCGTGTAATACACTATCTAGCTTGTGAAGATTCACGAGTATCAAGCCAAAGCAGTCCTCTCCAAGTATGGCGTGCCGGTTCCTCGCGGGGAAGTGGCATTCACCCCCGAAGAAGTTCATGACATCGCCAAGCGGCTCGGCGGACCCATCGCGGTCGTCAAGGCGCAGATTCACGCCGGAGGCCGCGGGAAGGCCGGCGGCGTCAAGCTCGCCAAGTCGTCGGAAGAAGCCGAGGGGATCGCCCGTGATCTGCTCGGCAAGATCCTCGTGACCTACCAGACCGGTCCGAGCGGACAGAAGGTGCAGCGCCTCCTCGTCGAGGAGGGCCTCGCCATAGACCGCGAGTTGTATCTCGGCCTCGTCCTCGATCGCTCGTCCAAGCGCATCGTCCTCATGGTCAGCAAGGAGGGTGGCGTCGAGATCGAAGAGGTCGCCGAAAAGCACCCTGAGAAGATCCACAAGATCTTCATCAACCCCGCGGTCGGCCTGCAGGCGTTCGAGGCCCAGAAGCTCGGGTTTGCGCTCGGGTTGAGCGGCGATTCGCTCAAGAAGGGCGTCAAGATGATGCTCTCGCTGTACAACGCGTTCATCGGCAGCGACGCGTCGATCCTCGAGATCAACCCGCTGATCGTGACGAAGGGCGGCGACTTGCTCGCGCTCGACGCGAAGATGAACTTCGACGACAACGCGCTCTATCGCCATCCCGACATCCGCGAGCTGCGCGACACGGCCGAAGAGGATCCGCTCGAAGTCGAAGCGTCGAAGTTCTCGCTCAACTACATCCGGCTCGACGGCAACATCGGCTGCATGGTGAACGGCGCCGGCCTGGCGATGGCGACGATGGACATCATCAAG
>CAZBYY010000503.1:0-1904 GCA_964495855.1 uncultured Acidobacterium sp. | reverse complement strand
GAGGATCTGCCGCACAACTTCAAGACCGCGCAGCGCGAAGCCGAATCGGCCTTCGGCGTTGGTGATGTCTACATCGAGAAATACCTCGAAGCGCCCCGGCACATCGAGTTCCAGATCCTCGGCGATCACCACGGCAACGTCGTGCATCTTGGCGAGCGTGAGTGTTCGATCCAGCGCCGCCACCAGAAGTTGATCGAGGAGTCGCCCTCGGTGGCGGTGTCGGAAAAGGTTCGCCGCAAGATGGGCAGCGTCGTCGTTGATGCGGCGCGTGCGGTGCAATACACCAACGCCGGCACGTTCGAGTTCCTCATGGACGAGAAGGGCAACTTCTACTTCATGGAAGTGAACACGCGCGTGCAGGTGGAGCATCCGGTCACGGAACTGGTGACCGGCATCGACATCGTCAAAGAGCAGATCCGCATCGCGGCCGGCGCGCGGCTCGGCTTCAAGCAGAGCGAGGTCACGTTCACCGGGCACGCCCTCGAATGCCGCGTCAATGCCGAGGATCCGGAGACGTTCGTGCCCTCGCCGGGCACGATCCACGCCTTCAGCATTCCCGGGGGCCCGGGCGTGCGCGTCGACACCGCCGCGCATTCCGAGTGCACGATCTCGCCGTACTACGACTCGATGGTGGCCAAGGTCATCGTCCACGGGCGCGATCGGCAGGAGTCGATCGCCCGCATGAAGCGTGTGCTCGAGATGTCCGTGGTCGAGGGGATTCGCACCACCATCCCGCTGCATTTGAAGATCCTGAACGAACCGGATTTCATCGCCGGCCGGCTCAGCACCCATTTCATGGAACGCTTTGCGGCCAAACCCAAAGCACAGCGGCTCGCCGAATCTGCTTAAGCTTCCACGGCTCTACTGCATCGTCGACGCCGACCTGTGCGCGCAACATGAGCGCGCGCCGGCCGATGTCGCGCGGGCCTTCCTGTCCGCCGGCGCCACGCTGATTCAACTCCGCTGCAAACAGATGGCAAGCGGCGCGTTTCTCGATCTTGCCCAGGCATTGATGCCTGACGTGCGAGCGGCCGGGGCCATGCTGATCGTGAACGATCGGGCTGACGTGGCGCGCATGGCAGATGCGTCGGGCCTGCATGTCGGCCAGGAGGATCTCTCGCCGCAGGACGCGCGCACAGTGATTGGGTCGAAGGCCGTCCTCGGCTGGTCGACGCACACGCCCGAGCAGTGGGCCGCCGCGGTGCGCGAACCGATTTCATACATGGCCGTGGGGCCGGCCTTCGGCACGTCGACAAAAGCGACGGGGTATGAGGCAATCGGCCTCCGCGTGGTCCAACAGGCCGCACGCGTCGCTCAGAAAGCAGGGCTGCCCACGGTCGCGATCGGTGGGATCACCCTCGACAACGCCGCGTCGGTGATCGATGCTGGAGCGGCGTCGGTGGCGGTGATCAGCGACTTGCTCATCGGTGACCCGAGCCAGCGCTGCCGCGCTTTCCTGAACATCCTGCGATAAATCGCCCTTATAATTGCCGAGTTTGCCAGCACCCTTGGAGGGGGAATGGATTCAAATCTATTCAAGACGAAGTCGATAGAACAGCTCGTCGGCGACGTCGAACATGGAGGCAAGGCCCTCAGGCGAAGCCTGTCCGCATGGGACCTGACGCTGCTCGGCATCGGCGCCATCATCGGCACAGGCATTTTCGTGCTGACCGGCACTGCCGCGGCGAACCAGGCCGGCCCTGCCATCACCCTGTCGTATCTCGCGGCCGGTCTGGCGTGCGCGTTTGCCGCGCTCTGCTATGCCGAGTTCGCCTCGATGATCCCGATCGCCGGTAGCGCTTACACCTACGCTTACGCCACGCTGGGCGAGCTTGTGGCGTGGATGATCGGCTGGGACCTGATCCTCGAATACGCCGTCGGCTCCATGACGGTCGCCATCGGCT
>CAZBYY010000502.1:0-1914 GCA_964495855.1 uncultured Acidobacterium sp. | reverse complement strand
AGCGCTTCGAGCGGTCGAAGCTGGTCGCCGGCCTCCTCAAGGCGTGTGAGAAGCGGCCCATCAAGCCGAGCGATATCGACGACATCGCCGATCGCGCCGAGCAGATCCTCAACGATCGTCCTGAGCGTGAGATCTCGGGACGCGAACTCGGCGCGCTGGTGATGTCGGAACTCAAGAAGCTCGACCAGGTGGCCTACGTGCGCTTTGCATCCGTGTATCGCGACTTCCGCGACGTCGACGACTTTGCTCACGAAGTGCGCGCGCTCAAGAGCCACAAGGAATAGCCACTCATGGCGAGCGTCAAGCCGATGAGCCCAGGATCGCGACCGGCCGCCACGCCGGCGGCGACCGCGCCCATCGACGGTGCTCGCGCCAAGCGGCGGCCGTTTCGCGACAATCCGCCGCTGATCATCGCCGGCATCGTGCTCTTGCTCGCCGTGCTCGGAGGAATTTTCTGGCTCGCCGACCGCACGTCGACGCTCTCTCCGGACTTCCTCACCGAGGTCGTGCTGTTCGCCCTCTCCGCCACGAACGTGACGATGCTCGTGGCATTGCTGTTCGTGCTGGCCCGCAACGTCATCAAGTCGATGATGGAAAGTCGCCGCGGCGTTCCGTTCGGGCGCTTCCGCGCCAAGCTCGTGCTGGCGATGCTGGGCATGACCGTCATCCCGGCCGTGCTCGTCCTGATCGTCGGCAGCCGCGTCGTGCTGACGGCCGTAGACCGCTGGTTCAATGCGCCGATGGAAGAAATCCTGTCTGGCGCCAACAGCATTGCCGCCGATTACTACCAGGAGCGTGAACGGCTGGTTGGCGACCAGGCGTCGCGGCTGGCGCGCTCGTTGAGCCGCGTGGATCTCGGCTCGCAGGATGTGTCCGCGGTGCAGAACATCGTCACCCCGGAAGTGGCGGCGCAGCGTATCGGCATGGTGCAGGTCTATCGCGCGGTGAAGGCGAATGGCCAGCCGATCGAGGTCGTCTCGGTAGTCGACGTGGCGGCGCCGTCGATGCCGCAAGGGTGGGCGCGCGCCACGGCCGATCGACTTGCCGCGCGCGCCGCGTCCGGATCGGAAGCGGCGCCGAGCACGCCCGAACCGATGCCCGCCGGCGGCGTGTTGATGCACGTAGCCAGCGCGATTCGCAACCCGGCAGGGCAGGTGGCCGGCGTGGTCGTGGCCAGTGACTACCTGTCGGGGGATCTTGCCGACCGCGGCCGGCGCATGTCGAAGGCCTACGAAGACTACACGCAGTTGCGGGTGTTGAAGCAGCCGCTTGCGGGCGTCTACATCTCCTTCTTCGTCATGGTGACGCTGCTGATTCTCGTCGGCTCGACCTGGATGGGGTTGTACCTCGCCAAGCGCATTACGCGGCCGGTGCAGATGCTGTCCGAGGCCGCCCGCGAGATTGGCGCCGGTCACTACGATCACCGCATCGAGCACGAAGGTTCCGACGAGTTCGGGTCGATGGTCGACGCGTTCAATGCGATGGCCGCCGAAGTGTCGCAGTCGCGCCGCCGCCTGGAGCGCGCCAGCATCGATCTCGAGAAGAAGCACGAAGAAGGCGAGGGACGGCGCCGCTACATCGAGGCGATCCTCGAGCGGATTGCGACCGGCGTCGTGTCGATCGACCGCGCGGGCCGCATCGGCACGATCAACCCATCGGCGCTCCGGCTCCTGGAGGTCACCGACGAGGTGATTGGCCGTCCCGCGGTCGATGTGTTCGCCCGGCCGGATCTCGGGCCGATCAACGACGTGCTGGATCAGGCCGCGCGCGCGAAGATGGATTCGTTTGCGCAGGAAGTCGCGCTCGTTCGCGACGGGCGCGAGCGCCACGTCGTGGCGGCAGCCACACGGATCGCCGGCGCCGACGGCAGCTACGACGGCACGGTCCTGGTGGTCGACGACGTCACGCCGCTGA
>CAZBYY010000501.1:0-1918 GCA_964495855.1 uncultured Acidobacterium sp. | reverse complement strand
CGCTCCGGGCCGGCGACACGTCAGCCGCGCGGCTTGCATCGTACAAGGCCGCCGTGCACGCGAGCCCGATCAAGACGGAGCTGTATCCAGTGCGCAACGTGCACCAGGCGTTCGGCCATGGCTTGATCGCCGGCAGCGCAGCCGCGGGACTGGCGATGTTCAGCAACGGCCTGCTGGTGCCCGACATTCCGGGACATGCCGGCCACCGGCAGATGCGCACGATCGAAAGCTACTACGGCCTCGACAAGCGCGACATTCTCGTGCCCTCGAACGCCGCGCCGATCGATCGCAAGCTGACGTTCGACAAGGTGACCGGCGCGCACTACTCGGGCACCCATCACGATGAAGACGAGCCGGTGCATCTGCTCGTGCACACGGACGTGTGCCACTCCATCTGTGGCAGCGAGTACGGGCATCCGTGCACGAAGTTCTGCCCCGCCAGCGTTTACGAAATGGTGGACAACGGCGCCGGCGGATTGAAGCTGCAGATCAACGCGTCCAACTGCGTCCACTGCAAGACGTGCGACATCATGGATCCCTACCAGGTGATCACGTGGGTGGCACCTGAAGGCGGAGAGGGGCCCTCGTACGAGGGCATGTAGGGTGCCGGGCTTAAGGTGCCGGTGCCTAAGGTGCCGGGTGCCTGGGTGGGTGCCTAAGGTGCCGGGTGCCTCGGGTGCCTAAGGTGCCTGAGGGGGAGGTGCGCGACTGGCGGCAGTCGACGCGCAAGCGCGTCGAGGTCGCCGCGATTGCGACGCTCGGTTATCCGATCCTGCGTGCGCTTGGATCGACGTGGCAGTGGAAAGTCAGCGGCGCCGAGCACGTCGGCTCGATCGCAGCCAAAGGGCTCCATCCCATTCACTCGTTCTGGCATGGCCGCATTCTGCCGGCCACGCTCTACTTCCAGCGCCGCGGCATCGTCGTCATCACCAGCGAAAACTACGATGGCGAATGGATCGCGCGCATCATTCAGAAGTTCGGCTACGGCACGGCGCGGGGGTCGACGTCGAAGGGCGGCCCGCGCGCGTTGCTTCAGCTCGTTCGCGACGTAAAGCAGAAGGGTGTCGCGTTCACGCTCGACGGTCCGCGCGGCCCTGCCGAAGTCGCGCAGCTGGGCGCGGTCTGGCTGTCGAAGGCCACGGGCAATCCGCTGCTGCCGTTTCACTGCGAAGCTCAGGCGGCATGGACGCTGCGCAGTTGGGACAAGACGCAGATCCCCAAGCCGTTTACGACGGTTGCGATGGCGATCGGCGAACCGCTGTCCGTGCCCAGAGATGCCGGCGAAGCGACCCTCGAAGAGTGGCGCGTGAAGCTCCAGCACTCCCTCGCCGACTGCAAACGGCGCGCGTTGGCGCTGCTATAGTTTCAACCATCATGCCGCTCGTCGTCATCAGCTCGCCTCGATTCGCGGAGCACGGTACGCCCGTCGGGCATCCAGAACGGCCGGAGCGTGCTGAGATCCTGACGAGAGTCGCCGAGGCGTTTCGCGAACAGGGGGGCAACGTGATCGAGCCTCGCCCGGCGACCGATGCGGACCTGCTGCGCGTGCACACGCAGGAACACCTCAACGCCATCGTCGGGACGCGCGGCCGGGCAACGATGATCGACGAAGACACGTTTACGTCGCCGGAGTCCGAGGAGATTGCGCGTCTCGGTGCCGGGGCTGTGCTCGTCGGCGTCGATTGCGCTCTCGATGGCCCGCCGAAGTCGCGCGCGCTCGCCCTCGTCAGGCCGCCGGGACATCACGCCGAAGCGAATCGCGCGATGGGCTTCTGCCTCTACAGCAACGTTGCGGTCGGTGCCGCCTACGCCCGGTCGCGCGGCTGCGCGCGCGTCGCGATCGTGGACTACGACGTGCATCACGGGAACGGCACGCAGTGGATTTTCTATGACGATCCGACGGTGCTGTTCGTGTCGT
>CAZBYY010000500.1:0-1928 GCA_964495855.1 uncultured Acidobacterium sp. | reverse complement strand
GCTGCACCGTGAGCGCAAGCACGCGATCACTGACCGCGAGTTTGGTCGATGCGTCATACGTCAGCGCGCCGGTCGTCTGATCGTAGGTGAGTGTGATGGTCGCGGGCCCCACCGTGACGTGAGCCGTTGACGACGCGGGTGCCTTGCCGTTGACGAGCGGGGGCGTGCTGAACGGCGCCTTGCGCAGTTTCGACGCCTGTTCCCACGAGTACGCGTATTTCAACAGCTTGGCTTCCTGCCATTCGCCCGCGAGCAGTTCGAGGCCGATCGGCAAGCCGTCAGCGCTGAAGCCCGCCGGCATCGACATTGCCGGCAAGCCGGTCGTCGCACTTAACTGACAGGTCTGCCCGGTCTGGGCCTCTCCGATCAAGACCGGCTTGCGTCGCAGCACCGGATAGGCGAGCGCGTCGATGCGCTGTTCTTCGATCGTCGCCATCACCGCGGCGCGCAGCGCGCGCCGCTTCACCATCGCCTGGCGATAGTGTTCCGTCTCCTTCTTGTCGCCCTGGTTCCGCAACCGGAACGTCGCTTCGAGTTCCGCATGGTATAGGCCGCGATCGAGAATCTCGCCGAGCGACTTCACGGGCGCATTCGGCTGCTTTGCAAGGTAGGCCATCAGGTCGAACTTGAATTCGTCGGCGATCACGCTGCTGTCGCGCAACAGGTCGTCGAGTCCGGGCACGGTGATGTCGACGACGTCGGCGCCCTGAGCCTTGAAGCCGTCGAGGGCCTTCCTCAGGATCGCGGCCACTTCGTCGTCTTCCGGCGCGTTGCCCCACAGCGCTTTCAGCATGCCGATGCGCGCGCCCTTCAGCCCGTCCGGCGTGAGCGCGTCGCGATACGACTTCGGAATGTGGCCGGCGCTGTCCTTGGTGATCGGATCGGCGGCATCGGCACCGACGGTTGCGTCGAGCATGATCGCGAGGTCGGTGACGGTGCGCGCCAGTGGCCCCGCGATGTCTTGGGTGGATGAGAGCGGCATCACACCGGCGCGGCTCGACAGGCCGTGCGTGCCGCGCAGGCCGACGAGGTTCTGATTTGCCGATGGAATGCGGATCGATCCGCACGTGTCGCTGCCCATGCCCGCCGCCGCGAAGCTCGCGCCGATCGCCGCACCGGTGCCGCCGCTCGATCCGCCGGGCACGCGATCGAGCGCGTACGGATTGCGCGTTTGACCGGTGTACGAGGAGATCGTCGTGATCCCCGCCGCAAGCTCGTGCATCGTCGTCTTGCCGAGGATCACCGCGCCGGCGTCGCGAAGTTTCCTGACCTGGAAGGCGTCCGCGGCGGGTTGCAGCGTCGCGAGTCCGAGCGCGCCGCCGGATGTCGGCATGTCGGCGGTGTCGTAGTTGTCCTTGATCAACACCGGGATGCCGTGCAGCGGTCCGCGCACCTTCCGATCGGCGCGTTCGCGATCCATCGCGTCGGCTTCTTCGCGCGCCTTCGGGTTGATCATGAGGACGGCGTTCAAGCGCGGCCCGGCCTGATCGTAGGCCTGGATGCGCGCCAGGTAGGAGTCGACCAGTCCGCGTGACGTCACGCGTCCCGCCGTCATCGCATTCTGCAAGTCGGTGATCGACTGCTCGTGCACCTCGAATAACGACACCTTGGGCGCCGGCTGCGGCTTCGGCGCCGGCTTCCGCCGGCCGCGCTGGTCAGCAGAGATCGGCGCAACAAGGAGCGTGATCAAAACAATTGCGAGCATGACCCCTGGCACTCGGCACCCTGGCACTCGGCACCCCGGCACTAGGCACCCCGGCACGTGGCACCCTGGCACGTGGCACCCTGGCACGTGGCTGCCCGGCACCCGGCACCTTGTCTTTGATGGCATGACCGGTATTCTACGGATATTTGGCGGTATCATTCCGGCACCGATGGTACCTCGCATCCTCCGGGACCTTTCAATCGCGTCGATCACCGCGGCGGTC
>CAZBYY010000499.1:0-1939 GCA_964495855.1 uncultured Acidobacterium sp. | reverse complement strand
CGCCGATGGGCAACTCGAACGTGCACAACCACAAGCGCTGCCCGCTGTTCTTCGCGGGCAAGGCTGGTGGCGCGCTGCGCGGCGGCCTGCACCTCAAGGCGGCCGACGGCACGCCGATGGCCAACGCGTTCCTGTCGGTGCTGCAGGACGTCGGCCTCGAGGATCTCAAGACGTTCGGCGATGCCACGGGCCGCTTCGAGTTGAAGAGCGTGCCCGCGAACACTGCCGCGCTGTAGGCCACGGAGGCACGGAGTCAACTTTTCAAAGAGACCCATATGCGCAGGCTGATCTCGTATTGCTCGTTGATCGCGTTACTGCTGACCATCACCCTTCGTGCGGCAGGCCCCGCGCCTGTCGCCGAAGCGGCGATGGCCAGGGACCGCGAGGCCGTCAAGACGCTGCTCAAAAATGGCGCCGACGTGAACGCCGCGCAGGGCGACGGCATGACGGCGCTGCATTGGGCCGCGCGCAATGGCGACGTCGAGCTGACGCAAATGCTGCTCTTCGCCGGGGCGAACGTGAAGGCCACGACGCGCCTGGTCGGCTACACGCCGCTGATGATGGCGGCCGAGCTCGGGCATGCCGACGTGATCAAGGCGTTGCTGGCCGGCGGGGCGGACGCGAAAGCGTCGAACGCGCTGGGCACGACGTCGTTGATGCTCGCGGCGGCCGCGGGCAACCCGCAGGCGATCACCACGCTCGTGGAGAACGGCGCGGAGATCGAGGCGAAAGAGAAGACATTCGGCCAGACGCCGCTGATGTTCGCATCGGCCAACAATCGCGTCGAGGCGATGAAGGCGCTCATCAAGCTCGGCGCCGACGTGAAGGCGACGTCGAAGGTCAATAACGTCGGTAACCTCAGCTCGCAGGAGCAGGAGTTCCTGGCGCAGTCGTCCGGGTCGGGCAACCAGGCCGGCGGGAACGGCCAGGGTCGTAACGGCCAGGTCGTCGCGCCCGGCGCCGCGCCGGCCCCGCAGGCGCAGGGACAAGGGCAGGGACAGGGACAGGGCGGCGGTCGCGGCGCGGGCGGCGGGGTCTTCGGTGGCGGCGGCAAGCCCGGCATCGATCGGCCCTTCTTCTACAACGAGTTGATCGGCTACCAGGGCGGCCACACGGCGTTGATCCTGGCGGCGCGCAGCGGCTACACGGATGCGGTGAAGACGCTCGTCAGCGCCGGCGCCGATGTGAATCAGGTCAGCAAGGGCGATCGCGTGACGCCGATGTTGATTGCGACGATCAACGGCCACTTCGATCTCGCGAAGTGGCTCCTCGATCAGGGCGCCGATCCGAACGCGGCCTCGGAGAACGGCGTGACGCCGCTCTACGCCGCGCTCAACGTGACCTGGGCGCCGCGCGCGCTCTACCCGCAGCCGCGCGCCTACAACCAGCAGCAGATCACGTATCTCGACTTCATGAAGGCGCTGATCGACAAGGGCGCCGACCCGAATCGCCGCCTGACGAAGAAGGTCTGGTATTCGGAATACAACTTCGATCTCGCCGGCGTCGACGAAATCGGCGCGACGCCGTTCTGGCGCGCGGCTTTCGCCGGTGACGTTGCGGCCATGCAACTGCTCTACGATCACGGCGCCGATCCGAACATTCCGACGATGCGCCCGGCCGGCCGTCGTCCGCTGGGCGACACCGGCGCGGCCCGTGAAGCGAAGGACGTCTCGGCCTTGCCGCTGATTCCGGTGGGCGGCCCCGGCGTGCCGCCGCTGCAGGCGGCCGCGGGTGTCGGCTTCGGCGAAGGCTTCGCGGCGAACTCACATATTCATTCGCCGGCGGGCTTCCTGCCCGGCATCAAGTTCCTCGTCGAAGTCGCTGGTGCCGACGTCAATGCCGTCGATCACGATGGCAACACGGCGCTGCATCACGCGGCCGCGCGCGGCGACGTCGAGAGCATCTTGTCCCTGGTGTCGTTGGGTTCGGCGGGGCGGAA
>CAZBYY010000498.1:0-1939 GCA_964495855.1 uncultured Acidobacterium sp. | reverse complement strand
GTTGCCACCGCCGGCGCCGATGCTTCGGTTGTCGGGAATTGCTTCGAATACTGAAAATGGCGCCGCCGTATTGACGGCGATCCTCAGCGACAACGGCTCGTTGGTGTTCGCGAAGATCGGGGAGAAGCTGTCGAACGGCTATTCGGTCGCCGGCATCGACGAACGGTCGGTGACGCTCGCCGATGCGACGGGCGCCACCCTGATCCTTCGATTGCCCTAAGCGGTCGGCGGGAAGTTCACCGAGTTCCGGATCACGCCCGTCTTCAGGAAGTCCCGCAGGGCCGTGACCGTCTCCAGGCCGACCAGTTCCTGTCCTTCTTTCGTCGACGCAGCGATGTGCGGGCTCGCCACGACCTGCGGCAACTGCTGCAGCGTGTGATCCGTCGTCGGCTCCGATGTGTAGACGTCGAGCGCGGCGCCGCCGATCTGTCCCGACTTGATGGCCTCCACCAGCGCCGGCTCGTCGATCAGTTCGCCGCGCGCGGTGTTGATGATCTTCAGGCCCTTCTTGCACTTAGCGAAGCGTTCCGCATTGAACGTGTGCCTGGTCTGCGGCGTCGCCGGCATGTGGAGCGAGAGGTAATCGGCCCGGGCGCAGAGCTCGTCGAGCGAGACGAGCTCGATGCCGAGGCCGTTTGCGACATCAGCGGCGATCATCGGGTCGTGGGCGATCACCGTCATCTCGAAGGCTTGCGCGCGACGCGCCACCGCCTGGCCAATTCGGCCCAACCCCGCGAGGCCGAGGACCTTGCCCCGGACTTCCTCGCCCATGAAGCTCTTCTTGTCCCATTTGCCGGATTTCATCGACGCATCGGCGGCCGGCAGTTTGCGCGCAAGCGATAGCAACTGCGCCATGGCAAGTTCGGCGACGCTGATGCTATTAGCGCCGGGCGCGTTCATCACGACGATCTTGCGGCCGGTCGCTGCGTCGACGTTCACGTTGTCGACGCCGGTGCCGGCGCGGGCGATGGCGCGGAGCTTCTGACCGGCAGCAATGATGTCTGCGGTCACTTTCGTGGCGCTGCGCACCACGATCGCGTCGGCCTCGGCGACGTCTTTGGCTAATTCTTCGGGCGGACGCCCTGTTTTTGAATCAATCGTCCAACCTTCGGCGCGGAGGAGTTCCAACGCCGACTTCGGCAAGTCATCAGCGACAACAATCAGCATGTGGGTAGAAACCTTCTTAGAACGAACGCCGAACGACGTAGAACGTCCGTCGAACGAGTGTTTATAATACTTTGTTTGCCATGGTTGTAACGCACCATGGATGGTGCAATCTGCTGATTTGTTCGGGAAGATCTGCGTTACACGGTGTTCACGCGGCGTTTTCAACAGGGTTTTCCACACTAGTTGTGGATGCTTCGCGCGTGACAAAGGGAAACTGACCTAACGGAGTGCATGATGAATCGGAAAGTGACCGTCGTCGGCGGAGCCGGCAATGTGGGCGCAACGGTGGCGCGCGCCATCGCGCAGAAGGAACTCGCTGACGTCGTTGTTGTTGACATTGCAGATCAGAAATCAGCCGGCATTGCGCTGGACATTTACGAATCGTGCCCGATCGAAGGATCCGCGGCGCGCGTGATCGGCGTTGGCACGAAGGATTTTGCCGAGAGCGCCAACTCCGACGTGGTCGTCATCACCTCCGGCGTGCCGCGCAAGCCCGGCATGAGCCGCGACGACCTGCTGAACGTGAACTACAAGATCATGCAGGACGTAACGGCGGAAGTCGTCAAGTACTCGCCGAACTGCATCATCGTTCCCGTCGCCAACCCGCTCGATGCGATGTCGCCGGCGGTGTTCAAGCTGTCGAAGTTCCCGCGCGAGCGCGTGATCGGCATGGCCGGCGTGCTGGATTCGGCGCGCATGAGCACGTTCATCGCGATGGCACTGAACGTCTCGGGCGAGAACGGCTCGTCGTTCGTCCTCGGCGGCCACGGTG
>CAZBYY010000497.1:0-1941 GCA_964495855.1 uncultured Acidobacterium sp. | reverse complement strand
CTGCCGGCCATGGTGTAGAGGATGAACTTGACCGCGGCGTAGATGCGCTGGTCGTAGCCCCAGATGCCGATCAGGAAGTACATCGGGATCAGGACGAAGTCCCAGAACACGTAGAACAGGAAGATGTCGAGGGCGCAGAACACGCCGATCATCGACGCTTCGAGCAGCAGCATGAAGATCGAGAATTCCTTGACCTTCTTGTCCACGCTCTCCCACCCCGACAGCAGCGCAATCGGCGTGAGGAAGCCGGTGAGCACGAGCAGCATCAGGCTGAGGCCGTCGATGCCGACGTAGTACTCGATCCCGAAGGCGCGGATCCAGGAGTGCCGTTCGACGAACTGGAACGGCGCCGCGGCGGCCGACTGATCGAAGCCGGCCCACAGGGCGAGGGTCACCGCGAAGGTCGCCAGCGAGATGGCGAGCGCGGCGTAACGAATCAGGTTGTCTTTCGAGCCGTCCCTGTTCGACACGAACATCAACAGGACGGCGCCGATGATGGGCAACGTGATGGCAGTCGTCAGCAGCACGTCACCTATCTCCAGAAGTAGTACGCGAGCACGGCAACCACGCCCGCGAACATCGAAGCCGCATAGGTCTTGACCGACCCGTTCTGCAGCAGGCGCAGCACGATGCTGACGCCGCTCACCAGGTAGCCGGCGCCGTTCACGGCGCCATCCACCACTTTTACGTCGAAGCCGCGCCACAAGCCTTCGGTCGAGACAACCTTGATTGGCTGGACGATGGCGGCGTCGTAGAGCTCGTCGACGTAGTACTTGTTCAACAACAGGCGATGCACGCCGGGATACTGCTCGGCGAGCCGTTTCGGAATCTGGCGGTTCTTCAGCCAGAGGAAGGTCGCCAGGCCGATGCCCGCAAACGCAATCAACGACGACACGCCCATCAAGCCCAGCTCGAGGGCCGTGTTCTCGCCCTCGGCTTCGCCCTCACCCGGCGCGCAATTTTCGAGCGCGATGCCGGCCAGCTCGCCGGTCGTCACTTCCTGGCCGCAGTTGGTCGCGTTGAACGCGGGCTTCAACCACTCCCCGAGCGCGTTGTGGCCGCCGAGCGCGTGCGGCAGGCCGATATAACCGGCGAGAATCGATCCAACCGCGAGCACGACGAGCGCAGTGGCCATGGGCCAGGGGGCGTCGTGAGGTGCATGAGGTGCATGGGGTGCATCATGTGCATGGTGCGCCGGTGCGTGGTGCGCATCGTGTGCACCGTGTGCACCATGCACCGATGCACTTCCTGCACCTTCTGCACCTTCTGCACCCCCAAACCGCTCCTCACCATGGAACGTCAAGTGCACGAGGCGGAACATGTAGGTGGCCGTCAGGAACGACGTCAGGATGCCGACACCCCACAGGATCTGGTGGCCGTGCCTGAACGTCTCGAAGAGGATTTCGTCCTTCGAGAAGAAGCCCGCAAGGCCCGGCACGCCGGCAATCGCGATCGAGGCGATCACGAACGTCCAGTAGGTGATCGGGATGTGCTTCTTCAACCCGCCCATGTTGCGGATGTCCTGTTCGCCGTGCAGCGCGTGAATCACCGCGCCCGATCCGAGGAAGAGGCAGGCCTTGAAGAACGCGTGCGTGTAGAGGTGGAAGATGCCCGCGCCGAACGCGCCCATGCCCATCGCGAGGAACATGTAGCCGAGCTGCGACACGGTCGAGTAGGCAAGCACGCGCTTGATGTCGTTCTGCACGAGGCCGATCGTGCCGGCAAAGAGCGCCGTGGCCGCGCCGATCACCGCGACGATTTCCAGCGTCATCGGCGCATGCTCGAACAGCAGCGCGTTCCTGCCGATCATGTAGACGCCCGCGGTGACCATCGTCGCCGCGTGGATCAGGGCCGACACCGGCGTCGGGCCTTCCATCGCGTCCGGCAGCCAGACATACAGCGGAATCTGCGCCGACTTGCCGGTGGCGCCGATGAACATCA
>CAZBYY010000496.1:0-1947 GCA_964495855.1 uncultured Acidobacterium sp. | reverse complement strand
GATGCGTGACATGGAGCGCTACGCCGCCGCAGTTGGCTGCCGCCACAAGCGGCTGGTGAACTACTTCGGCGAGACGTTCGCCAAGGACGATTGCGGCGCCTGCGACTATTGCCTCGGCGAACTCGAAGCGGTGTCGGATGCGCCGACCGTCGCGCGCAAGATCCTGTCGTGCGTGGCCCGCGTTGGCCAGCGTTTCGGTGCGGCGCACGTCACCAACGTGTTGCGCGGCAGCGACAGCGAGCACGTGCGGTCACGCGGCCATCATGAATTGTCGGTGTTCGGATTGATGAAGGACGCCACGATCGACGAGCTGCGCGGCTATGTCGACCAACTGCTCGCGCACGGCCTGCTGCAGCAAGCCGGCGACGAGTACCCGATCCTGCAGATCACCGCCGATGGCCACGCCCTGCTCAAGGATCCTGCCGCGTTCCCGGAGCTGTCCCTCGCCCGCCAGAAGCGGCCGGACCGCAGGCTCCCGAAGCGCGCCCGCGTCGAGACGGAAGGGTGGGACGGCGTCGACCGCGAGCTGTTCGAGGAGCTCCGAGTTCTGCGCATGGAGATTGCGCGTCGCCGCCGCGTGCCGCCCTACGTCATCTTCCACGACACCACGTTGCGCGAGATCGCGCGATCGAAACCGAAAACGAAGGACGAGCTGCGGCATGTCTACGGCGTCGGCGACCGCAAGGCCGACGATCACGGCGATGCCGTTCTCGCCGTCGTCGCGCGCCGCTGACGCCGGCGCTGCGGATTTGATCCGGCGGCGTCACTTCGTCATGATGGACGCATGCATCCAAGCCTTGCCGCATTCGAGTGGACCACGCCGTTCATTGCCGACGCCTGCGTGCAGCTGTCGCTGCCGGTGCGTGTCGGGCCGATGGGGATGAGGAGCATCACAGCGGGTGCCAAGATCTGCGGGCCGGCGCGGCCGGCGCGCCACGCCGGCAGCACGGACGTCTTCCTCGAGGCCATTGCCGCATCGCATCGAGGGGATGTGCTGGTGATCGACAACGGCGGCCGGACCGACGAGGGGTGCATCGGCGACCTGGTGGTCGGCGAAGCGCTGATGAGCGGGCTCGCCGGCACGGTGTGTTGGGGCACGCACCGCGACACCGCGGCGATCCTATCGATGGGCGCGCGCGTGTGGAGCCTCGGCACCTGTCCGAACGGGCCGCTCGAATTGCGTCGTCGCCACGCGACCGCGCTCACCGCCGCCAGCCTCGGTCACGTGACGGTGACCCTCGAGGATTATCTCTTCGCAGACGACGACGGCATTGTGGTGGTGGAGACGGCGGATCTGTCGCGCATCATCGAGACGGCGAAGGACATCGCCTCGCGTGAAGGCGCACAGGCGGCGCGCCTGCTCAAAGGCGAATTGCTCCGGTCGCAGCTCGATCTCGACGGCTACATCGCGAAGCGGAATGCGAATCCGGATGTGACGTTCCGCGATCACTTGCGCGCGTTCGGCGGTGCGATCGAGATCTGACGAGGTTCCTCGCGGAGAACCCTCGCGACAAACGCGACGCTCGAGTCGAACCTTCGACACGATCGTTCGTGTAGAATGCCAGTCGTCCCCTCATGACCCGCCAGTACTGCCACATCGGTTCCCGTACGATCGCGTACCTCGACTCGGCGCCGAAGCACACTGACCTTCGCGTGCTGGTGTTGCTGCACGCGTTTCCGATCGGGGCGAACCTGTGGGAACCGCAGATGCGAGCGGTGCCGCCGGGCTGGCGATTGATCACCCCGGACTTGCGCGGGTTTGGCGGCACGACTGAACTCGATTCGTTGAGCGCGTTGTCGATGGCGGATTTCGACGACGACACGCTCGACCTGCTCGACGAGCTTGGCGTGGCGCGCGCGGTGATCGGCGGCTGCTCGATGGGCGGCTATGCCACGCTGGCGCTCTACCAGGCGGCGCCTCAGGTCTTCGACGGCATGATCCTGGCG
>CAZBYY010000495.1:0-1947 GCA_964495855.1 uncultured Acidobacterium sp. | reverse complement strand
TTCAGCGTGCCGGTGACGTCCGTCGTGCGGAAGTAGAACTGCGGCCGGTAGCCGTTGAAGAACGGCGTGTGACGGCCGCCCTCGTCCTTGCCGAGCACGTAGACTTCGGCCTTGAACTTGGTGTGCGGCGTGATCGAGCCGGGCTTGGCCAGCACCTGGCCGCGCTCGACGTCGTCCTTTTCCACGCCGCGCAGCAGCACGCCGACGTTGTCGCCCGCGACGCCCTCATCGAGGAGCTTGCGGAACATTTCGACGCCCGTGACGACCTTCTTCTCGGTGGGCTTGAAGCCGATGATCTCGATTTCCTCGCCGACCTTCACGCGACCGCGCTCGACACGGCCGGTCACGACGGTGCCGCGGCCCGAGATCGAGAACACGTCTTCGATCGGCATCAGGAACGGCTTGTCGACGTCGCGCTGCGGCAGCGGGATGTAGGTGTCCAGCGCTTCCATCAGCTTGGCCACCGACTCGACGCCTTCGGGATCGCCGTTGAGCGCCTTCAGCGCCGACACGCGGCACACCGGCACGTCGTCGCCCGGGAAGCCGTAGCTCTTGAGGAGCTCGCGCACTTCGAGTTCGACGAGGTCGACCAGTTCCTTGTCGTCAACGGCGTCAACCTTGTTGAGCGCCACGACGAGGTAGGGCACGTTCACCTGGCGGGCGAGCAGCACGTGCTCGCGCGTCTGCGGCATCGGGCCGTCGATGCAGCTGACGACGAGGATCGCGCCGTCCATCTGCGCCGCACCGGTGATCATGTTCTTGATGTAGTCGGCGTGACCCGGGCAGTCCACGTGTGCGTAGTGCCGGTTCGCCGTGCTGTATTCCACGTGCGACGTGGCGATCGTCAAGATCTTCGTCTCGTCACGGCGGCCCTGGGATTCCGAGGCCTTCGCAACCTGGTCGTAGGGCACGAACTTCGCCCAGCCCTTGTCCGACGAGACCTTGGTCAGCGCCGCGGTGAGCGTGGTTTTGCCGTGGTCGATGTGACCAATGGTGCCAACGTTGACGTGGGGTTTGGACCGATCGAATTTCTCTTTCGACATGACTCGCCTTCGCTCGCTTTAAAGGACGATGGCCCCTTGCCACCGTCGGATGTTGTTCGTTCTAACTCACTCGCCTTACGTACTTGGAGCTGATGACCGGGATTGAACCGGTGACCTCGTCCTTACCAAGGACGCGCTCTGCCAACTGAGCTACATCAGCGAATAGTGGAGCGGGAGACGGGGATCGAACCCGCGACCAACAGCTTGGAAGGCTGTGACTCTACCACTGAGTTACTCCCGCCTCCGTCCCTTCGGGACTCCGGCGGGCACGCCCGCTGTCCCGACAACTCCTTCGCCTACTTCGCTCTGACGCCCTCGTGAATCAAACAGACAATTGGGGAGACAAGGATTCGAACCTTGGTAGCCACTGGGGCGACAGATTTACAGTCTGTTGCGATTGACCGCTCCGCCATCTCCCCAATTGTCTGTTTGGATTCGCGCTTGTTTTCCCCGCCGCCTAACCCGTGCTGTGCGTGCTCAAGTTGTTGGAGCTGGCGAAGGGATTTGAACCCCCGACCGGCTGATTACAAATCAGCTGCTCTACCGGGCTGAGCTACGCCAGCCTAAGCAAAAGGGGAATGCTAGCACGTAGTGTGCCAGCTTTACAAGCTGAAGGGACACGAACTCCTAACCTTTTCCGTGGTACTGGCGAAATCCGGCCTATTCCGGCTTTCTCCCACGGCTTCGGACCCGGCGCTGCCTTACCGCCTCATACAAGACGACGGCAGTCGCGACCGAAACATTGAGACTTCCCACGTGGCCAAGCATTGGAATGCCGACCACCTGGTCACACCGTTCCCGCACGAGCCTTCGCAGCCCGTGCCTCTCAGCGCCTACGACGATCGCTGTGGGAAGGGTGAGATCCCATTCATAGTAGGCCATTTTGGCGTCGGCGTCGAGTCCT
>CAZBYY010000494.1:0-1955 GCA_964495855.1 uncultured Acidobacterium sp. | reverse complement strand
GGACCCGACTGCAGGGCGCGGGGGCGCGCCATGTATCCGCCCGCAAATCCAAACACCGCGCCCACAAGCGTCGCCGCAATCAGCGCGACGGCACCGAATCGAGGGCTCGCCTCACGTTCGGGGCGGCGGAACGGCGAGGGTGTGCCGCCTCCGAACGAGGCAGCGACGGGTACTGGCTCGGGCTCGCGTTCGATGACGGGCCTCAGCGTCACCGGTTCTGAAACCGGCTCCTGATCATCAGGCGCCTGCATGACGCGCGGCACGTTCAGATCAATGGCGGAAATATCCGGCTCCGGCGTCTCAGGGGCAAACGGCCCGACCGGGTCATCGTCATCGTCGCCAGTTGCCATCAGCGGCAGTTCGGGGATGATGGCTGCCGCGATCGCATCGACGAACGCCGCGCACGACGCGAAGCGATCGCGAGGCTCGCGAGCGAGGGCGCGACTAAACGCCTTGCCCAACGCCGCGCGATCGATGCCCGGCATCGCACGAACGTCCACCGGCCTTTCTGCCGGACCCGCAATCGGCTTTCCGAACATCCATTCGAAGGCAATCGCCGCCAGTGCGAACTGGTCGGCCGCCGGCCGGGCGATCGCGCCGGCCACGACTTCGGGCGCCGCGTAGGGAGGCTCCGGCTGGTCCGCCGTGCCCGCGACAACCGTCGTCCCGTGGTCGGTCACGTAAACTTTTCGGGGATCAAGCGCACCGTGGACGGCACCGGCCGTGTGGGCGGCATCGAGAACGGCGGCAATGGTGCGGAGGCGCGGGATCAGGTCGTCGATCGCCGCTGGACCGAAGTCACGAAGAGCGGATTCCAGGGAAACGCCACCGGGTTCCGGCGAAACCGAAAAGTGCGTGCCGCCATCGAACCCAGAGTCGAACCGTGCCCCGTCTTCGTTCACGTCCCGACTCACAATGATATCACCTACGGTTGACAGCGTGAGTAACCGTTTGAGACAGTACCTCGCAGTGCCATCAGACGTCTCAGCCGCCTCCGCCTCTTCACTGGCGGTTGACATCCGCACATTCCCCTGGATTCGCCGCCTTGCGGCGGATTACGCGTTTGCTTTCGAGCACGTCGCGCCGTTCTTCGCGGGTGATCCCGCCACGCCGGCGGCCTGGGCTGACACGATCGCCCGCTCGCAAGGCCTTGCGCGACGTCCCGCAGACCTTGCACGGGTCATTGCCGCGCAGCAGGCGGAACGCGGCGCGCCCGCCGCGTCACGCGAAGCGGCGGCGCGGCTCGCCGACCCGGCAACCCGCGTCGTCATCACGGGCCAGCAAGCCGGCCTCTTCGGCGGCCCGCTCTTCACGATGCTGAAGGCGATCACGACGATGAAGCTGGCGGCGCAGGTGTCGCGCGACCACAACGTGCCGGTGGTACCGGTGTTCTGGATCGATGCCGAGGACCACGACTGGCCGGAAGTCAGCGGCTGTACGGTGCTCGACACCGAGCTTGCCCCCACGACCGTCCGGCTCGCCGACCTCCCCGGAGCCGGCTCGCAGCCCATCGCGCGACTGACGCTGACCGACGCGATCAACACGGCGATCGACGAACTCGCCGCCGCCCTTCCCGATTCCGAATTCAAGTCCGACCTGCTCGAAACCGTCCGGCTGGCGTATGTCACTGGCCGTGGGATGGCGCGCGCGTTCGGCGTGTTCCTCGAGCAAGTACTCGGCCCGCACGGTCTCGTCGTCTACAACTCGTCCGATCCGGCGGCCAAGCCGATCGCGCGGGACGTGTTCGTCAAGGAATTGAGCCATCCCGGCGAAACCGCGCGCATCGCGGCGCGCGCCGGCGAAGCCCTGGTCGCCAAGGGCTACCACGCACAAGCGATGCTGGCCGAGGGCGCGGTATCGCTTTTCCATCTCGACGCCGAACGCTCGGCGATCAAGATCGACGGCGATCGCGCGGCGATCGGTCTCCTCGCGGATGGGGCGCTGCATGATCTTGC
>CAZBYY010000493.1:0-1958 GCA_964495855.1 uncultured Acidobacterium sp. | reverse complement strand
CAAAAAGTATTGTTCCGCCGAGCGTAAGCACACGATGCACAAGGAGGTCAAGTAGGACCTTTTCCGGGTTGCAGGCCAGTAGCTCAATTGGCAGAGCACCGGTCTCCAAAACCGGGGGTTGGGGGTTCGATTCCCTCCTGGCCTGCCATCCGCCTCCGCCCGCCGAAGGCGGGCTCCGGCGAGATGTCTCGCCGTAGCCGGCCCCGAGTCAATGAAGGCCGGCGAAGGCGGACAGCCTTTGCTTCGAACTGCGGTTAGATGGACGAAAAGGTTAGTTGACGGACGAACAATGAGCACCGAGACGATCGATCAATCGGGCGAGCGGTCACTCACGACGACGGGACCGCTTGGCTGGTTCGGACGCGCGGGCGAGTTCCTGCGCGAAGTCCGCAACGAAATGAAGCGGGTCACGTGGCCCTCGCAGCGCGAGGTCTATGCGACCACCGTGGTCGTGATCCTGACGTCCGCGCTGTTCGGGATGTACCTGTGGAGCGTGGACCTGCTGCTCGAGCGCGGCGTGGTCTGGGTGTTCAACCGGTTTGGTGCGGCGCGATGACCGACGTGGCCACGAAGAACTGGTACATCGTCCACACCTACTCGGGCTTCGAGAACAAGGTGAAGGAGTCGCTCGAGGAGCGCGTCAAGGCGTACGGGCTCTCGAACGACATCGGCGAGGTGTTGATCCCGAAGGAAGACATCATCGAGAAGCGCGGCGGCCGTGAGGTCAAGACTGCGCGCCGGTTCTTCCCGGGCTACATCCTGGTCGAGATGAACATGACCGACGAGGCGTGGCACATCGTCAAGAACACGCCGAAGGTCACCGGGTTTGTGGGCGCCGGCAGCAAGCCGACGCCGATCAGCCGCGAGGAAGTCGAGCAGATTCTCGAGCAGGTGAAGACCGCCGCCGAGAAGCCGCGGCCGAAGTACACGTTCGACAAGGGCGACACGGTCCGGATCAACGAAGGGCCGTTCACCGGCTTCAACGGCGTGGTGGACGACGTGAACCTCGAGAAGAACACGTTGAAGGTGATGGTGACGATCTTTGGTCGCGCCACACCGGTGGAACTGGATTTCCTGCAGGTTGAGAAACAGTAATGGCTAAAAAAGTTCAGGCAATGGTGAAGCTCCAGATCCCCGCCGGCAAGGCCACGCCGGCCCCGCCGGTTGGCACCGCGCTCGGTCCGCACGGCGTGAACATCATGGACTTCGTCAAGGCCTTCAATGCGAAGACGGCGAAAGACGACGGCCTGATCATCCCGGCGGTCGTGACGATCTATTCGGATCGCTCCTACACCTTCATCACCAAGACGCCGCCGGCGTCGGTGCTGCTGAAGAAGGCGGCGAACATCGCGGTCGGCTCGGCCGTGCCGAACAAGAACAAGGTCGGCTCGGTGACGATGAAGCAGGTGGAAGACATCGCCAAGCAGAAGATGCCGGACCTCAATTGCGATTCACTCGAGTCGGCGGTCAGGACCGTGGCCGGTACCGCGCGCTCGATGGGTCTGGATGTAGTGGGTTAGTCATGAGAACACACGGCAAGAAGTACACGTCGGCGAAGGGCCTGGTCGAGAACCGGCCGTACCTGCTCAACGAGGCGCTGCCTCTGGTGCAGAAGATCAAGTTTGCGAAGTTCGACGAGACCGTTGCGCTGTCGATTCGCCTCGGCGTCGATCCGAAGCACGCCGACCAGATGGTGCGCGGCACGGTAGTGCTGCCGCACGGCCTCGGCAAGTCGAAGAAGGTGCTGGTCATCGCCGGCCCCGACAAGCAGAAGGAAGCCGAAGAGGCCGGAGCGGATCACGTCGGCGGCGAGGAGCTGGTCGACAAGATCAACGGCGGCTGGCAGGACTTCGACGCGGTCGTGGCGACGCCGGACATGATGCGCGTGGTCAGCAAGCTCGGCAAGGTGCTCGGCCCCCGCGGCCTGATGCCCAACCCCAAGGTGGGCACCGTCACGC
>CAZBYY010000492.1:0-1987 GCA_964495855.1 uncultured Acidobacterium sp. | reverse complement strand
TCCGACGAGGTGAGGCGCACGTACAGCCGGTTGTTGCGGCGCGCGCGATTGAAGGTGCGCACGAGCTGCGACACCTTCTGCAGGTCGGCGCCGCGCGTATCGCGCCTATCGTCACTGGCCGTCCGCGCGGCGTCGGCCACGGTGAGCTGCAGCGTCCCGGTCACGTTCGCCGGAATGTCGATCGGCACTTGGCGGATGATCTCTTCTCCGCGCATCGAACGCAGCGCAACGTTGACCACGGCCGGCTGACCGGACTTGGGCCTCGTCGTGTCGAGCCATACCCGCTCGATCCGGGCCGTGCGCGGCTGCTCGCTGGCATCGATCGTCAGCGCAATCTTCTCGATGTCGACATTCTCGCCGGCATTCTTCATCAGCGCCGTCAGAGGGCCGGCGACGTACGCGGACGCGGCGCCCGCGGGCTGATCGCCGCTGAAAATGTCTTCGAACGCGATGGCGTCCTCGGATCGAATCGCCGCGCTGCCGCGAATCGAGAACGACGCCGGGCCGGCGCCACGCTCGTACGAGGTGAGCACGTTGGCCACGGCAAGGTAGGTGAGGAGCGGCGTGAACGTGAAGTCCCTGACGACGCCGAAGTTGAACGAGCGCGACGGGCCGCGATCTGAGTTCAGCGTGATCGACACCGGGATCAGGTTCGGCTGCGTCCCGAGCCGGCCGGCGATGGCCGTGGCGCGATCCTGCTGCACCGTGCCGACCACCTCGCCCATGCTCGCCAGCTTGCTCGAGGACATCAGGCTCGGCAACACCACCTCGACCTGCGCGCGCATCATCGGGAACTGTGTCGGGCCGAGGTTATACATCGGGTGGCCAAACGCGTAAACACGATCGCCGTCCACATGCGTGACGGTGCCGGTCGCGCCCAGTTCGAGATCACCGGTCATCAGGCCAACGCCGATGGCATCACCGGGCTGAAAGCCGCGCGGGGCTGGCGTCTTCGCAGATTGCGCCTGGGAGGTCGACATCGGCACGAATCCCGCGGCGGCAAAGGCCGGCGAGAGCGGATCGAGCACCGATGCCTCGAACCCAGACGCCACAAGCGGCGTCGCGATCGGTCGGAGCATCGCGCTCATCCGCGAGAGGTCCGCGGATGCGCCCGAAAGCACGAGCGCCTGGGCGGAATCGGCGACGAATGACTGGGGGCGACCGAGGTCGCGCGACCAGATGTCCATCAACTCACGCGGCGATGCGGGCAGCGCGATCGACACGGGGCGCGACACGCGAGCCACGGAGGGGGACGCGGTCGCATCGACCATCTCGGCGATCGGCGTGATGCCGGCAATCGGCTCGGTCGAGAACTGGCCGAGCGAATAGGACACGGCCCCCATCAGCTTGCCGTCGATGTAGACGGGGCTGCCGCTCATGCCGGCGATCACACCGGTTTTCGCCAGCGGTCCGCCGTCGAGCCTCGCCAGGATCAGGTCGCGCTTGGGCGCGAGCACGTTGCGCAGCACGCCAATCACTTCAACCTTGAAATCTTCGAGCTTGGTGCCGGCAAAGACCGTCCTGCCGACGCCGATCATGCCCGGCCGTACCTGATCGAGCGGCAGGAGCGCAGTCTGAGCCTCAGGGGTGGCGGTGAGCAGGGCCACCGCGGCAACGGCGGCGAGAATACGTGAAGTCATTGCAAATTGCGGGAATCAGCCGACTTAGGCCCCATTATACGGGCGTTGAATCCGGCGGCACGCCCGCGTTAAATGAAGCAGGTTCGAATTTGACCCCAGCCATTGGTGTCTGCTAACGTTCAGACGTTCACATGCGCTCGCGAGTCGTCTCCGCCCCGATCGCCCGGTCCGCCAGCCGCTTTACGTCGGCTCAGGGGACGGGTGCGTATTCGTGGTGGTGGTATTGGTGCCCAGCAGGAGAGGCTAACCGGTCCGTGTAGATTCACCGACACACTCTGCCGCTCGACCGAAGAGCCTCTTCAAGACGAAGAGGCGTTTTTTTTTGGACTGAAACTGCAGATGCGACC
>CAZBYY010000491.1:0-1990 GCA_964495855.1 uncultured Acidobacterium sp. | reverse complement strand
GTCGATGGCGATTCCGGCGTTGATGTCGAAGAAGCTCAACGGCCGCCCGGTGATGATGCGCATTTCGCGCGCGGAAGAAACCTACATCGGCCGCGTCCGTCCCGGCTACCAGGGCTGGATCAAGATGGGCTTCAAGAAGGACGGCCGCGTCACGGCGATCGATACCTTCATCGTTGAAGCCAGCGGTCCGTATCGCCGTCAGGGCGATCACGCGACGACTGCCAATCTCGGATCGTTGCTGTTCCAGGCGCCGAACATGCGCTTCCGCGGATTGTCGGTTGCGACGAACACGCCTCCGGGTGTGTCGCAGCGCGCGCCGGGTGGTCTGCAGGCCTCGGTGTGGTTCGAACCGCTCGTGCACGAAGCCGCGAAGAAGCTCGGCATCGATCAGGTGGCGATCCGCAAGATGAACGCCCCTGAAGGGCAGGCGGTCTTCGGTCTCGTGCCGCCCAACACGCCGCCGGGACGTCCGCGCAGCAAGTTGACGAGCTGCTTCGTCAAGGAAGCGCTCGATCAGGGCGCCGAGCTCTTCGGGTGGGAAGCCCGCAAGGCCAACAGCGGCAAGCGCATCGGCAGCAAGGTCCGCGGCGTCGGCTGCGGCACCGGTGCATACACCGCGGGCTCGATCGGCGTGGATGGCCTCTGCATCCTCCGTCCGGACGGCAAGCTCGAGATTCACCAGGGCATCGGCAACCTCGGCACCGAATCGTTCAGCGACACCGCGCGCGTGATTGCGGAAGTCGTGAACATGCCGTGGGACAACGTCGAAGTGGTGTGGGGCAACACGTCGAAGGGCTTGCCGTGGTCGTCGATCCAGGCCGGCTCGCAGACGACGTATGCGCACACGCGCGCCAATTACGCGACCGGTCAGGACCTGAAGAAGAAGCTGCAGGAAGTCGCCGCGAAGACGAAGGGCGGCTCACCTGAAAGCTACGACACGGGTCCGCAGGGTGTCATCCGCAAAGGTGGCGGCCTGGTGATGACGTGGGCGCAGGCCGCGGAAGCCGCGATCAAGCTCGGTGGCGTCGACGACGGCAGCGAAGTGCCGAAGGAAATCAACGCGATGACCAAGGCCGCGGCGGCCGCGCATAAGGGCCGCGGGTTGATGGGCGTCGCGCGCGACAACCTGCCACGCGACGGACAGACCTATGGCTTCATGGCCGCGTTTGCCGAAGTCGAAGTCGATCTCGAGACCGGCGTGTGGACCATCGTGGACTTCACCGGCGTGGCCGATGTAGGCACGGTGATCCATCCAAACTCGCTCGGCGGCCAGATCAATGGCGGCAGCATCCAGGGCATCGGCCACGTGCGCAGCCAGAAGCTGGTCTACGACCCGCACTACGGCGCGGGCCTGTCGACGCGCATGCATCACAACAAGCCGCCGACGATCCTCGACGTGCCGATCAACGCCAAGTGGGCCGCGGTCGGCCTGCCGGATCCGACCAATCCGGTCGGCGCCAAGGGTATCGGTGAACCGTCCACCGTGGCTGCAGCCGGCGCCGTGTTGTGCGCGCTGGCCGACGCGGTGGGTGACGACATCATCCGGCGCACACCGGTGCAGCCGGAGCACATTGCCGCGGCATTAGCCAACGGGCGCAAGCCGATGATGGCAAATCCGCTTCAGGCGTTCATTTAAGGGGAACCGACAATGCCTCCGATTCGCGATGTAATGCCGGCATTCGAGCTCTTCCAGCCCGCCAGCGTGGCCGACGCGCTTGGCGTGCTGAACCGCCATGGCGCCGATGCGTGGGTGATGGCGGGCGGCAACGACACCTTCGACTGGCTGAAGGATCGCATCAAGAAGCCCAAGGTCGTCGTTGACATCAGCAACGTCAGCGAGCTGCACGGCATCAAGGACGCCGCCGGCGGTCTGGAGATCGGCTCGGCGACGACGCTGACGACGATTGCCAACGACCCGATGGTCAAGGAGCGGTTCCCGCTGCTGGCCCAGGCGGCGTTGCTCGTGGCGTCGCCGCAGATCCGCAACGTC
>CAZBYY010000490.1:0-2000 GCA_964495855.1 uncultured Acidobacterium sp. | reverse complement strand
GCCGCAGACGGTGGACGCGTTGATGAAGCTGGATCTGCCGGCGGGCGTCGACGTCGAGATCAAGGCGTTCGGCAAAGAACACGGTAAATAACCATGGTCACTGGCATCATCGGGAAGAAAGTCGGGATGACCCAGCTGTTCCTCGAAGACGGAACGCTGGAGCCCGCAACCGTCCTCCAGGCAGGCCCCTGCATCGTCGTGCAGTCGAAGTCGGCGCAGACCGACGGCTACGAAGCGGTGCAGATCGGCTTTGTCGAAAAGAATGCGCCGCGGCGCGCCAACAAGGCGTCGATCGGCCATCACAAGAAGGCCAACGTGCCGCCGACGCGCGTGCAGCGCGAGGTGAAGGTGGCCAAGGGCGCCGAAGCGCCGAAGCCCGGCGACCAGGTGCTGGTCTCGATCTTCAACCAGGGCGAGCGCGTCGACGTGATCGGCACGAGCAAGGGGCACGGCTTCCAGGGCGTGGTGAAGCGTCACCACTTCCGCGGCGGCGACGCGACCCACGGCTCGATGTTCCATCGCGCGCCCGGCTCGATCGGCGCCTCGTCGTATCCGTCACGCGTCATGCCGGGCATGCGCGCGCACGGCCACATGGGCGTGGATCGCGTCACGGTGCGCAACCTCAAGGTGTTGAAGATCGACGCCGAGAACCACCTGATCCTGGTCAAGGGCAACGTGCCCGGCGCGCCTGGTGGGTACGTGGTGATTCGCAAGGCGGTCGCTGCGAAGCCTGAGCCGCAGCCGCAGCTCCAAGAGAAGCCGAAAAAGGGCAAGAAGTAATTGACGGCCTGCTGGCCTGATGGCCTGACGGCCTGGTGATTGATATGACGATCGACGTCGTAAACGCAGAAAACAAGAAGGTCGGCACGGTCGACCTGAATGACGAGGTCTTCGGTGGCCGCGTCAAGAGCGACCTGATCCACGAGTCGGTGGTGCGCGCCAACGCGGCGGAGCGCCGCGGCACGCACGCGACGAAGAACCGCGCGCTCGTGAGCGGCAGCGGCAAGAAGCCGTGGAGGCAGAAGGGCACCGGCCGCGCCCGCGTGGGTGAAACGCGCAATCCGCTGTGGCGCAAGGGCGGCACGGTGTTCGGCCCCCAGCCGCGCAGCTACGACTACCAGCTGCCGAAGAAGGTCGAAAAGGGCGCGCTGCGCGCGGCCCTGATGGAAAAGGCGCAAAGCGGCGCGCTGATCGTGGTCGATGCGCTCACCGCGAGCGGCGTCAAGACGAAGGCCGCGGCCGGCATGCTGAAGACGATCGGCGTCACGGGTAAGGCAGTGCTGATCGACGCGCAGCTCGACGACAAGTTCGCGTTGTCGGTGCGCAACCTCGCCGGCGTGTCGCTCGTGCCGAGCAACCGCGTGACGGCGCGCGACGTGGCGAACACGCGCCAGGTGGTCGTGACCAAAGCGGCGATCGAAAAACTGGAGGCGGCCCTCGGCAGCCGCGCGCGCGAGCGCGCCGGCGCGTAGGGAGTCGAAGGGTAACCATGAAACTCACCGAAGTCATTCGCCGTCCGCTGGTCACTGAAAAGACCACGACGCTTCGTGAAGACGGCAAGACCGTCGTCTTCGAAGTGTCGAAGGATGCAAACAAAGTGGACATCAAGCGCGCGATCGAGAAGCTGCTTGGCGCCAAGGTCGCGGACGTTCGCACGGCGACGACCCGCGGCAAGTTGAAGCGCCAGGGCCGGTTTGTCGGTCGTCGTTCGGATTGGAAGAAGGCCTACGTCACGTTGCGTGACGGCGAGAAGCTGCCTGACTTCCTCGAGGGGGCGTAAGGATCATGCCTGTCCGTAAATTCAACCCGATCACGCCGGGCCGCCGTCAGATGACGGTGCTGACGTTCGACGAGATTACGACCGACACGCCGCACGCGCCGCTGACGGAGAAGCTGCAGCCGTCCGGCGGCCGCCGCAACTCGGGCGACCAGACGATGTGGTGGCGCGGGGGCGGCCACAAGCGCCTGTATCGCGTGATCGACTTCAAGCGCGACAAGAC
>CAZBYY010000489.1:0-2013 GCA_964495855.1 uncultured Acidobacterium sp. | reverse complement strand
GGCATCAGCACCGGCACCTCCTCTGGCACCGGCATTGGCACCGGCACTTTCGAGGTGTCCCCACTGCCCGGCGTTCATCACGTTGGTGATGATCAGATGCAGCTTCTTGTTGAAGGCCACGCCCTGCCAGTTGCCGCCACCGATCGCGCCCGGAAAGACCACCACGTCCTGGTCGACTTTCCACGGCGTGTAAGGCCCTGAATCCTGAAGCCCGTACTTTTCCCATAGACCCTGGCAGTAGGCGGTCAACTCAGGGGAAATGTTGGTCGGCAACTCCGATCGCTTGATCGAGTTGCGTGCCAACGGTGGGGGCTTCAGCGGGAATGGCTGCGTGGGCGAGGTCTTCTCTCCGGGCACCGTACTTTGCGGCACCGGCCGCTCTTCCATGCCGAAGATCGGCTCACCGGTTACGCGGTTGAAGATGAACAGCAGGCCCATCTTGTTGATCTGCGCGACGGCGGGAATGGTCTGTCCGTTGCGCGTCACGTCCAGCAAGGTGGGGTGCGCTGCAAGGTCGTTGTCCCAGATGTCGTGGTGCACCAGTTGCTGATGCCACAAGCGCTTCCCGGTCTTGATGTCGAGCGCCACGAGCGACGTGCCGTACAGATTGTCGCCGGGACGGGTCACGCCGACGTAGTCGTTCTCCCCGGCGATCGACGTGGGGATGTAGACAATATCCCGTTCAGTGTCGATCGTCAGGTAGCCCCACGTGTTGGTGCCCCCGATGTTCTTCCAAGAGTCCCCTTCCCACGTCTTGTTGTTGGGATCACCCGGTTGCGCCACGAGGTCGAACGTCCACAGCAGTGCGCCGGTACGCGCGTTCCACGCGCGGATGATCGGCGCCGTTGCCGGCGTGATGAGAATGTCTTTGTACACCGACGCGGGCGACGCCATCGTCGTGCCCATATCCACGAAGCCGCCCTGCCCGAACTGCGGGACCATGCGGCCGGTCTTCGCGTCGAGCGCGATCAGCCGCTCCTGTGCGGAGTTGAAGATCCGTGGCGGTGTCTTGTCGTCACCGGCCCAGTAGGTCAAGCCCCGGCGTGTGCCGCCGTCGGCCTCGAACTTCCACAATTGCGACCCGGTCTGCGCGTCGAGGGCGTAGACGCCGTTCTGGGCCGTCACATACATCGTGCCGTCGACGACGATCGGTGTGCTCTCGAAGAACCCGGTCTTGTCTCCAGTATGGAAGGTCCACGCCTTCTGTAGATTCTTGACGTTCGACGTGTTGATTTGATCGAGCGTCGAGTATTTCGTGCCGCCTGGATCCGCTCCGACGTGCTCCCAGTTGCTGGACCTGGCAGGCGCAGGGCTTTGAGCGTTGACGAGGGCTGCGGACAACGCCGCAGCCATCACCACGACCGATCGTACGCGGGCGCGCATATTAGAAGTCGACCTTCAACGCAAACTGCATGATACGCGGGTCGGCCGCGGTCTGAATGATGCCGAAGCTCGCGCTGTTCAACGCGGTCACGGGAGCGTTGTAGTTGACCCGGTTGATCACGTTGAAGATCTCCCACCGGAACTGCAGGTTCTGCCCCGCGCCGGTCTTGAAGGTACGCGTGACCGCCAGGTCATTCTGAAGCCGTGAAGGATTGAGGATCGAGAACGGCTTCAGCTCGCTGTAAGTGCCGGTCGCCGGCGCCGCGAAGGCCGCGCGATTGAGATAGTTGCCGGGTGTCTTGTCGCCATACGGATCGTCCAGCACCTGCACGGCGCGCTGGCCGCCGACGCCGGTCAACGCCGTGTCGACGCCGGTCGTGATCGACGAACGATTCCCGCTCTGCCACCGCACCAGCGGCGAGAACTGCCAGTTGCCGAGGATGGCGCGCAGCATGTCGTTCTTGAACTCCGGCGTGCGCGTGACGATTGACACGTTCACAACATGCCGCCGATCGGACGCGCAATACGAGTAGTCGAGATCGGGGTTGCTCGGATCGACGATCGTCGGCCCGGTAATCTCGGTCGTGGCCGGATCCGACATGCACTTGGACAGGGTCCAGTTGGTCAGCA
>CAZBYY010000488.1:0-2026 GCA_964495855.1 uncultured Acidobacterium sp. | reverse complement strand
GTGGTGCTGGTCGGCGGATCGACGCGCATGCCGCGCGTGCAGCAGGTGGTCAAGGACTACTTCGGCAAGGAGCCGCACAAGGGCGTGAATCCCGACGAAGTGGTGGCAATTGGCGCGGCGGTGCAGGGCGGTGTCCTGACCGGCGAGGTCAAGGACGTGCTGCTGCTCGACGTGACGCCATTGTCGATCGGCATCGAGACGCTCGGTGGCGTCACGACGGTGCTGATCCCGCGCAACACCACGATCCCGGCGAAGAAGAGCGAGATCTTCTCGACGGCGACGGACAACCAGACCAGCGTGGAAGTGCACGTGCTGCAGGGCGAGCGCTCGATGGCGCGCGACAACCGCACCATGGGCCGCTTCCACCTGACGGGCCTGCCGCCCGCGCCGCGCGGCCTGCCGCAGATCGAGGTCACGTTCGACATCGACGCCAACGGCATCGTCAACGTGACGGCGCTCGACAAGGCGACCGGCAAGGAGCAGAAGATCACCATCACCGGCGCCAGCGGCCTGTCGAAGGACGAAGTTGCCGCGAAGGTGAAGGAAGCGGAGGCGCACGCCGCCGAGGATGCGAAGCAGCGCGAAGAAGTGGAGTCGCGCAACCGCGCCGAAGCGGAGGCGTACCAGAAAGAGCAGGCCGCCAAGCAGGCGGCTGCCGGCCAGGCAGCCCCGGGCGCGCAGAGTAACCCGGCCGACGCCGCCAAGGACGGCGAGGTCGTGGACGCTGAATTTGCGGAAACCAGGTAAGGGCGGCCGTCAGTCCGCCGTGTTGAAGGAGTTGCACATGTCCATCGTTCGATTCGATCCGTTTGCAGACCTGCTGACCACCCTTCGACAGGCTCAGGGTGGTCCCGAGCCAAGTCGAGGGACCAACGGCCGCTGGGTGCCGGCGGTCGACATCTACGAGAACGGCAAGCAGGAACTGGTGTTGAAGGCGGAACTGCCCGACATGAAGCGCGAAGACATCCAGGTCGTGTTCGAGAACAACACGCTCACGATCAAGGGCGAGCGCAAGTTCGAGAGCGACGTGAACAAGGAGCAGTTCCACCGCGTTGAGCGTGCGTATGGCACGTTCAGCCGGTCGTTCTCGCTGCCGTCGACGGTTGACGCGTCGAAGATCGGCGCCGAATACAAGAACGGCGTCCTGACGGTGACGCTGCCGTTCCGCGAGGAAGCCAAGCCGCGCACGATCAACGTGGAAGTGGCGGCGTAAGAAAGCAAAAACCCGTCGGGCATGAACATCCCGACGGGTTTTTTGTGCGTTTCTGGAGGGGCTTGTTGAGCCCCGGGCACTAGCGGAGGTCGACGACGGCCTTGAACTCGGGCAGGTCCCACTGCACGAGGGTCTGGCGGACTTCTTCCATCGCGACGCGCTCGGCCTTCACGCCCTTCGACGCCGGAATCGGGTCGTCGGCGTGAGCGAGGCGGGGGCGGGCGCCGCGGCGCAGCTGCTTGGCGCGCAGGGCGGAAACGTCGACAGAAAGGAACCGGCTCTCGATCGGCTTGGCCTTTTCAATGACGATCGGCGCGTCATCAACGGGGGCCTCCGCCGGGGCTTCGGCAATCGCGTCGGTCGTCACCTGCTCGATTTCATTCTCTGACATAGCCTCTCAGCTTAACCCGGGGCAAACCACTGTGCCAAGTGCCGATTGCGCCGAGCCCGGCCCCCCCTGGGGAACCCTGCGCCCGTAACCATCGTCTTTTGGTACAAATGCTGGGCTTTCTCGCGCTTGCCGGGCTCCTGATGGGCGGATTCGCCGTGATGGCGGTTTTGGGCGCAATCTTCCTGGTTTTGCGGATTGTCTTCTGGGCCGTGCTGTTTCCGGTCCGGCTGGTGCTGAAGTTGCTGTGGCTCCCGTTTGCGCTCGTTGGTGGCGCACTGAGCCTCGTCGCCGGCGCGGCGGTGCTTCCCCTCCTCCTCGTTGCCGGTCTCATCGTCGTCGTCGTGGGTGCGATCGCCGCGGCACTGGCGTTTCTGATTCCCTTGACGCCCTTTGTGTTGCTTGGCCTGATGATCTGGGCCTTC
>CAZBYY010000487.1:0-2038 GCA_964495855.1 uncultured Acidobacterium sp. | reverse complement strand
TCTACAAGGGCCGCGTGTCGAAGGTCCTGCCCGGCATGCAGTCGTCGTTTGTCGACATCGGCCTCGAGCGTGACGGCTTCCTCTACGTGTCGGACGTCATCGCCAACCTCGATGAGTACGAAAAAGACGACGAGGACGATGACGGCGGTGCCAAGGGTGCCAAAGGTGCCGGGGGTGCCAATGGTGCCAGAGGTGCCAATAGCGCGGAAGGCGGGGAGAGTGCCGAGAGCGCTTCGGCGCCGCCTGAACGGCGCGGGCGCGGACGCGATCGCCGCGACGAGGAGAAGAAGGCGCCCGAGCCGAAGATCGAAGAACTGCTGAAGGAAGGGCAGGACGTGATCGTCCAGGTCGCCAAGGAGCCGCTTGGCACGAAGGGCGCGCGCCTGACCTGCCACGTGACGCTGCCGGGGCGTTTCCTCGTCTTCATGCCGACCGTCGATCACATCGGCATTTCCCGGAAGATCGACAGCCGCGACGAGCGGTCGCGCCTGCGCGGCATCGTGCGCGAATTCCGCGAGCAGCACAGCTTCAACGGCGGCGTGATCATCCGCACGGCCGCGTCGGGACGATCCAAGGACGACATCCTCGCCGACCTGAACTACTTCTACAAGATCTGGGTCGACATGCGGCAGCGCGGCGAGCAGAAGCGCGCCCCGGTCACGGTCTACCAGGAGCCGAGCCTCGTCGCCAAGCTGCTGCGCGACTTGTTGACCGACGATTATTCGGCGATCCGCATCGATCATCCGGGCGAGTACCAACGCGCGCTGGAATTCATCGGCCGCATCATGCCGAACCTGGCCACGCGCGTGAAGCGCTACGACAAGGACTTCCCGATCTTCGAGGAGTACGGCGTGCAGGCCGAGCTCGACAAGGCGCTGCGCAGCAAGGTGTGGCTGAAATCGGGCGGCTCGATCGTCATCAACCAGACGGAAGCCCTGGTCGCCATCGACGTCAACACCGGCCGCTACGTCGGCAAGAAGACGGCCGGCCGGCTCGAAGACACGATCATCAAGACGAACCTCGAGGCCGCAAAGGAGATCGTGCGTCAGATCCGGTTGCGCGACCTCGGCGGCATCATCGTCTGCGACTTCATCGACATGGAGGAGAAGAAGAACCGGCAGAAGGTCTTCCAGGCGGTGGAGCAGGAATTGCGCAAGGACCGCGCGCCGTCGAAAGCGCTGCAGGTGTCGGACTTCGGCCTCGTGATCGTCACGCGCAAGCGCGTCAAGCAGAGCCTCGAG
Source organism: uncultured Acidobacterium sp. (assembly GCA_964495855.1). Taxonomy (GTDB): domain Bacteria; phylum Acidobacteriota; class Vicinamibacteria; order Vicinamibacterales; family UBA2999; genus 12-FULL-67-14b. The sequence continues at coordinate 797 of CAZBYY010000487.1, read as the reverse complement.
CGCGTGCTCACCGAGCCGTGCCCGTACTGCTCGGGCGCCGGCACGATCAAGTCGAGCGCGACGGTCTGCTACGAGATCCTGACGGAAGTGAAGAAGGTCGGCCCGGATCTGGACGGCCCCGGCGTGCTGCTGCGCGTCAATCCGGACATCGCGCGCGCACTCCAGGAAGAAGAGCGTGGGGTCCTGAAGGATCTGAAGGCGATGCTACAAAGGGACGTCATCGTCAAGGCCGACGTCCATTTGCATCACGAGCAGTTCGACGTGATGTCGATTGGCGGCTAGCGCCGCCAATCGACGACAGCGTTTCTTGCGGCTCTCTTACTTCTTTCTTGCCGCCGGCTTCGAGGCCATCGTGGCGTTCGGGACGAGGTGAATCAGGTAATTGACGCCATTGCGCGCGATCCACACGCGCATGTAGTCATTCCCCTTGAGCATCTCGACCCGGGCGCCGTTGCCGGGACCCTTGCCTGAATCCGGTCCGGGCATCAGGTCTTTCATCTCGCTGTTCGGCACGATGCTGACCACTTCGCGGCCTGCGACCTTGCCGCCCTGCACGAACTCGGCCCAGCGTTCCATTTTCTGGCCGGCCACGGACGGCGAGGCGTCCTGGGCCGTCAGCCGAACGGTGTAGGTGCCGGCCTTGAGGTCCTTGCCGTCGGCCTTGACACTGCGGGGAATGCGCACCGACCCGAGCGCGGTTTCGGTCGTCGGAACCTGGCCCTGTTGTGCGGCCGCCACGCCGGTGAATGCAGCCAACAGGAATGCGACGAGCCATCTGACCTTCATGCGATTTCCTC
>CAZBYY010000486.1:0-2046 GCA_964495855.1 uncultured Acidobacterium sp. | reverse complement strand
GCACGCTCCAGCTCCGCGTGCAGTTCGCGTGCTTCCAGTCCCAGCCGTGAGTGCGTCGCCACTGCGCGTTCGCGCTGGGCCGCGGCTGAATCGTGCGCCGCCGTCAGCGCCGTGATGGTGTTGAGCACGGCATACACGTCGCCGCGCGCCTTCTCGACATCCTGCTCGAGCGCCTCGATGCCGAGCCACGCCTGGGTGTAGGCATCAGCCGCTGCGGATGCGCGCGCCGCGGCTTCGTCGCGAGCGGTCCCAGCTTCCGCGGCCGCCTGCCGCCGCGCGTCGAGCGCGATCCGTTCCGGCTCTCGCCGCGATTCGAGCTGCGCGCGCTCGCCTTCGAGCTCTTCAGCGCGCTTCAGCAGCATGTCGGCCTGCTGCGTGTCGAGCGCGATCTGCTGCTGGCGGCGATTGATCTCGAGCTCGTGGGCGTGCACGGCTTCGCGTGCCTGCGTCGCCGCGGTATCCGCCGCGGCGAGCTCGATGCGAATGCGGCCCAGTTCGTTCTCGACTTCGGCCAGCCGCGCCGAAGCGGCCGCCTCGTTTTCGCGCGCTTCGTTCAACCGCGCCCGCGCCGATTCGATGGCTTCCGACAAGCTGCGATACCGGCGCGCGAACAGCACCTTTTCCCAGCGCCGCATCTCGTCGCGCAAGCGCGTGTAGCGTCGCGCCTTCGCCGCCTGCCGCTTCAGCGATCCGCGCTGCTTGTCGATTTCGAAAACGATGTCTTCGAGACGCGTCAGGTTCTGCTGCGCCGCTTCGAGCTTCAACTCGGCGGCACGCCGGCGCGCCTTGTACTTGGTGATGCCCGCGGCCTCTTCGATCAGCTGGCGCCGGTCGGTCGGGCGCGAGCTGAGGATCATGCCGATCTTGCCCTGCTCGATGATGGCGTACGCCTTGGCGCCAAGGCCCGTGTCCATCAGCAGCTCGTGGATGTCCTTCAACCGGCATGTCTGCCCGTCGATCAGGTATTCGCTTTCTCCCGATCGGAACAGCCGCCGCGTCACTTCCACTTCGCGCGTGACCGAGGTGGCCGGCTCGTGCCCGTTGCCGTTCATCTCACCCGGCTCGTGGGCCGGCACCTCTTCGCCGAGTTCCTTCAGGACCGACGGCGGGACGATGACGTTGCCAAAGCGAAGACGCACTTCGGCGGCACCGGTGGGCTTGCGCGCATCGGAGCCGTTGAAGATCACGTCTTCCATCTTGTCGCCGCGCAGGCTCTTGGCGCTCTGTTCGCCAAGCACCCACGTGAGCGCGTCGGCCACGTTGCTCTTACCGCAGCCGTTGGGTCCGACAATGGCGGTGACGCCACGGTCGAATGCCAGCTCGGATCGATCCGAGAAGGACTTGAAACCTGAGATTTCGAGACGTTCGAGATGCATTTCTGACGGGTCTTAGGAGAGAACGCCCGCCAGTCTAGCAAGCACAGTTTGTTGTAGCAAGAAGGAAAAGACCCCCAATATTTAGGGGGTCTTTGACCTAAACCGGTGGGGCGAGGCGGCCGGGCCGCGGGGCCGTCAGGGCTTGGCGGCCGTGCCCTTTTTGAGCGCCAGCAACTGCTCAGCTTCCGGGAATTTGCTGATGGCAAACCGGGCCTGGGGATCGACCGTGATGAGGCGTTGTTTCGCCGTGGCGATGTCGAACACCTGCTCGTCGAGCGAGTAGCGAATCATCGCGCGGATGAACTCCGCGTCCTTGGTCCACGCCTCTTCGTCGATCTTGATGTTCTTGCCCGTCACGAACTTCTTGAAGTCGGCCACCATCGCATCGTCGACGGCAAACCCCTTCTTCAACAATCGGCGTGAGGGACCCGAGTGGCCGGGACGCGGGTCACCTTCGGCGCTGAACGCCTCGGTGTACGACAGGAACAAGCCGCGCGAATACAGCGAACGGCCGAAGCGCGTCGGGTTGAACCCTTCAACCGGGCCGTCATAGCGAAGGTCGGGCTCGATGCCGCCGCCGGAGAACACCTTGCGCCCGCCCGTCGTGTACTTCAACTGGTCCGGCGATTTCTCGCGCTCCTTCTGGTCCTTGAGCGTGTAGGTCAGGTAC
>CAZBYY010000485.1:0-2049 GCA_964495855.1 uncultured Acidobacterium sp. | reverse complement strand
AGCGCAGGTCAACCTGACGCGCTTCAGCCTGTTCTTTCCTGAGAAGCGCGAGTTCTTCCTCGAAGGGGCCGACTACTTCGCCTTCGGCGCTGCCGGCGGTGGTGGTGGCGGCGGCGGCGGGGGTGGCGGCGGGGGCGGCGGCGGCGGTGGGGGCGGCGGAGGGGGTGGCGGCGGAGGCAACAATCCCGCACCGCTCGTGTTCTATAGCCGGCGCATCGGCCTGTCGAACGGACAGGCGGTGCCGCTGCTGGGCGGCGGTCGCCTGCTTGGCCGCGGCGGCGGATTCCAGTTTGGCGCGCTGCAGATGCGGTCGAACGACGATGCGCAATCGGGTGCGCTCGCGACGGACTTCTCGGTGTTTCGTCTCAACCGAGACGTCCTAAAGCGCAGCCGCGTCGGGCTGATTGCGACGCGGCGGTCGCCGGGGTCGACGACGGACGCGCGCGAGAATTACGCGTACGGCGCAGACGCGGCTTTCAACCTGCTGACCGACTTGTCGATCACAGGCTACTGGTCGAAGACCAGCAACGACGGCGTCAACCGCCGCGACACGAGCTATCGATCGGCGGTGAATTGGAATGCGGACCGGACGGGTCTGCAACTCGAGCACTTGTACGTCGGCGACGATTTCAACCCGGGCATCGGCTTCGTTCGCCGCTCGGCGTTCCGGCGTTCGTACGGACAGGCGCGCTTCAGTCCGCGCCCGAAAGGTGTGCCGGGACTAAGGAAGCTGTTCTTCGAAGGCAGCGTCGATTACTACGAGAGCACGGCGGGCCGCATGGAATCACGCGACGTCCAGGCCCAGTTTCGCGCCGAGTTGACGACGAGCGACCAGGTGGGTCTTGAGCTCACGGACAACTACGAGTTCCTCGAGGCGCCGTTCACGATCGCGCCGGGTGTCACCGTGCCCATCGGCGCCTACACCTTCAAGCAGGCGAAGGCGACGTGGTTCATGTCGGCGTCCCGCAAGCTGTCCGGATTTGCCAGCGCGACCACGGGGGACTTTTATGGCGGCACGCTGCGCGAGCTGTCGTGGCGCGGGCGCATCGAGGTCTCGTCGCAGCTGTCGCTCGAACCGCAGATCTCGCTCAATCACGTGAACACGCCGTTCGGCATCGGCGACAACAACGTGATCGGCTCGCGCGCAACCTACACGTTGACGCCGCGCATGTTTGTCGGCGCGCTGGTGCAGTACCAGTCGGCGACGAAGACCGCAAGCTCCAACGTCCGGTTTCGCTGGGAATACCAGCCCGGCAGCGAGCTCTTCATCGTCTACAGCGACCTCAGGAACGTAGACGATACGCGCTTCCCGCCGCCGATGCTGAATCGGAGCTTCGTCGTGAAGCTCACCAAGCTGCTGCGCTTCTAGAAGCGCGTCGGCCTACCGCTGCCGCCACGGCGGGCCGATCAACTGCTTCGGATCCGCGCCCGGCTTCGGCACGAATTTCTGGGTGCGGCCGTATTGGTTGTCGCCGCCATAGAGATTGCCCGCTGAATCCACTGAGAAGGTGTGCACCTCGAGGTAGCCGTCCGGCAGGTCCGGCGGCACCATCCACGTGTAGAGCCGCTGCCCGGTGAAATCGAACTTCACGAAGCGAAGCGGCTTGAGATCGGTGATCCACAGGCTGTCGTCGTTGACGATGATGTCGAGCGGCAGCGACAGGCCGGGAAATGCCGTGACGAACTCGACCTTCGCTGGATCGGAGGTGGTCTTGAACACGTTGATGCGGCCACCTGATCGATCGAGGGCGAAAATACGGCCGCCCGGTCCGACCGCGACGGCGTGCACGCCGTTGAACTGTCCGGGTCCTGTCCCCTGCCCGCCGAATTCGCCAATGTAGTTGAGCGCGCGGTCGAGAATCATCACGCGATGGTTGTCGAGCCCGTCGGCGATCAGCACGCGTCCGTCGGGCAGGAAGGCCACATCCTGCGGCTTGCCGAAATGCTGCCCGTCTTTCCCGGCCACGTTCTTCTCGCCGAGCGTCCTGATCAGGCGCGCGCCGTCGTTCGAGAAGATGTAGATGGTGTTGAAGGTTTCGTTGATCACCC
>CAZBYY010000484.1:0-2053 GCA_964495855.1 uncultured Acidobacterium sp. | reverse complement strand
GTCACGAGCTCGGCGATGCGGTCGCTCTCCTTGACCCGGAGTTCGCCAGCACCCGATACCGTCACGCTGCCGCCGTATGTGCCAAGCGTCGCGAGCACGGGAAGCTCGTCGATGACCTCTGGCACTTCCGCCGGGGTGATGACGACCTCGCGCATCGCGCCGTGACGAACCCGCACGCGACCGACGGGCTCGCCGTGCCAGTCAAACTCGACCTGTTCATCAACGATGGCGCCGAAGCGCCGCAGCACGTCCAGCAACGCGGCACGGCTGGGGTTGAGGCCAACGTGAGTGATCGTCACGTCAGAGCCGGGCAACGCCGCCGCGGCGACGGCCACGAATGCCGCCGACGACAGATCGCCTGGCACCGTCAGTGACTGACCGGTGAGCCGCTGGCCGCCGGCGATCGTGATCGTGGCGCCACTGGCCGGCAATGCGGGGGGAGTGATCGTGACCGTGGCACCGAACGCTGCCAGGGCCCGCTCCGTATGATCACGAGTAGGGGCCGGTTCGATGACCACCGTGCGTCCATGCGCCTGGAGACCGGCCAACAGCACCGCGGACTTGACCTGGGCGCTTGGCGTCTCCGGCGCGAACTCGATGCCGGTCAAGTCCGTCCCGTGAATCGTGAGCGGCGGGCGATCGCCGTCCGTTGCCGTGATGGTGGCGCCCATGCGGGTCAACGGGCCCATGATGCGCCGCATCGGCCGGCGAGACAGTGAAGCGTCGCCGACCATGGTCGATATAAAGGGGTGAGCGGCAATGAGGCCCGCCAGCATGCGCATCGTGGAGCCGGAATTGCCGCAATCGAGTGGTGAAAGACTGGCCTGCAGTCCGCGCAGTCCGCGGCCCTCGATCGTGACGAGAGGTGGGTCGGAATCGCCCGGCGCCGGGGTTCGTGAGACGACCGCGCCCAGCGCGGCGATGCAGCCGAGCGTCGATGCGCAATCAGCGCCCGGCGCATAATTGGCGATCGTCGTCCGGCCGTCGGCAATGGCGCCGAGCAGGGCGTAACGGTGTGAGATGGATTTGTCGCCTGGGACGCGCAATTCGCCGGAAACGGAACGCGCGGGGGAGACCGTGACGCGGTCGGCCACTCGCATGGAGCCATGATAACTGCTTGACCGGCTGAGAATCGCTATGGTACTTAACCTAAGCCTCGCCTTCGCGCCTCGCGGCCGGACGGCACCGGCCTCCTACTAGATGATCCCACCGCGCACCGTTCGTCTCGAATTCAACAGCGCGTTCGACATGCTTGACTTCGTCCAGGTGGTCTCCGATCACGTGTGCAAAGCAGCAGGACTCGACGAGGATCAGCTCCATTGGATCAGCGTCGCCGTGCGGGAGTCGCTCGTCAACGCCATCAAGCACGGGAACAAGAACGATCCCAATAAGCGCGTCACCGTCGACTTTTCGCCCGTGCCGGCTGACGGCGCCGACGAGCTCGTCATCCGCATCGAAGACCAGGGCGAGGGCTTCGTCCCCGAAGAAGTGGCTGACCCGCTTGCGCCCGAGAACATCCTCAAGTCGAGCGGCCGCGGCATCTTCCTGATCCGCAACTTCATGGATGAGACCGTCCTGAAGAAAGTGCCGGGCGGGATGGAGATCCGAATGGTCAAGAAGCTCCACAAAGCCGACGCGTGATCCGCCGGCATCAAGGCTCCGGTGGGTAGCGCGAACCCCCTGTTCCTGTCGACCGCGATCGAAGCGGTCGTGCGCGCCGGCGAACTCCAGATGGCGAAGTTCGGCACCGGCGTGCGCATCGAGAAGAAGGGCGCAATCGATCTCGTCACCGAGGTCGATCTCGAGGTCGAGCGGATGTTCCGCGCCATGATCGCCGAGCGGTTTCCCGACCACGACGTGCTCGCCGAGGAGATGGGCGGCGGCCGACGCGCCGCGCGTCACCGGTGGGTGTTCGATCCCCTCGACGGCACCACGAACTTTGCGCACGGCGTGCCGATCTTCTGTGCGTCGCTCGCCCTCGAAGTCGACGGCGTGGCCGTCGTCGGCGCCGTGTACGATCCGAATCGCGAGGAGTTGTTCACGGCCGAAGCGG
>CAZBYY010000483.1:0-2058 GCA_964495855.1 uncultured Acidobacterium sp. | reverse complement strand
CGAGTTCGTCGGCAACGCTCGGCCGGCCTTCGTTCACCTTGTAGACGACCGAGCATTCCACGCCGTGCGCGCGCAGGTACGCCGCCGTCCCGCGCGTGCCGATGATCTGAAAACCGAGCTGCGCAAGCCCTTGCGCGATCGGCAGGACCTCGGCCTTGTCGTGGTTGTTGACGGTGATGCACACCGCCCCGTCGACCGGCAGACGCTGGCCGGCGCCGAGCATCGCCTTGATGAACGCCATGCCGAAGCTGCTGGCACCGCCCATCACTTCGCCCGTGGACTTCATCTCCGGCCCGAGGATCGTGTCGACACCCGGGAAGCGCACAAACGGAAACACCGGGCTCTTGACGAACATGCCGGCCGGCGTCAGGTCGTCGGTAACGCCCAGGTCGGCGAGTGACTTGCCTGCCATGACGCGGGCAGCCACCTGGGCGAGCGGCACGCCGTTCGCCTTCGACAGGTACGGCACCGTGCGCGAGGCGCGCGGATTGACTTCGAGCACGTACACCGTGTCGTCCTTGATCGCGTACTGGACGTTCATCAAGCCGACGACCTTCAATGCCTTGGCAATGCGCCGCGTGTAGTCGCGGATCGTCGTGATGTGCCGGTCGCTCAGGTACGGCGGCGGCACGACGCACGAGCTGTCACCGGAGTGGATGCCGGCCTCCTCGATGTGCTCCATGATGCCGCCGATCACGACCGCGCCCGACTCGTCTGCGACGCAGTCGACGTCGATCTCCTTGGCGTGTTCGAGGAAGCGGTCGATCAGGATCGGTCGGTCGTGCGAGACGTCGACCGCGCTTGCCATGTAGCGATCGAGCGTCGCGACGTCGTAGACGATCGCCATCGCGCGCCCGCCGAGCACGTACGACGGCCGCACCACGACCGGGAAGCCGACCTTGGCGGCCACCTCGCGCGCCTCGGCCTTTGAAATCGCCGTGCCGCTGGCGGGCTGGGGAATGCCAAGGTCCCACAAAAGCTGATTGAAGCGCTGGCGATCCTCCGCGAGATCGATCGAGTCCGGCGACGTGCCGAGGATCGTGACGCCGGCTTCTTGCAGCGCCAGCGCCAGCTTCAGCGGCGTTTGACCGCCGAACTGCACCACGCACGAGACGTCCACGTTGCCCTCGCGCTCGCGCTCGATCACCGCCATCACGTCTTCAAACGTGAGCGGCTCGAAGTACAGGCGGTCGGCCGTGTCGTAGTCGGTCGACACCGTTTCCGGATTGCAGTTGACCATCACCGTCTCGAAGCCTTCGGCCTTGAAGCCGAACACGGCGTGACAGCAGCAGTAGTCGAATTCAATGCCCTGGCCGATGCGATTCGGCCCGCTGCCGAGGATGATCACCTTCGGCCGGTCCGTCGGCTCCGCCTCGCAGACATCCTCGAAACTCGAATACAGGTACGGCGTGAAGGACTCGAACTCCGCAGCGCAGGTGTCGATCCGCTTGTACGCGGTGCGCAGCTTGAGGTCGGCGCGCTTTTCGCGCACGGCACTTTCGTCCACGCCGAGGATCACCGACAGTTCGCGATCGCCAAAGCCGGCGCGCTTCAGCGTGCGCATCAGGTCGTGCGACATGTTGCGCAGGCCGACCATCTCCGCCGTCTTGCGCAGTTCCACCATTTCCTTGAACTGCTGCAGGAACCACGGGTCGATGTTCGTGAGCTCGTGCAGCTTGGCGATGTCCCAGCCCAGGTCGAGCGCGCGGAACACCTCCCACATGCGCCGGTCGTTCGGGATCACCAGCTTGCGGCGCAACGCCGCCTCTTCCTCCTCCGCCGTGACCTCGTCGCCCTCCTCGGACACCGGGCGGCGGAACAGCAGGCCCTCCTTGCCCATTTCGAGCGACCGGATGCCCTTCAGGAACGCTTCCTTGAATGTGCGACCGATCGCCATCGCCTCGCCCACCGACTTCATCTGCGTCGTCAGCGTGCGGTCCGCCTGCGGGAACTTCTCGAAGTTCCAGCGCGGGATCTTGACGACGACGTAGTCGATGGTCGGCTCGAAGGACGCCGGGGTCAGGCGCGTGATGTCGTTGGGAATCTCGTCGAGCCGAT
>CAZBYY010000482.1:0-2059 GCA_964495855.1 uncultured Acidobacterium sp. | reverse complement strand
CTCGACCGCGCCGACCTCGATGACATTGGATTGGATCAGGATCTGGCTGACCGCGGCGTGGTCGCCGTCGAGTGGGCGGAGCGGCTGATGCGTCCGATCGGGCGAGCGACGACGATCGCGATCACAGACGCGGGCGGCGATGCCCGCGCGATAGCAATCTCGTCCTCTTAAGGCGCGCCCGGCCCCAGGCCGGCGACGGCGTGCGTCACTTCGGGATCCTGCTGCGCCTGCGTCGCATCGTCTTGATACAACACGAGCAGCAACAGGGTCAGCACCAGCGAGATGCCGATTGCGGTTGCGAGCCGACCAGCCAACGACTCCATGCCGTCCGGTCGTGCATATCAAGTGCCACAGGCGGCGCTCCCGTAGAAACGCCAGCTCCAGAGGAAGGCGGAAGTGGACGCGCCTTTGGCGCGGGGAGTTGATGCGCCAGGAATGTAAGAATTCTTACGCGATTCGCCCAGCGCGCGGCTATTCGACGCGGTAGTTCGGCGCTTCCTTCGTAATCGTCACGTCATGGACGTGGCTCTCGCGGAAGCCGGCGTTCGTGATGCGAATGATCTCGGCATCGCGCTGCAGGTCGGCGATCGTCGGCGCGCCGCAGTAGCCCATGCCCGCGCGCAGGCCGCCCATCAACTGGTGCACGACCATCGCCATCGTGCCCTTGTGCTGCACGCGGCCCTCGATGCCCTCGGGCACGAGCTTTTCCATCGAGCCCTTGCCGGCCGGGCTGCTGCCGCTTTCAAGTTCGAAATCGTCCTGGAAGTACCGGTCCCGTGATCCGCGGCGCATCGCGCCGATCGATCCCATGCCGCGGTATTCCTTGAACGTGCGGCCCTGATACAGGATCAACTCGCCCGGGCTCTCGTCGGTGCCGGCAAACAGGTTGCCGGCCATGCAGCAGCTCGCGCCGACCGCCAGCGCCTTGACGATGTCGCCGGACTGGCGGATGCCGCCGTCGGCAATGACGGGGATGTTGTGCGCGCGCGCGGCAGTGGAGCAGTCGTAGATCGCCGAAATCATCGGCACGCCGATGCCCGCGACGATGCGCGTGGTGCAGATCGATCCGGCGCCGATGCCCACCTTCACCGCATCGACACCCATCTTGATCAGGGCCTCGGTCGCTTCCGCGGTCGCGACGTTGCCGGCGATCAGATCCAGATCCGGGAACGCGTTGCGGATCTGCTTGACGATGTCGAGGACACCCTGCGAGTGACCGTGAGCCGTATCGACGACCAGCACGTCGACATGCGCGTTGACGAGCGCCGTGGCCCGTTCCAGCGTGTCGCGCGCGATGCCGACGGCCGCGCCGCAGCGCAGCCGGCCCAACGTGTCCTTGCACGCGTTGGGATACTTGATCGCTTTCTGGATGTCCTTGACGGTGATCAGGCCGCGCAGCTTGAACTCCCGATCGACCACGAGCAGCTTTTCGACCTTGGCCTGGTGCAGGATCTCCCTCGCCTGGTCGAGCGTCGTCCCCACGGGAACGGTGATGAGCCGCTCCTTGGTCATGATGGCCGATACGGGCCGCGCGGTGTTCGTCTCGAAGCGAAGGTCGCGATTGGTCAGGATGCCGACGAGCCGGCCTTCCTTGCTGCCGTCTTCGGTGATCGGCACGCCCGAGATGCGGTACTTCTGCATCAAGTCGAGCGCTTCGCGGATCAGCGCCGTGGGGCCGAGCGTGATCGGGTTGACGATCATGCCGCTCTCTGAGCGCTTGACGCGATCGACTTCGAGCGCCTGGTCTTCGATCGACAGGTTCTTGTGGATGATGCCGAGGCCGCCCTGCTGCGCCATGGCGATGGCCATCTCCGATTCGGTGACGGTGTCCATCGCGGCGCTGAGCAGCGGCACGTTCAACTTGATGTTTCTGGTGAGGCGGGTGCTGACGTCGACCTGCGCCGGCAGCACCGTCGAGTGCCGCGGCACGAGCAGGATGTCATCGAAGGTGAGTGCGGTCCGCAGACCGGACTCCAGCGACTTCTTCACGTTCGTTTCGGTTTCGGTCAACGGAGTCATCGGCGTCAGGCGTCCCTCACTCTTGCGGCCGTCAGGCCGC
>CAZBYY010000481.1:0-2070 GCA_964495855.1 uncultured Acidobacterium sp. | reverse complement strand
GGCATCACGTGGCTGCCGATCAGCGACGGGCAGATCAACCGCACCGGGTCGATCGGCTCGATCGACGTCGCGCCGTCGAATCCGAATCATGTCTGGGTTGGCACCGGCAGCGCCGCCATCCGGTCGAACGTGATCATCGGCCGCGGCGTCTACAAGTCGCTCGATGCCGGCAAGACCTGGCAGTTCATGGGGCTCAAGGAGAGCGGCCAGATCGGCGGCATCAAGGTCCATCCGTTCAACACCAACACCGTCTGGCTCGCGGCGCTCGGCTCACCGTTCGGGCCGAACGACGAGCGCGGCATCTTCAAGACCACCGACGGCGGCAAGACATGGAAGAAGACGCTGTTCGTGAACAACGAGACCGGCGCCCGCGACGTCGAAGTGGACTGGGAGAACCCCGACATTCTCTACGCGGCCATGTACAAGGGGTTCCGCAAGGGGTGGGACATCATCAGCGGCGGTCCCGCAAGCGAAGGCGGCATCTACAAATCGACCGACGGCGGCGACACGTGGAAGCACATCACCAACGGCCTCCCCACCGACCTGATCGGCAAGATCGACATCGACATCGCGCGAAGCAATCCGAAGGTGCTCTACGCGATGGTCGAGGCCCTCGGCAACAAGGGCGGGCTCTATCGCTCGAACGACGCCGGCGAATCGTGGTCGCTCGTCAACAGCAGCCAGCAGCTGCGGGCGCGGCCGTTCTACTTCCACTACGTCAACGTGAACCCGAAGAACGAAAACGAAGTGTGGGTCAACGAGCTCGGGCTGCATAAGTCCGTTGACGGCGGCAAAACGTTCGTCAGCATCGAACATCCGCACGGCGACGATCACGGCATGTGGTTCAACCCGGACAACCCGAACATCATGATCCAGGTGAATGACGGCGGCGCCAACATCAGTCTCAATGGCGGCAAGAGCTGGTCGTCGCAACTGAACCAGCCGACCGGCGAGTACTACATGGTCGCCGTCGACGAGCAGTATCCGTACCGCCTCTACATGCCGCAGCAGGACAACAGCACGCTGATCATCAACAGCCTGCCGCCCGTGTCGTGGGGTTACGATCATCCGTCGCAGTCGTGGCAGCAAGCGTCGGGCTGCGAGACCGGACAGATCTGGCCGAAGCCCGATGGCAAGGTCGTGTGGGGCGCGTGCAAAGGCGAAGTCGGCCGCTACAGCGTCGTTACCGGGCAGGAGAAGCATTACTGGGTCTATCCGCAGAATCGCTACGGCACCGATCCTGACGAGATCAAGTTCCGCTTCCCGAGACAGACGGTGGTGTACGTCTCGCCGCACGACTCACGCGTGATTTACCAGGCGTCGCATGTGCTGCATCGCTCGATCGATGAAGGCTTGACGTGGGACATCATCAGCCCGGATCTCACCGCCCATGAGCCGCAGTATCAAATCGTCCCGGGCAACCCGATCACGCGCGACGTGACGGGCGAAGAGGTCTACTCGTCGATCTACTCGATGATCGAATCGCGGCTCGAGAAAGGCGTGATCTGGGTCGGCGCCAACGACGGCCCCGTCAGCGTGACGCGCGACAACGGCAAGACCTGGAAGAACGTGACGCCGAAGGACCTGGTCGGCGCGCGTATCCAGACGGTCGAAGACTCGCCGTTCGTAAAGGGCCGCGCCTACATCGCCGCCTACCGCTACATGCGCGAGCACGACCTCAAGCCGTACATCTACCGCACCGACAACTACGGCGAATCGTGGACGCTGCTCACCGACGGCAAGAACGGCATTCCCGGCGACTTCCCGACGCGCGTCGTTCGCGAAGATCCGAAACAGCGGGGCCTGCTCTACGCCGGCACCGAGTTCGGCGCGTTCGTGTCGTTCAACGCCGGCAAGAACTGGCAGCCGCTGCAGCAGAACCTGCCGGTCACGCCGGTCACAGACATCAAGGTGCATCGCAACGACCTCGTTATTTCGACGATGGGCCGCTCGGCGTGGATCATGGACAACATCACGCCGCTGCAGGAGCTCGCACGCATCGTGAACGGCGCACCGACGCCGACCGGATTCGGATTCAGCGACGAGTTCGAGCAGGCGGCGATGCCGAAG
>CAZBYY010000480.1:0-2084 GCA_964495855.1 uncultured Acidobacterium sp. | reverse complement strand
GCCTACTGGATCAACGCCTACAACGCGTTCGTCCTGCGCACGGTGATCGACGCCTATCCGATCCGCGGCCGGTCGAGCGACTATCCCCCCAACAGCATTCGACAGATACCTGGCGCGTTCGACCGGCGGATGTTCCGCGCCGGAGGGCGGCAGCTTACCCTAGATGCCATCGAGCGCGACGTGATCGGTGAGCTCGGGGAGCCGCGCGCGCTGCTCGCGCTCGCGAAGGGCGCCGTCGGCGGTCCGCGGCTCAAGAGCGAAGCGTTTACCGCCGACCGGCTCGAAGCGCAGTTGACGACGATGGTCAGCGAGCTACCGACCCGGCGGGAGCTGGTGTTCGTGGACATCCCGAACGGGCAACTCTCGGTCAGTCCGCTGTTCTCGTGGCGGGAAGCGGCGTTCAGCCGGTCGCTTCCGGAGCGGGCGCCCGCCATCTACGCATCGCGCAGTGCGCTGGAGCGCGCCATGCTTGCCTTGATCGACCCGCTGCTGGTCTCGAGCGAGTCCGCGTTCCTGCGCAAGAACACCTTCAAGACCGTGTTTCACGACTTCGACTGGAAACTGAACGACCTGACAGGCAGGTAGCACGCGCTATGGATCTCGGATTGAACGGCAAGGTGGCGATCGTGACGGGCAGCAGCCGCGGACTGGGGCTTGCGGCGGCGACGGCATTGGTCGACGAGGGTGCGCACGTCGTGATGTGCGCCCGCGGTGCGGACGCGCTCGGACGTGCGGCGGCGGAACTCCGCAATCGAGCCGCCGGCCGCGCAAAAGTGATCGCGGTAAGCGCGGATGTGTCCACGCAAGCGGGCGTCGAGGCGATCATTGCCGACACGATCCGTGAGTGCGGCCGCATCGACGTGGTCGTGAACAACGTCGGCCTCGGCAAGGGCGCCGATCTCGAGGGCACGACCGATGCCGACTGGCAGGAGGCGTTCGACCAGACGCTGTTTCCGGCCATCCGCATGTCGCGGCTCGCCGTGCCGCATCTGCGCAAGCAGGGCGGCGCGATCGTGATCGTCTCGTCGATCTTCGGGCGCGAGTCGGGCGGACGCATGACCTACAACGCCGTCAAGGCCGCCGAGATCAGCCTGACGAAATCCATGGCGCTGCAGCTTGCGAAGGATCAGATTCGGGTCGTGTCGGTGGCGCCCGGTTCGATCCTGTTCGAGGGCGGGTCGTGGTGGAAGCGCCAGCAGGCCGACCCCGACGGCATCGCGCAATTCGTGAAGCAGGAACTGCCGTTCGGCCGGTTTGGAAAACCGGAGGAAGTCGGATCGGTCATCGCCTTTCTCGCCTCGCCCAAAGCGAGCTGGATCAGCGGCACGACCGTCGTGGTGGACGGCTGCCAGTCGCGGATGTTCTAAGACGAGGTTCTCCGAACCTACGTAGAACGTTTGTCGAACCAGACGTAGTAGACCGGTATCCCGAGCAGGACGACCCCGAAGGTGATCGAGGTCCACTTTGGATCGGTGATCAACGCATTCACCACCAGGTACAGCGCTGCGGCAATGAAGACGGCCGGCACGAACGGGTAGCCGACGACCTTGTACGGCCGCTCCAGGTCAGGGCGCTTCTTGCGTAGCGTGTAGATGGCCGCAACGCTCAACGCATAGAACGGCCACATCGCCAGCACGAACGTGTCGGTCAGCTGCTCGAAGGTTTGCGTCATCACCATCGCGACGCCGAGCACCGTCGCCAGCGTGATCGCGACGTGCGGTGTCTTGAGCGTTGGGTGCACGCTGGCGATCGGCTTCCAGAGCAGGTTGTCATCGGCCATCGCGAAGAAGATGCGCGGCGATGCGAGCTGGCTGCCCATCAACGAGCCGAACGTCGAGATCATCACGACCACCGAGATCAGCGACACGCCGGCCTGGCCGAACAAGGCGCCCATCGTATCCGCCGAGACCAGGCGTGACTTCGCCATCGCGTCGATCGGGTTCATGTAGAGATATGCCGCATTGGCGCTGAGATAGATCGCGATGATCAGCAGCGTGCCGATGATGATGGCGCGCGGCAGCGTGCGCTGCGGGTCGGACGCCTCGCCGCTGGCAAACGTCAGGTCGGCGAAGCCGTCGTAGGCC
>CAZBYY010000479.1:0-2110 GCA_964495855.1 uncultured Acidobacterium sp. | reverse complement strand
GCATCAACACGCTGCGGTATGCGACGCTCAAGGGCATCATGGCGGCGAAGAAGAAGGAGATTGCCAAGGTGGCGGCGCCCGCCGGCCTGGCGTCGAGGCAGAAGATCGTGGCGATGTATGCGCCGCAAAAGGCGAAGCAGACCGTGATGCTCACGGGATCGCCGGCTGAGGCCGCCAAGGAATTGGTGAAGCGGCTCCGGGAGGAGGCGCGGGTCCTATGATTCTCGTCATCGCTGAACAGAAGGACGGCAAGCTCAATCGCGCGTCGATCGAGACGATCGCAGCGGCGCAGCAGTTGTCGATGCCGATCACGATTGCCGTGGCCGGGCAGAACGTTGGTGCGACGGCCGCGGAGCTTGCATCCTACGGCGACGTCGTCGTCGCCGATCACGCTGCGCTCGCGCAGTACACGCCGGATGCATTCGTGCAGGCGCTGCAGCAGGTCGTCTCGCAGGTGTCGCCGACGATCGTGATGCTGCCGCATACCTACCAGACGCGCGACTTCGCGCCGACGCTGGCAACGCGGATGGATCGCGCGCTGATCACCGACGTGAACGCCGTCAAGGGTGGCGGCACGCCGACCTTCGCGCGCCCGATGTTCCAGGGCAAGCTCACCGCCGGCGTGCAGCCGCAAGGCGAAGGACCGCACTTCGTCACCATTCAGATCGGGGCGTTCCGCGCCGATGCGGCGGCGAAAGCGGCGTCAGCGGGCGCCGTGCGCAACGCCAGCCTGAACATCGACGAGGCCACGCTGCGGCAGAAGCCGGAAGCGCCCTTCCAGGAAGCGAAGCAGGCAGTGGATCTTTCGCAGGCCGAGCGCATCGTGTCGGTGGGGCGCGGCATTAAGTCGCAGGAGAACATCGCCATCGCCGAGCAGCTCGCCAAGGCCTTCGGTGCCGAGCTGGCCGCCTCGCGGCCGATCTGCGACAACGGGTGGCTGCCGATGGAACGGCAGATCGGGAGCTCGGGCCAGACGGTGGCACCGAAGTTGTACGTGGCGCTCGGAATCTCCGGAGCGATCCAGCATCTGGTCGGCATGAAGGGATCGCGGACGATCGTCGCGATCAACAAGGATGCCGAGGCACCGATCTTCGAAGTGGCGGATTACGGCATCCAGGGCGACCTCTTCGAGCTGGCGCCGGCGATCATTGCGGAATTGCAGAAGTAGGGAACAAGGATTAGGGGTTAGGGAATAGGGAATAGGGAATAGGGACCAGGGGCCTGAATGGCAGAGCGCGAGACGTTAGAAGTTGATGTGCTGATCGTCGGCGCCGGTCCTGCCGGGCTGTCGGCGGCGTTGCGGCTCGCGCAAGTGCAGAAGGCGCAGGGCGGCGAACCGCTGTCGATTGCGGTGATCGAGAAGGGGCGGGAGGCCGGCATCCATCAACTGTCCGGCGCGCTGCTCGATCCGTCTACGCTCAAAGACCTGGTCCCCGGGTATGAGTCGAAGGGCGCGCCGCTCGGCACGCCGGTGACCAACGACAACATCTACTTCCTGACCGAAGGCGGCAAGCTACGCCTGCCGATCACGCCGCCGCCGTTCCAGAATCACGGCAACTACATCATCTCGCTGAGCCAGTTCACCAAGTGGCTGGCCGAACAGGTGGAGGCCGAAGGCATCGACCTGTTCTGGGGTTTTCCGGGTCAGCAGGTGCTGTACGAAGACGGCAGAGTTGTCGGCGTGCGGACCGGCGATCGCGGGCTGGATAAGAACGGCAAGCCGAAGGGCGCCTACGAGCCGGGCGCTGACATTCGTGCGAGGGTGACGATCTTCGGCGACGGCGTGCGCGGCCACCTCACCAAGCAGTTGTATCGCGACCTGCAGATCGGCGCCGGCAGCGAGCCGGCGCAGTTTGCGATCGGCGTCAAGGAACTGTGGGACATCCCGAAGGATCGGCTCAAGCCCGGGACCGTGATTCACACCCTCGGTTATCCGCTGCGTGAAGAGGAATTCGGCGGCAGCTGGCTCTACGTGATGGATGGCGGGCGCGTGTCGATCGGGTTTGTCACCGGCCTCGATTATCGCGATCCGCTGTTCGATCCGCATGCGGCCTTCCAGCACTTCAAGCGCCACCCGTTCATCAGCAGCATTCTCGAGGGCGGGCAGGTC
>CAZBYY010000478.1:0-2123 GCA_964495855.1 uncultured Acidobacterium sp. | reverse complement strand
CGCTCGCGGAAGCTCGGGTGAGGAACCAGCAAGCCTGGTTCCTCTATTTTTTTGTCGCCGAACAGAATCAGGTCGAGGTCAAGCGTGCGCGGCGCCAGCGGCGCCGGACGCATCCGTCCCGCCAGCACTTCGATTTCAAGCAATCTGTCGAGCAGTTCGCGAGCCGTCAGCTCCGTTTCGCCGGCGACCGCGCCGTTCAGATAGCGCGGATGCCCCGCCGCAACGCCGACGGGATCGGTGTCGTGCCAGCTCGAATGTCGAAGATGGGTGATGAAACCGGGGAAGGCGGACAGGCCGAACGCGAGGTTGGCATCGCGATCGCCCAGATTGCTGCCGAGCGCTATCGCCACGCGCGTCATGCGCCTCTGCCTGCCCTCTTGGAAAACGCCGCTCCCGGCTGGGGCGGCTACTCGATGTCGCCGACGAACCGCGCGGACATGACCTGGCCGCTGTGATCGTTGATCGCGAGCGACGTGCCGATCACGTCGTGCCGGCCGGCCGCCGCCTGCTCGAACAGGCGTTTGTGCTCGAGCATCTCGCCGAGGATCACCTTGAGCATGCCCTTGTGGCGCGCATGAGTGATCGTGTCGACGCGAGGCCGCCACTTGTCGACGAACTGCTGGTTCGAGCGCGCGTCCTCGGAACAGAACGCCTTCCAAGCATCGCCCTTCGCGGACAACGCGTTGCCACGCGCCGGATCGGACGGCGACGGCGTCTTCAAGTCCAGCAGCGCATGCAGCAGCCACGACAGGTGGGTCTGTTCGCGGTTGATGATGTATTGATAGGCGTTGTTGGCGTCGTAGTCGGTGATCGTGCAGGCCACGTCCTCGTGCCGCATCAGCAGCGCCACGCGCTCGAGGTAGAAATCGCGAATCAGTTCCGGCAGATGCGTCGTGTCGCTCACGGTGTCCCGCCTATGCTTTCTGCTTTTCCTTGCAGGTAATGCAGACGCGCGTCCACGGAATGGCATTGAGGCGCGCTTCGGCGATCGGCTCGCCGCAATCTCGGCAGATGCCGTAGGCGCCCTTCTCAATGCGCATCAAGGCCTCGTCGATGGCCTGCAGGATCTTGGCGTCGGTCTGCTTCAGGCGCAGCTGGATATGTACTTCGTTGTTGCCGGCGGCCTGATCCGCCATGTCGCCCTGGCGTCCGTTGTTGTGCTCCATCGAGTCGCTGATCGGCTTCAGACCGGCGGTCTCTTCGAGTTCCGCCCGCTTCCGCAGCAAGGCCTCTTTGTACTCCGAGACGTTCATGTAGCTATGACTCCTACGTCGGGCGCGTTACTAAACTTCGATGATACACCGAATGAACGGTCCGGCTAAAGCGGGCCTACTCCGCCCGCAGCGTTGCGAGGGGCTTGCGCTGGAGCACGTCCCAGCTCGAGGCCACGCCAATTGCGGCCACGGCGAGCACGGTCAGACCAACGCCGGCGGCGCTCAGGCCGACGAGCGGTCTGAACGGAATGTCGAGCGCATACCGGCTGACGGCCCAGGTCAGGCCGATCGCGCCACCGGCGCCGATCGCGCCGGCCAGCAGTCCGAGCAGCCCGTACTCCAGCAGCAGCACCGTTGCAATCAACCGCCGTGTCGCACCTAGCGTCTTGAAGATCGCCGCTTCGTAGACACGCCTGAACTTCGTCATCGCGACCGCGCCGATCAGGATCATCAACCCGCTCAGCACGACCAGCGTACCGACCACCGTGACGGCCAGCGTCACATTGTCGACCACTGACTTGATCGTGTCGAGCACCTCGCGGCCATCGATCACGGAGACGTTCGGCGCCGCCTTGACCAGGTCAACCTGCAATCGCGCGCGCGCCTCGCGATCCTGCGGCCCGCGCAGGAAGCTGACGAAGCTGTGCGGCGCCTTGTCGATCACACCCGGCCGGAACACGAACATGAAGCCGCCCGCGCGACTGTCCGCCCATTCGACTTCGCGCACGCTCGTGACCTTCGCCGCGATCGTGCGGCCGAGCACATCGAACCGAACCGTGTCGCCGACGTTGATCTTGAACTGGTCGCTGATGAACTTCTCGATCGAGACTTCGGGTTGCTCTGATGGCGTCGCCTCCCAGATCTTCCCGGCGATCACCTTCTCGTTGGGCTCGAGCGCGTCGCGATAGG
>CAZBYY010000477.1:0-2124 GCA_964495855.1 uncultured Acidobacterium sp. | reverse complement strand
GACGGCTACGTGATCAAGATCGTCGCGGTCACCGGCAATCGCACCGTGTGGGAAAGCCAGCCACTGACGGCGACCGAAGTCACCCTGCCGCCGACCGTCGCGCTCGAGCCCGAAGTGCACACCTGGTCGGTGACGGCGCGGAAGGGCGGACAGGCGCTGGCGACGTCGGCGACGCAGAAGTTCACGATTACTCCTTAGGGACTAGGGATCGGGGACTAGGGACTAGGGATCAAGGCAGGGATTGAGGATGCGATGACGAAAGACTTATTGAAAGGCCTGAACGAGCACCTCAAGCTGGAGTTCCGTGCCTCGCACGAGTACCTTGCGATGTCGATCTGGTTGTCGGCGCACGATCTGCCCGGCTTCTCGACGTGGATGCGCAAGCAGTCGGGCGATGAGCTGCTGCATGCGCAGCGGATCATCGATCATCTCGTCGAGCGCGACCAGGACGTCGTGTTGCCGGCGATTGCGGCGCCGCCGACGGATTGGAAGTCCGCCGAGGCGCTGTGCGCGCACGTCCTGAAGAACGAGCAGGCCGTCACCGCATCGATCAACAATCTTTACGCCATCGCCGAAAAGACGAAGGATCGCCCCGGCCTGATCATGCTGCAGTGGTTCGTCAGCGAGCAGATGGAAGAAGAAGCGGCCGCGCGCGCCGTCCTTGGACGCATTCGACTGGCCGGCAACACGGGCGTCGGATTGCTGATGATCGACCAGGAACTCGCCAGCGGATCGGTGCCGGGCATGCCCGCGTCGCCGACCGATGCCGCCGCCGCCAACTAAGCTCGTGACGCCGTCACGATGGAACCCGGCCGATGGCCCGCTCACTGAAGCGGGCCTGCGTGCCAAGCTCGAATCGCTCGGCTACCGCGTGGCCAGGTACGTCTACGAGCCGGGCACCGTTTTCCCCGATCACAAGCACGAGGTCGACAAGATTGATGCGGTGCTGTCCGGCCGCTTTCGCCTGGTCGTGCGCGGTCACATGAAAGTGCTGGGGCCCGGCGACTGGATCGAGATTCCACGCGGCACGGTGCACAATGCCTCGGTGATGGGCGACGAACCTGTGATTAGCCTCGATGCGGTGAAGCTGTGAAGATCGCCATATTCGGTTCTGGCGGTGTCGGTGGGTACTTTGGCGGCCGGCTCGCCGCGGCCGGCGAAGACGTATCGTTCCTCGCGCGCGGTGCGCATCTGCATGCGCTGCAGCAGGACGGCCTCCGGATCGCCAGTCCCATGGGCGATGCACATGTCGCCAAGGTCCATGCGACGGATCGGCCGGAGGCGATCGGGCCGGTCGACGTGGTCCTGTTCACCGTGAAGCTGTACGACGTGGGCGCGGCCGCGCGGACGCTGGCGCCGCTGATCGGTCCGGACACGGTCGTCATCACGCTGCAGAACGGTGTCGATGCGGTCGACATGGTCGCCAAACATGTCGGCGCCGATCACGTGGCCGGCGGTGCGGCCTACATCGTCGCGGTGATCGACGAGCCCGGCCGCATTCGCCACACGACGGCCCAGCAGCTGGTGTTCGGCGAGCGCGACGGACGCCGGTCGGATCGCCTCGTGAAGTTCGAAGCCGCGGGCATGCGCGCGGGCTTCCAGGCTGCCTGCAGCACGGACGTGGAGGCCGCCTTGTGGACGAAGTTCGTGCGGCTCTCCACGTGGAGCGGCATGACGGCTGCGACCCGTTCGCCGCTCGGTGTGCTCCGCGATCATCCTGAAACGTACGAGATGATGCTGGCCGCGATCGAAGAAGTGATCACCGTCGCGAAGGCGAAGCACGTCAACCTCCCGCCGGACATCATGGAGAGCACGGTGGCGCTCATGCAGGGCTTTCCGCCGGGTTCGAAGTCGTCGCAACTCGAGGATCTCGAGCGCGGCCGCCGCCTGGAGTTGCCCTGGCTCAGCGGCGCCGTGGTTCGCCTCGGCAGGGAAGTCGGCGTGCCGACGCCGATCCATCAATTCATCACCGCGATCCTGACGCCGTTCGTCAACGGATCGAGCTAGGGCCGGCGCGCATTACCGCGCGAAGAACACGCGCTCCACGAACCAGTAGGCGCCAGCGAGGATCACGGCGATCGATCCGAACCGCGCGACCGCCTCGGCCGCCGCCCCGCTGCGCCG
>CAZBYY010000476.1:0-2125 GCA_964495855.1 uncultured Acidobacterium sp. | reverse complement strand
CCTGAATTCCTTCGACGGCAAGATCGCCATCGTCACTGGCGCCTCGCGCGGCATCGGGCGCGCGATTGCGGAGCGCTTGGGCGCCGGCGGCGCGACGGTCGTGTGCGTGGCGCGCGGCACCAATGCGGACGCTACTGCGGCAGCGATCGTGGCGGCCGGCGGTAAGGCGGAAGCGCGCGGCGTCGACGTCACCGATTCAGCCGCCGTCGACGAACTGATCAAGTCGGTCGTCGACACGCACGGCAAGCTCGACATCTTGGTCAGCAACGCCGGCATCGCCCGCGATCAGTTGATGTTGCGCATGAAGCGGAGCGACTGGGACGAGGTGATCGGCACCAATCTGACCGCGTCGTTCACGCTGTGCCAGGCGGCGCTGAAGCCCATGATCCGCGCGCGTGGCGGGCGCATCATCGCGATCAGCTCGGTCGTCGGCCAGAGCGGCAACGCCGGCCAGGCCAATTACGCCGCATCGAAGGCCGGCCTGATCGGCTTCTGCAAGTCGCTCGCGAAGGAAGTGGCGTCGCGCAACGTCACCGTCAACGTCGTCGCGCCGGGCCTGATCGACACCGACATGACGAAGGCGATCGCCGACGCGGCGAAGACCGATTGGGCGTCGCAGATTCCGCTCGGGCGCATCGGGACGCCGCAGGACATCGCGGCGGCAGTGAGTTTCCTTGCCTCGGATGAGGCGTCGTATATTACTGGGCAGGTTCTCGCCGTGAACGGCGGGATGTACATGTAGTGGTGCGCCCGAGGGCGCAGTTGGAGGATACCGTGGCCGTTGCCGACAAGGTGAAGAGCATTATCGTGGAGCAGTTGGGCGTGGACGAAGAGGAAGTGACGCCGGATGCGTCGTTCGTCGACGACCTGGGCGCGGACTCGCTCGACACCGTCGAACTCGTGATGGCGTTCGAAGAGGAGTTCGGCATCGAGATTCCTGACGAGGAAGCGGAGAAGATCACGCGCGTCAAGGAAGCTGTCGACTACATCGAGTCGCACTCGAAGAAGAAGTAACGCGGGGCAGGACTCCGGAGGTCCGACCGGCGCCGCGTGCGCTATCGTCGGGACAAGTCACATGAGTAGGCGAGTCGTAGTGACCGGCGTGGGTTTGGTCTCGCCGGTCGGCATGGGCACTCAGGCCAACTGGGATGCGCTGTGCGCGGGCACGAGCGGCATCGGCCCGATCACGCGTTTCGATGCGGCGGCCTTTTCGACGCGGTTTGCGGGCGAGGTGAAGCACTTCGACCCGCTGCAGTTCATCGAAAAGAAGGAACTGAAGAAGATGGACATCTTCATTCAGTTCGCCGTCGCCGCCTCGCAGTACGCCATGGACGATGCGAAGCTGACGATTGACGCGGCGCTGGCGCCGCGCGTCGGCGTGTTCATCGGGTCGGGCATCGGCGGATTCACCACCATCGAAGAGCAGCACAGCGCGTACCTCGAGGGCGGGCCGCGCAAGATCTCGCCGTTCTTCATTCCCTCGGCCATCATCAACCTCGCGGCAGGCCAGGTGTCGATTCGCTTCGGCGCCAAGGGCCCGAACCTCGCGACCTGCACGGCGTGCACTGCCTCAGCGCACGCAATCGGCGACTCGTTCGAGATCATCAAGCGCGGCGCGGCCGACGCGATGATCACCGGCGGCGCGGAAGCGGCCGTGTGCCACATGGGCGTCGGCGGGTTTGCGGCGTTGCGCGCGCTGTCGCAGCGCAATGACGATCCGCAGAAGGCGAGCCGGCCGTTCGAGAAAGACCGCGACGGGTTCGTCCTGGGCGAAGGCTCCGGCATCCTCATCCTCGAAGAACTCGAGATGGCGAAGCGGCGCGGCGCGCATATCTATGCGGAGATCGTCGGCTACGGCATGTCGGGCGATGCCTACCACATGACAGCGCCGGTGGAAGACGGGGATGGCGCCGTTCGCGTCATGCAGGCCGCGCTCGATCGCGCCGGCGTGCAGCCGAACGTGGTCGATTACATCAACGCGCACGGCACCTCGACGCCGATCGGCGATGCCTGCGAAACGAAGGCGGTCAAACGCGCCTTCGGTGAAAGCGCGCACAAGGTCGCGGTGAGTTCGACCAAATCAATGACCGGCCACCTGCTTGGCGCGGCCGGTGCGGTTGAGATG
>CAZBYY010000475.1:0-2166 GCA_964495855.1 uncultured Acidobacterium sp. | reverse complement strand
AACGCCGCCATTGGCCGCGACCCGAAGAACCGGTTGAAGATGACGACGCGGCGCGCCGATCGCGCACGCAACGCCGTGACGCGCGTCACGTGGGCGCGGGATCTCC
The DNA here is from genome assembly GCA_964495855.1 of uncultured Acidobacterium sp. Lineage (GTDB taxonomy): Bacteria > Acidobacteriota > Vicinamibacteria > Vicinamibacterales > UBA2999 > 12-FULL-67-14b. The sequence continues at coordinate 2,060 of CAZBYY010000475.1, read as the reverse complement.
AGGGATTGACGCTGTTACGAATCGCGATCGCCACCGGACGCACGCATCAGATCCGCGTGCACCTGAGCGAGATCGGCCATCCGATCGTCGGCGATGCGTTGTACGGCGGCGTGCGCGCCAGCATGCCGCAGCGTCTCCGCCCGGTGCTGCGCCTGACGAGGCCGTTCCTGCACGCCGAGCGCCTGGCCTTCACTCACCCGAGAACACAGGAACGCCTCGAATTCACGGCACCGCTACCCGCCGACCTCGAGGACGTGCTGATGGCTCTGGTTCCCGAAGACAAACGCGCCGCGGTCTTCGCGAGAGACGGCTCAGGGACGAACAACGAATTCGAGGGCTGAGAGACTCGCAGATCACCAGATCACGAGATGATCTCAGGCTCCATCACCTTCTCGACGATCTTCCCGCCTTCGACGCTGACGTAATACACCTTCGCACCCGGTCGCGTTGAGACAACGCGCTTCACGGTGTTGTCTTCGAAGTAGATGCCGGCGTCGTTGTCGCACGCGTAGCCGGGCTTCATCGTGCCGGCCAGGATCGTCTTTTGATACAGCGGCCGGCGGCCGGGCTCTGCGTCGTAGTGGGGCGAATGGCTACCCTTGAGAAAGCCAAGGCATTCGACTTTCGACAGTTCCTTGGGGCGAGAATCGGTTGTGCCTTCCTCGAACCAGCACAACGATCCGGCGCTGGCGCCGCCCAGCACGATGCCGCGGTCCCAGGCCTGTCGCAGAATCGCATCGATGCCGTGCGCCTTCCAGATCACCTGCTGATTGAGCGTGTTGCCTCCCGAGCAGACGATGCCGTCCACCGACAGCAGCACTTCTTCCCACGTGCGCGGCTGCGACGTGCTCGCGATGAAGCTGATCTGGTGCGACGGCTCCACGTTGAGCGGCGCGCACGAGCGATACCAGCTGATGATGCCGTTCGGCGAATCCGCGGACGCCGTCGGCAGATACAGCAGCTTCGGCCGCGGCTTGCCGGTGAGCTGCGCCATGTAGCGAACGAACGCGGTGTTGTAGTTGCCGCCGGCAATCAGGATCTTGCGCGTTGATGCCGCTCGCGCCTGCAGTCCGCCTTCGAGCGGCGATGCGCCCAGCGACGCTGCCGCGAGTGACGCCCCAACGGAACCGGTGACGGATGACTTGAGGAAGTCGCGACGTTTCATGGCGTCCGATTGTAATCTTGATTCATGTCCGCCGAACTCATCGCCCGCCAGACGATCTACAAGGGCCGCATCTTCCATTTCGACGTCGATGTTGTGAGGTTGCCGACCGGTCACACCGTCGACATGGAGATCGTGCGTCATCCAGGCTCAGTAGTCCTGCTGCCGGTTCCTGAGCCGGGCAAGATCATCCTGATCCGCCAGTACCGCTACTCGATCGATCGCTGGATCTGGGAGTTGCCCGCCGGCACGCTCAAGCCGAACGAGAATGCCGACGCGGCCGCGGCGCGGGAATGCGAAGAGGAAATCGGATTGACGCCGCACAGAGTGACGCGGGTCGGCGCCTACTATCCGACACCCGGATTCTGCGATGAGCTGATGAACTATTACCGCTGCGAAGATCTTCGCCCGCCCGCGGCAGATTCAACGGTGAAGAAAGACGAGGACGAAGACATCGAGCCGCGCACCCTCACGCTCGACGAAGCGCGCGCGCTGGTCGCATCCGGCGAGATCATCGATTTGAAGACGCTTGCCGGACTGTCGATGGTCTAGGCCGGAGTGTTCTCCGGCCTAGATGATCTGTCTTTGCCCGGTTCTGGCGCGAGCTACCGCGCGCGATGCGCTGCGCGCGGATGCTGCGAGGCTTTCGACTTCGGCTTGTCCGCCGTCCGCCGCGTCGGGCGGTCATTGTCCGCCACGAGCGCCAGCAGCAGCACCTCGTCGATCGTGTTCACGAGGTGAATCGTGAGGCCCTTCCTCAGCTCGTCGCTGAGATCCTCCTTCACGTTTTTCTCGTTCTGCTTCGGCAGGATCACTTCCTTGATGCCGGCGCGCTTGGCCGCCAGCACCTGCTCCTTGATGCCGCCGACCGGCAGCACCTTGCCCTGCAGGGTGATCT
>CAZBYY010000474.1:0-2178 GCA_964495855.1 uncultured Acidobacterium sp. | reverse complement strand
TGCAGCCGGCCTCGGCCTACACCAAGTACACGATCACGATCCCGAACGGCCCCGGTGGGACGGTGGCCAGCCCGAAGCCGACGACGGTCGACGTCTACAACATCGATCCGGCGGTCAACGCGCTCGCGAACAACGTGCGTGACAACGTCGACTACCTGGATACCGATTACAAGGGCGTCGAGTTCACGGCCACCAAGCGCTTCTCGAAGAAGTGGCAGATGCAGATGGGCTTCACGCTCGGCAAGAACGAGGGTGGCGTCAGCGGCGGCACGGACCTGAACGATCCGAACAACACCCGCTTCCCGAAGGGCATCGTCGGCAACGACTCCGAGCAGGCGTTCCGCCTGTCGGGCAGCTACATGCTGCCGATGGACATCAACCTGTCGGGCTCGCTGGTGGCCAACAACGGCTATCCGTATGTGTCGACCTACTCGCTGACCCGCGCGGTGGCCGCGACCCAGGGCATCACCCTGACGCGCGCCAGCCAGACGATCCAGCTCAGCAAGCGCGGTGAAGAGCGCTACGACAACGTGGTGCTGCTCGACATGCGCCTGGCGAAGACGTTCCGCTTCGGCGGCCGCAGCTTCGCGCCGCAGATCGACTTCTTCAACATCGCCAACGCCGACACGGTGGTGAACAAGAACGTGGCGGTCGGCTCGACCTACCTGCTGCCCGCAGGTGGCGACCCGATCCTCTCGCCGCGCATCATCCGCGTCGGGTTCTCGCTGAACTTCTAAGGCCTCCGGCCTCAGGCCTCAGGCCTCAGGAAAAGAGACGAGCGCGATCCTTCGGGGTCGCGCTCGTTGTTTGTACGGTTAGACTTTGGGCAGAGCCTGTATCAGCCCCCTCAGCATTCTCCCGACTTCGGCTGCGTCGGCGATGAGTGCCTTCGCATCGTCAACTGAGAGCAGCTTCAGTCGTTTCGCAAGTTCAAGTTGCGTTTGAAGCTCCGCTTCCGAGCCGAGGGCGATCTTCAGATGACGCGCGTAGCCCAGGCCGCCAATCCCTTTCCCTTCGGCGATGTTTGAAGGAATCGATACGGCTGCGCGACGAAGCTGCGAAGTGAGACCGTACGTTTCCTCGCGCGGAAGCGTGGCGCTTAGTGCGTAGATGCGCTCGGTCAGCGCCATGCTTTTCTGCCACACACCGAGATCGCGGAAACCTTGAATCATGGGTGATTGCCTCCGCGTTGGAGAACAGCATGATTCGCGCCGCGTAAATTGAGCCGGAGAATCGCTTTGCGAGAGATCGGACGCGCAGATTCTTCAGCACGACGCGCCCGCGTGGGTCGCACTTTCTTCGTGCTTGCTGAGGCCCGAGGCCTGAGGCCTGAGGCCTGTTAACGAAGCGCCGCCGCCGCTTCCTGGAAACCGACGAACGCAAATAGCACGAGGATCGCGACGAGCAGCAGGTTGGTGATCCACGAGTTGTGTGGCACGTCTTCCGTCCACGCGACTCGGTTGTTCAGGTACAGAATCGTCGCCGCGACGAAGGGCACGAACAGGCTGCTGACGATCGTGTAGGTGATCACGACCTGGATCGGCCGGCCGGTGAAGGCAAACGGCATCGGCACGAGCGTGATGAAGGCGAGCGCGATGCGATACGGCGTGCTCGTCACCTTGACGATCTCTTCACGCGCCGCCGGCGTCATCCGGGTGATGATGCCGTAGAGATCGGCGTAGAGATACGGCACGCTCTGCCAGACGCCCAGCAGTGACGCGAACACGGCCGCCCAGAAGCCGACCGAAAACGCGAAGTGCCCGAAGGTGCCGAGCACGGTACTCAAGGCCGCAGCCATGCGTGGGACGGCCTCCGCGTCCTTCAGCGCCACGCCATGCATAAAGAAGGCCTGGTTGGCGATCAGCATGATCGACCCGCCGAAGATCGCGGTGAAGATGTAGGCGATTGCCACATCGCCGCGCACGTACGACAGGAACCCGGATCCGCGCATGCCTTCTTCGCGCATCCAGTAGTTGTAGGACAGCATCGTGATCGAGCCGCCGACGCCGCCGATCAGCGACAGCACGTAGGTGCCGCTGCCGGCCGGGATGGTCGGAATGAGGGCGCCCTTCAGTGCCGGGAGCGGATCGCCCATCGTGAACGCGGCGCAAAACAGGATGCTGAATCCCATCACGCCGACGAGCACCTTCATGAACTTTTCAAAGCTGGCGTAGCCGC
>CAZBYY010000473.1:0-2204 GCA_964495855.1 uncultured Acidobacterium sp. | reverse complement strand
TCGGAGACGGACTCACCCAGAATGAAAACAGCCGTGCGCGATCGAGCAGGAAGCGGAAGCGCACCGGCTGGCCGGCCAGGCGCGCGAGGGCGTCGCCGCCGCTCCATTCCACGCGCTGGCGTGTCGAATCGCCGCGCACCGGAACACAGCGCGCCGCGCTGAACGCGTCGATGGTGCGGCGCTCTCGATCGAGGACTTCGACGCGCAGTTCGCCGCTTACATCCGCATTGACGAACAGGTGGCCGCCCGTGAACGTCAGCGCACGCGTGGTGAGGCCCGGCGCTTTGCCGACCTGCCGGGCCGCGTTCGCCGGCCACGCATCGGTGACGGACGCGAATCCGTCGCGGCGCAGCGTCGCCAGTCCCGTGCTGCACGTGCCGGGCAACTGTGTGCCCGGAACGCCCTGGCGTCCGCTGACGTAGAAATGCAGCCGGTCGCCGACGATGGTGCAGACGCCGCCCGAGGATTGGACGTTGGCCCAATTCCAGTCGCCCTGCCGCTCCGACACCGGGATGAACGGCTCGCGGACGTCGCGCGACCAGTGAAATCCGTCGCGGCTGAATGCGACGCACAGATCGATCGGCTTTTCGCGATCGCTCGACTCGCCGCGATAGATCGCGAACAACCCCAGCATCACGCTTTCGTAGGCGACCGCATCCAGGTTGTAGAGCTGCCGCGGAATCGTCGGCATCTCCGGCCGCGCGCGATCCGCGGCGTCGGCGCCGGCCCACAGCACGGGTTGTCCGGCCTGCCACTGTGCCTGCTCGAACTGCCGGGTTTCGAAGTAGCGGCGCATGCGCATCATGGCCGCGCCGTCGTGACGCAGGCTGAACACGTAGGTCTGCCGGAACGGATTCCGGAAGAACGTGCTGCGGTCACCACACGGCCCGGACATGCCGGCGGGTTGCCAGTGAATGCCGTCGCGCGACACCTGCAAGCGCAGCACCTTGGGCCCGAGGTTGTAGCTGGCCATCTTGTACGGCGCCGTCCGGTCGTCGAGGTCGAGCCACACGGTGCTGGAATCGCGCGCGAGCGGCGAGACGATGTTCGTCCCGCGCACGACGCCGAGGGACGGGCGATCCCACTTCACGCCATCCGTTGAGGTGGCCAGCGCCGTGTGCTGCTGATACCCCGCCATGTACCACATCTTGAAGACGCGGTCCGCGGGGTCGTAGAACACGCCGTCGCTGAAGGGCATTGCGGTCGCTGATGGCCGATCGCCGGTGACCATGGCGTGCGGGTCGCGGCGCTCCCACTCGGTCTCGGGCGTCAGGATCGGGTTGGACGGGTGATAGGAAGCGGCATGAAACGCGCGGAACAACGACGATTCTTCGATCAGGAAATCGTCGACGAACAGTTGCCGGCCGACGTCGATGTTGATGATCGCCGGGGGTTCGGCGAGATACGGCGGTGTTTGCGGGATTGGCGACAGCACCGACCGGCGGGGCGGCCACGGCGCCGGCAGCGTGATGCCGTTGTAAAGGATCTCGCGCGATGACTGCGCGCGCGCGGGGCCAGCCACCGCGATCCCACACGCCGCGGCCTTCAGGAACTCACGGCGTGTCACGCCGCCACTCACGCCCGACACCGCGGGTATACTACCGCATGCTGTGGCGCGCCTGCGGCGCTGCGGTTGCGGTGATGATCGCCGCGATCGCCCTCACCCTTCACGCCGCGGACCAGGCGCGGTCCGCCGACAACGTGGTGATCCACGTGTCGTCGCGGTTTGCCGATCAGCGCGATCGCGTGCAGCACTCCATCGACATTGCCATCGCCGACTACACCCAGTGGCTCGGGCCGCCGCCATCGCGTCTGGTGGTCGCCGACGACACGTCGTGGCGTGCGATCCGTGCCGCCATGAACATCGAGTCGCATGTCGCGTACGACCTGGCACGGCAATGGTTTGCGCCGCAGCAGGAATCGCCCGTCGTCAACGGCATCGCGTGGTACCTGCAGGGCCGCGTCGTCGAGGAACTGTTCGACCATGCGTATCAACAGGCCGGCTACAGCGGGGAAGTGGTCTGGTTTTTCGGAGGGCACGTTGGGCGGGCGCTGCCGCTGATGCGTCATGGCCGGTGGTCGACGGGGACCGGGAGAAGCGCCGCGAGCCTGACGTGGCCCGATACGCGGCTACGGCTCCCGTCATCGGTCACGCCGGAGGTCATCCGCACGGCCATGGCCCTGGCGTCGCTCGAACGTTCGCT
>CAZBYY010000472.1:0-2211 GCA_964495855.1 uncultured Acidobacterium sp. | reverse complement strand
CAGGATCGCCGCGCAGCCTTCCGGCGGGATGACGCTGTAGATCGCAAACTCGTGCATCAGGATGCGATCGCCGACCGCAATGCCGAGCGCGCCGCCGCTGCCGCCCTCGCCGTGCACGAGCACGATCACCGGTACCTGGAGCATCGCCATTTCCCTGAGGTTCAGCGCGATCGCCTCGGCGACGCCGCGCTCTTCGGACTCGATGCCGGGATACGCCGCAGGCGTATCGACGAAGCAGATGATCGGCCGCTTGAACTTCTGCGCCATCAGCATCGTGCGCAGCGCCTTGCGATAGCCATCGGGCCGGGCGTAGCCGAAGTTGCGATAGATCTTCTGCTTGGTGTCGCTGCCCTTCTGGTGACCGACGACGAGAATCGGCTGGTCCTTGTAGAGCGCCGTGCCGGTGACGATCGCGTGGTCGTCGGCAAAGCGGCGATCGCCGTGCAGCTCGACGAAATCCGTGAACAACCGATCCACGTAATCGAGCGTCGTCGGCCGGGCGGGATGGCGAGCCACCTGCACGCGCTGCCACGGCGTCAGGTTGCGGTACAAGTCGCCACGCATCGCGTTGACGCGGCCCTCGAGGCGAGCGATTTCCTTGTCGCGTTCCTCGCTCGGTTCCAGCGTGGACAGCGCCTCGATTTCCTTGAGCAACTCGCCGATCGGTTCTTCGAACTCTAATAGATCAGGCATCGGGCCTCAGGCCTCGGGCCTCAGGGAGGCCGCGGGCATCACGAATGAATCGTAACCGAACCCACGCCGCACAGGCGCTCGACATCGGAGACGAACTGTTCCGAGGTGCGCACGCGGATGGACTGCGTCACTTCGGCGCGGACGATGACGTGGCGCGCGCCGCCGTTCAATTCCACTTCGACCGCCACCGGGCGATCGCCCCGGTGTTTGGTCATGACTTCCCAGAGCGACTCAATCGTCTCACGCGGGCACCCGCCCTTCAGCCGGATGCGAACGCCGCGCGACAGCCGCTCCCTCAACGCATGCAGCGGCAGGATGTCGTTGCACTGGAAGCGCGACGTCTCTTCGTCGCGCTCGAACTTGCCGCGCACCAGCAGCAGCGCGCCATTTTCGATCAAGGCGCGATGCTTGCCGAACATTTCCGGGAACACGACGACTTCGACGGCGCCTTGGTTGTCTTCGAGCGTGAAGACGCACATCGGATCGCCCTTCTTGGTCTTGAGCCCGCGGAAGCCGGAGACGATGCCGCCGACGTACACGTCCTCGATCACGAGACGTCCCGGTGAGCCATCGGTGCTCTGCGGAATCTCCGTCATCGTCAGGTCGCCGACGGTCTTGGCGCCGAAGGCGCGCAGGTTGTCGGCGTGACGGTCGATCGGATGGCCGCTCAGGTAGAGGCCGAGCGCGTCCTTCTCGTGCTGCAGCAGTTCCATCTCGGTCCACGGCGGCGAATCCGGCAGGCGGATGATGGCGAGCGAGCCTTCGTCGCCGCCGCCGAACAGATCCGATTGTCCGAGATCGCGATCGCGCTGCGTGCGGTTGCCGTGCTCGATGGCGCTGTCGACCGCGCCGAACAGCTTGGCGCGCCCGGCCTGCAGCGTGACGCCCTGCGGAATCAGGCTGTCGCACGCCCCCGACTTGACGAGCGCCTCGAGCACCTTCTTGTTGACGACGCGCAGGTCGAGCTCTTCGCACAACTGATGGAGCGACGTGACCGCGCCGCTGCGTTCGCGGACGTCGATGATCGCCCTGATGGCGCCTTCGCCCAGGCCCTTGATCGCGGTCAAGCCGAAGCGGACGCCTTCGGGCACGACCGTGAAGTGCAGCTGGCTCTGGTTGATGTCCGGCGGCAGCACCGCGATGCCGCGCTCGCGTGACTCGGCAATGTACACGGCGAGCTTGTCGGTGTTGGCGGCCTCGATCGTGAGCAGCGCCGCGGCGAAATGACGCGGATAGTTCGCCTTCAGGTACGCCGTCTGGTAGGCGAGGAACGCATACGCCGTGGAGTGCGACTTGTTGAAGCCGTACCCGGCGAAGAATTCCATCAGCTCGAAGATCTTGCTGGCCTTCTTTTCGCTGACACCCTTCGCCAGCGCGCCGCTCATGAACGCTTCGCGCTGCTTGGCCATGACCTTGGGATCCTTCTTGCCCATGGCCTTGCGGAGCACGTCGGACTGCCCCAGGGTGAAGCCGGCGAGCACGGACGCCATGCGCATGACCTGTTCCTGGTATGCGATG
>CAZBYY010000471.1:0-2213 GCA_964495855.1 uncultured Acidobacterium sp. | reverse complement strand
TAGGGCGAGGACGTGGTCGACCATCTGCGCCACGGTCTGCGCTTCCAGTGGAAGCTGGTGGTCGGGGCAGAAAGGCGTGCCCGCCCGCGCGTAGAGCAGCCGCAGGTAGTCGTGGATCTCGGTGACCGTGCCGACGGTGGAGCGCGGGTTGTGGCTCGCCGCCTTCTGCTCGATCGCGATCGCGGGCGACAGGCCCTCGATGAGGTCCACGTCCGGCTTCTCCATGCGTTCCAGGAACTGCCGCGCGTAGGCCGACAGCGATTCGACGTAGCGCCGCTGCCCTTCGGCGTAGATCGTGTCGAACGCCAGCGACGACTTGCCGGATCCGCTGACGCCCGTGAACACGATCAACTGCCCCGCCGGCAGCGTCAGGTCGACGTTCTTGAGGTTGTGCGTGCGTGCACCGCGGATGACGAGCGCCGATGAGTCGACTTCGGGCGGCATGGAGTGAAGGTCCACAGGCGCGAATCTGGCCGCGCCCGTAACCTTCGATATTAACGCTTATCGGACGCCTGCGCCAGCGGCCTGTTCCAGTTTCTTCAGCTGCTCGTTGTTCCCGAGAACGACGAGCTGATCGTCCACGCCGATCTTGGCTTCCGGCGGCGGGTTGAATTCCATGTGGCCGGCCGCGCGCTTGATGGCCACGACGATGACACCGAAGTCGTGTCTGAGGTTGGCGTCCTTGATGCTGCGGCCGACGAAGGGTGAGCCCTCGCTCACTTCGATCTGCTCGGCGGCCAGTTCCAGCCGCTCCGAGCTCGTGGCCAGTTGCATGAAGTCCACGACAGCCGGCCGCAAGGCGGTGGCCGCCATCTGGATGCCGCCCAGTTGGTACGGCGACAGCACGCGATCGGCGCCGGCGCGCCGCAGCTTGGGCTCGGCGTCCGGCTGCTCGATCCTCGCGATGATGTAGAGGTCGGGATTGAGCACGCGCGCGGTCAGCACGGTGTAGACGTTCTCGGCCTCGGTGCCGACCGCGGCGATCAGCCCGCGCGCGCGATCGATGCCGACGCGCTGCAGCACCAGCTCGCGGCTCGCATCGGCTTCGACCGCCAGGCCGCCGTTCTCGATGATCTCGTGGACGCGATCGGCATCGCGGTCGATCACGATGAAGGGCACGTTCTGCCGCTTGAATTCATCGGCGATCACCTTGCCGATACGCCCGTAGCCGCAGATGATGAAGTGATTGGTGAGTTGATCGAGCATACGGTTGAACCGGCGCGCTTCGATGCGCTTGTAGAAATCCCCTTCGACGACTTCGGCCATGAACAGCGACGCCGTGTAGAACAGCGTCGACACGCCTGCCATCAACACGATCGTCGTCCACAACTGCCCCAGGAACGACATGTCGTGGACCTCGCGGTAACCCGCGGTGGTCACCGAGATGATGGTCATGTAGAACGCGTCCCAAACGCTCCAGCCCTCGATCACTACGTACCCGATGGTGCCGGTCAGCGTGACGCCGGCGAAGATGAGCAGCGCCAGGACGGCGGCGCGGCGGCGCGACCAGAACGTCGGCATGCGGACCGGCAGCGCGTCGCCGATGCGCTCGGCCACCGAACTCCGCCTGGATGGGGGCATTCGCGCACATATTACTAAGGTTCCGCGGTTCCACGGGTTCCAACGGTACCAAGGGCGTCGTTCTGCCGGGGTTGCTCAGGTTCGGGGGCAACCGGTTGAGTATGTTAAGCTGTTCTTCTCTCCGGAAGCCGGCGTAGCTCAGTTGGTAGAGCAGCTGATTCGTAATCAGCAGGTCATCGGTTCAAGTCCGATTGCCGGCTCCATTTACTCTCTTTCTCGGCGCTGAGCCATACTTGCCACCGCGGCAATCCCATGGAGAATCACGGTACACGTCGCGTCGCCCTGCTCGTTTGCGCCATGCTGGCGCTGGCAGCCGCATCGGCTCCGGATGATCGGGCGCTGCCGCGGCTCACCGGCCCGGTAAACGACCTCGCGCACGTCATCGACCCAGACAGCCTGCACTCGCTCAACACGCAGTTGAGCGCACTCCGCAAGGCAACCAGCGATGCCATTGTCGTGGCCACCGTCGAGACGATTGCCCCTTTCCCGACCATTGATGAATACGCGGTGAAGCTGTTTGCCCAAAACGGCGTCGGCGACAAGAAAGACGACAACGGCCTGCTCGTCGTCCTCGCGGTGCGCGAGCGGCGAGTCCGCATCGAAGTCGGCTACGGCCTCGAGAGCATCATCAC
>CAZBYY010000470.1:0-2213 GCA_964495855.1 uncultured Acidobacterium sp. | reverse complement strand
CTGGGCCTCTGGTACTGGCTGCAATTCTTCACCCGCAGCACCAATCTTCTCGACGAAGGATCAACGGCGGCGCAGGCCATGCGCGTGCTGCGCGGAGAATTGATCTACCGCGACTTCTTCACCGTCGTCACTCCGGGCTCGTACTACACGGTCGCGGCGCTCTTCAGGATGTTCGGCGAGCACCTGATCGTGCTGCGATGGAGCGCGCTCGTCACCGGTATTGGAATCCTGCTGGCAACGATGGTGGTCACCAGGCGCCTTACGTCATGGCCCTTCGCCGCAGGCGCGGGCCTGTTGACGACCGTATGGGGGTGGTTCCTCGTCACGCCGAACTTCTATTCGCTCGAGGCCGCGCTGCTGGCGCTCGTGGCGCTCGCCGTCTACATTCACGGCGCAACAATACCGCGATGGGTCTTCACTGCTGGCGTGTGCGTGGGCCTGACGGCTCTGGTGAAGCAAAACGTCGGTGCCTACACGGCGGTGGCGCTCTTTGCGTCCATCTGGGCATCGGCCTTCACTGACGATCGCTGGCACGCTCGCGACCGGATCCGGCGCAGTGCGGTTTTTGCCGGCGGCATTCTTCTGCCCGTGGTCCCGACCTTGATCTGGCTGGTCGCGTCAGGCGCGGGCCCGTATCTTTACGAGAGCTGGGTGTACTACCCGCTTGCGAAATACACGCAACGGTTTTCGCTGCCCTACCCGCCGATGCCGTCGGCGTCGGATGTCGCAGGCGTGATCAGCGGGCGGATTGCCGAGCCGTCGAACTACGAAGTGTGGACACAGGTCGTGCTCCACCTCCCCACGATCATCTACCCGCTGCTGTTCATCGCCGGGGTCTGGCACTACGTCTCACATCGCTCGCGCCAGGCCGATGATCCGTCGACGCAGCAGCGCCGCCATGCGGTGATCGCGGTGACGCTCGCCGGCATCTGCTCGCTGCTGACGGCGTGGCCGCGTGCCGACACGACCCACATCCTGTTCGGAATCCAGCCGACGTTCGTGCTCCTGGCCTACACGCTTTCGCGGCTGGTGCCCAGCGGCACAACGGGGGTGTGGCGAACGATGGCGACGGCCGGCGCGTTGCTGCCGATCGTGCTGCTGCTGTGGATCGGCTACAACCGCACGCACTGGGAGTACCAAAACTATGTCGCGGGGCTGCACGTCGACCGCGGACGCGGCATCGCCACGCAGTTCCTGGAAGCGCAACGCATCGACAACGTCACCAAGTACATCGTCGAACACACCACCAAGGATGATCACATCTTCGTCGTGCCGTGGGCGTCGGGGTTCTATTTCCTCGCGGATCGACCCAATGCGACGCGGACGGACTTCATGCTGTTTGAAGATCCCGAGGCGTACCCATGCCTGCTCGCGCGGCTCGATCAGCGGCCGCCGAAGTACGTCATCTACGGTTACACCTGGGATGTCGACAACAAGCGCTTCCGCGACTATGCCGCGCCGGTCGACCAGTACATCCGCTCGCGCTACGCGATCGAGTTCACGACGGATGGCTACGAGATCTGGCGACGCCTGAGCGACACGACGCCGGCGGCAAGCTATACGAGCAGTTGCCAGCCGCGGGCGTTTCGCTGGCGCGACCTGATGAAGTGAATCGCAGTCGCGATAGACTGCGGCATGCGCAATCGAACCGTAGTCGCTGCTCTGTCCGCCGCCGGATCGCTCGCCCTCGCTGTCTCGCTGACCGCTCAACGCGGCGCTGACAATCCGTTTCCAGGCGGGACCAACCCTGACGGGTCGCTGCGTCCCACGGCTCCGTTGACGCGCTTGTTCACGCAGGATGCCTACACCGAGTACCAGATCCTCGAACCCGGCAGCGAGTCGTTCCGTATCCGCTTTCTGACTGAGGAAACGCGGCCTGGGTCCACCGAACTCGTGAACGCGACTCGCGGCGGCAGCGAAGGCTCGGACATCCAGGTGTTCGATCCGCGCACCGGCAAGCCGATGCCGTTCACCTACGAACAGGACCCGCGCGATCCCGAGACGCACGCCATCCACGCCAAGCTGCCGATCCCGGTGCCCGAAGGCGGCATCGGCCGCGCGCTCATTTACAAGACCTACAAAGATCCGCGCACCTACATCATGCACAACGACGACATCGCCTGGGTGCGCAGCCTCAGCGGGTATCGGCTCGGCGTGCTGTTGCCGAAAGGATTCTCGTTTCTCTCGTCCAACGTCGCCGCACAACTCTCGAC
>CAZBYY010000469.1:0-2216 GCA_964495855.1 uncultured Acidobacterium sp. | reverse complement strand
GGTCCGCATGCTCGATGGACGCGTGGTGCTGAAGATGACCGACGCGGACTGGAAAGAAGCGATGGAGCTGCCGCCAGCCGCCCCTGCGGGGCGTTCGGCTGGTGCCGGTGCCGGTGCCAGAGGTGCCGCGGGTGCCGGCGGTGCCATGACGCCGCAGCAGTTTGCGAATCTCGTGCAGGAATTCCTCGTCGCCGAAGGCGCTGCGGCGCAACTCGATCGCGGATCCGACAGCGACATGTCCGCCGGCGGCAGCGATCTGTCGTGGCAGACGCAGCGCGTTGATGGCGGCACGATCTTCCCCGGCAACGGCGGCAGCCGCGATCCCAACGCACCGAAGCAGGTGCCGTCAGCGACGCTCGCGGTCGAGCACTACAACCGCCTCGTGCGCCTCATCGAACACGGCCAGCCGGTTCGCATGGAGCTCACCATCCAGGCGAAGTTCCACCCGGAAACGAATCCCGAAGGCAACGCGTTCAACATCATCGCGGAGATTCCGGGCACCGATCTCGCCAACGAAGTCGTGATCATGGGCGCGCACTTCGATTCGTATCCCTACGCCACCGGCGCCACCGACAACGCGACCGGATCGTCCGCGATGATCGAAGCCGTGCGCGTGATCCAGAAGCTCGGACTCAAGCCGCGCCGCACGATCCGCGTGTGCTTGTGGGCCGGCGAGGAACAAGGGTTGCTCGGATCGCGCGAGTACGTGGCGCGGCACTTCTTCGATCCGAAGACGAAGACACCAAAGCCCGAACACGCCGGCGTCGCCGGTTACTTCAATCTCGACAACGGCACGGGCCGCATCATGGGCATCTGGGGCCAGAACAACACCGGCGCGATGAAGTCGTTCGAGCAGTGGGGGCAGGCGCTCAAGGACATCGGCTGGAAGAACGTCAGCCCGCGGTCGGTGACGCAGACCGACCACGGCTCGTTCGAAGATGCCGGCCTGCCGGGTTTCCAGTTCATCCAGGAACGCCTCGAATACAACTCGCGCACGCACCACTCGAACATGGACCAGGTGGATCACGTCCAGAAGGACGACCTGATCCAGCAGGGCGCCGTCGCCGCGGTGTTCGCCTGGTATGCGGCGAATGCGCCGGAGAAATTGCCGCGCAAGCCGCTGCCGAAGCCGGCGCAGTGACGAGCGAACGTGTGCGCACGGAACTGCACAGCGGACGCCCGCCGGTTGACTCGACCGCAGCGACCCGTTAGGCTGTAAGGAACATGTCGTTCGTCCACCACGCGCACCATTGCCATCATCACCGTTCCCTGAACGGCCTGGCAGGAGTTCGCGCGTAGACGAATCGACCATTCGGAGATTCACGCGAGAGGCCCGCTGGGAAACCGGCGGGCCTTTTTGCTTTTTACGTGCCGGATGCCGGTGCCAGATGACGGACGCGAAGAGGAAGAGAGATGGATTTTTCAAAATTGGATGGGTTGATACCGGCGGTCGTGCAGGACGAAGTCACCAACGAGGTGCTGATGGTCGGCTTCATGAACGAAGAGGCGTGGCAGCTGACGCAGCAGACCGGCTTCGTCACGTTCTTCAGCCGCACGCGCAACAAGCTGTGGATGAAGGGCGAGACATCGGGCAACCGGCTCGCCGTCAAGCAGGTGTTGATCGATTGCGATGAGGACACCGTGCTCATCAAGGCCCACCGCGAGGGCGACGGCAACGTGTGCCACCTCAATCGCGTGTCGTGTTTCGTTCCTGCCAGTGGAGAGACCAAATGAAGTTGCGGCTCGGCATTCCGAAGGGATCGTTGCAGGAGGCGACGATCCAGTTGTTCCAGCGCGCCGGCTATGCCGTGCGCGTGGACTCGCGCTCGTATTTCCCGTCGATCGACGATCCCGAGATCGAGTGCATGCTGATTCGCGCGCAGGAAATGGCGCGCTACGTCGCCGACGGCGTGCTCGACGCCGGCCTCACCGGCCAGGACTGGATCGCCGAGCACGAGATCGGCCATCCCGAGCTGGCGCCGCTCGCGCGCGTGTGCGACCTGATTTACGCCAAGCAGAGCTTCGGCAAGGTGAAGTGGGTCCTCGCCGCTCCGGAAGACTCGCCGTTCAAGTCCGCGGCCGATCTCAACGGCAAGCGCATCGCCACCGAACTGGTGCGCGTCACCAAGCACTACTTCACGTCGAAGGGCATGACCGTCGACGTCGAGTTCTCCTGGGGCGCCACCGAGGTGAAGCCGCCCGTGCTCGCCGACGCC
>CAZBYY010000468.1:0-2217 GCA_964495855.1 uncultured Acidobacterium sp. | reverse complement strand
ATGAACTCGCGATCGTGCGACGTCATCAGCAGCGCGCCCTCGTGCTGCTTGAGGAAATTCTCGAGCCAGACGATCGATTCGATGTCGAGGTGGTTGGTCGGCTCGTCCATCAGCAGGACGTCGGGCTTGCCGAGCAGCACGCGCGCCATCGCCACGCGCATCTTCCATCCGCCCGACAGCGCGCCCACATCGCCGTCGATGCGCTCATCGTCAAAGCCGAGGCCGTGCAGCACTTCCCGCGCCTGGCTCTCGAGCGCGTAGCCGCCGAGGTGATCGTATTCCTCCTGCACTTCGCCGAACCTGGCGAGGATCGTGTCCATCTCGTCGGCCCGATCGGGATCGCCCATGGCGTGCTGGAGCTCTTCGAGCTCGTGATGCAGGTCGCCGACACGACCGCTGCCCGCGATCGCCTCGTCGAGCACGGATCGCCCCGACATCTCCTCGACATCCTGGCGGAAGTAGCCGATCGTCAGCTTCTTGGGCACCGTGACTTCGCCTTCATCGGGCGCTTCCTCGCCGGTGATCATCCGGAACACGGTCGTCTTACCTGCGCCGTTCGGACCGACCAGACCGGCCTTTTCGCCTGGATTCAACTGAAAGGAGGCATCGACGAAGAGAACCTGCTTGCCGTACTGCTTGCTGACGTTCGCGAATGAGATCACAGGCTAACAGGCTAACAGGCTAACAGGCCAACGGGAAAATCATTCCTGTTCGCCCGTTCGCCCGTTCGCCCGTTCGCCTGTTCCCCGTTCGTCTATCGCGCGCCGGCGGACGCGTGGACGAGCTCTTTGTGCGTCAGCAGTTCCGCCGGGGGCGTGGCGCTTACCGTGAGACGCTGACCCGTGACTGGATGCGTGAACTGCAGGCGCTCGGCGTGCAGCAGGTAACCGCCGTCGCCCGGCAGGCCAGGATGACGCTTCAGGCCGCCGCCGGCGTCGTAGACCGGGTCGCCGACGAGCGGATGGCCGGCGTAGGCGAGGTGAATCCGGATCTGGTGCGGACGTCCCGTCGTGATCTCGACGCCGAACAGCGTTTGATCGTGACGCTGCTCGAGCACGAACGCCACGCTGTGGCACGGCCGGCCGTCTTCGCATGCGGCCTGCACCGAGCCGAGCGTCGGATGCGGCACCGGCCCGATCGGCACGTCGATCACGAACATCTCGGTGCGGGTCGCGCCCAGCCCGAGAGCGCGATAGGTTTTTTTCACCGTGCGCTCGCGCCACGCTCGCGCGAGCAGCGATGCGGCGTGTTTCGTTCGCGCGAACAGCACGAGGCCGGAGGTGAATCGCCCCAGCCGATGCAGCGGGCTGGCCTCCGGATGCGTGGCCCGCACGAGCGTCATCAACGTGTGTTCCAGGTAGCCGCCCGCCGGCATCGTCGGCAAGCCGCTCGGCTTGTTGACGACGATCAGCGAGTCGTCTTCGTGAATGATCTCGAAGTGCCTGGGGACCTCGGGCTCGTCCCAAGGCGGCCGGTTCCAGACGACGGTCTGTCCGGCAAACAGCATTTCATCGGCGTGAACGCGCGTGCCTTCGACCTCGACCTCACCGCGCTCGATGCGCTCGCGCCATTCGACGTCCGTGGAGTGCAAACGAGTGGCTGTGAGGTACTCCAGCACTGTCTGTCCCGCAGCGTCGGGACCGACTTGCTCACGATACGACCATCCGCGATTCAGCGGCACAGCCGCACATCATATCGCCGGCGCGTGCCGCTTCAAGCTCGGCTGTCTCAGTGCGTGCCGCGTGCTGTCAACGCCGCATCGATGGCGTGCGCCGCTCGCTTGCCGGCGCCGGCCGCGAGAATCACCGTTGCCGCTCCCGTGACGGCGTCGCCGCCGGCAAAGACCATCGTCTTCGACGTCAGGCCCGTCGCTTCATCAGCAACCAGGCACCCGTGTTTCGTCGTTGCGAGGCCAGTGGTCGTTCGCGTCAACAGCGGGTTCGGCGTCGTGCCGATGGCGAGGACGACGTTGTCGGCGGGGAGGACGATTTCAGCGCCCGGAATCGGCACGGGCCGCCGCCGTCCGCTCGCGTCCGGCTCGCCCAGCGTCATCTGCTGGCAGCGCAACCCTGATACCCATCCGGTGCCATCGTCAATGATCTCGACCGGCGATGTCAGCCAGTGGAACCTGACACCTTCTTCAACCGCGTGGTGATATTCCTCGACGCGCGCGCTCATCTCGTCGACGCTGCGACGGTAGACGATCATGGCTTCTTC
>CAZBYY010000467.1:0-2231 GCA_964495855.1 uncultured Acidobacterium sp. | reverse complement strand
CCGGCGCGCTCGCCGATGCCGTTGATCGTGCATTCGACCTGCCGGGCTCCAGCCTGGACCGCGGCCAGCGAGTTGGCGACCGCCATGCCGAGATCGTTGTGGCAGTGCGCCGACAACACCGCGCGATCGCCGATCCGCGCGCCAACCGTCCGGAAGATCCGATCAATGTCCTGGGGCAGGGCATAGCCGACGGTATCGGGCAGGTTGATCGTCGTCGCGCCGGCCGCGACGGCGGCCTCGGCGACGTCGCACAGGAAATCCAGGTCGCTCCGGGTCGCGTCCTCTGCCGAGAACTCCACATCCTCACAGTAGGCGCGGGCGTGGGCGACCGACGTCGCAATCTGCGCGAGACATTGCTCGCGCGTGATCCGCAACTTGTGCTCGAGGTGAATGTCGGACGTTGCCAGGAACACGTGGATGCGCGGGCGCGCCGCCTTCGACAGCGCCGCCCAGGCGCGGTCGATGTCCGCCGGGATCGCGCGCGCCAGGCCGGCGATCACCGGACGACGAATGGCGCCGGCAATGGTGCGCACGGCCTCGAAGTCGCCCTCAGACGACATCGGAAAGCCCGCTTCGATGATGTCGACGCCGAGCCGATCGAGTTGCTGGGCAAGGCGGAGTTTCTCGGCAGCCGTCATGCTGAAGCCGGGAGACTGTTCGCCGTCGCGCAACGTGGTGTCGAAAACCTTGACGCGGTTAGTGGTCGCCATCGCACTCCATAGTCGGGGCAACGACCAAAATAAGTCAAAATAATAATTTCTATAGGCATATGCTTTATGGCTTATAGTATGGATTCCCGATGGAACTCTTCCAACTCGAGGCCTTTCTCGCGGTCGTCAGAGAAGGCAGTTTTTCGGCCGCCGCGAAGGCGTTGTTCCGCACACAGCCGGCCATCAGCCAGACGATCAAGAAACTCGAAGACGAGATCGGCCGGCCGCTGTTCGATCGATCCAGCCGCCGCGGCGTGCTCACCGATGCCGGTCGCGTGCTCGCCGATCATGCCGAGCGCCTCGTCAACCTGCGCCAGCGGACGATGGCGGCGCTGGATGACGTGCGGCAGTTGCGGACGGGGCGGCTGACGGTCGCGGCCAACGAGTTGACGTGCCTGTACCTGCTCCCGATCCTGCACGAATACCGGCGGCTCTATCCGGACGTGCACATCACGGTGCAGCGCTCGTACGGCAGCCGCGTGCCTGCCCAGGTGCTCGACTACGGCGCCGACTTCGGCGTGATCACCTTCCGGCCGGACACGGTGGCGCTCACCTCGATCGTGGTGTATCACGATGAGCTTGCGTTCGTCGTCCCACCGTCACATCCGCTGGCGCGGCGCTCGAAGGTCTCGATCACGGAGCTGGCCAGCGAATCGTTCGTTGCGCACCACGTGTCGTCGCCGTATCGGCAGAAGGTGATCGAGACGTTCCGAAAGCGGCGGGTCGAGTTGCGGATGCCCGTGGAGATGCCGACCCTCGATGCAATCAAGAAGTTCGTGGCGATGGGGAACGGCGTCGCGTTGTTGCCCGCGATCACCGTCGAGAAGGAAGTGGCGCACAAGGAACTCGTGCGCGTGCCCGTGCCGGAACTCACCTTTGAGCGCAAGCTGCGCCTGATTCACCGGCGCGAAGGCACGTTGTCACACGCGGCCGAGGCGCTGCTCGCGCTCGTCGAGGCGCAGAGCGAAGTCCGCCGCGGGCGGTTTGCGTTTGCGGCCGAGCGCTAGCCTGCTGGCGGCTTCGGTGTTTCAAGAGTGCGAAGGCTCGCCTAGCCCGTCCGTTTAACGATTTTCCTGTATTCGCCCGCGGCGGAGACTTCTCTCGGCGCTCCGCTGAACATCCCGTCTGTGCTGTAACTCCCTCGCCGAGAATCCGGCGCAGATCGC
Source organism: uncultured Acidobacterium sp. (assembly GCA_964495855.1). GTDB lineage: Bacteria > Acidobacteriota > Vicinamibacteria > Vicinamibacterales > UBA2999 > 12-FULL-67-14b. The sequence goes on along the minus strand of CAZBYY010000467.1, from coordinate 355 downwards.
GGCGGTCGCACCGGCATGTCTTTCGCGAACCAAGACCTGCTGCTCTCAATCATGTTCACATCGCAGACCTGCCGGAATTTCAGCTTGAGCGCCAAATTGCAGCGAGGGTCCTTGGGCAGCGACCGGGCGCGCGAAATGGATGGGGTCTGTCGTATACTGGGTGCTTACTGCCGGCGTAAGAAACCCCTCCGTGCGGGAGTGGCGGAATTGGCAGACGCGCTAGCCTCAGGAGCTAGTCCGGGCAACCGGGTGGAGGTTCGAGTCCTCTCTTCCGCACCAGTCATTCAGCCTTCGGTTGCACGACAATCGTTGACGTTACGATCAGACGGTGGCGGTCGGAAAACCGCGCCGCTAC
>CAZBYY010000466.1:0-2236 GCA_964495855.1 uncultured Acidobacterium sp. | reverse complement strand
AAGGCCAGGCCGGTGATGCGCTCGAGCACGTCAGCGACGCGCGCATCGGCGAGGACGCGATGCTCTCGCGGCAGCACTAACGTCGCGCGGTCGTTGCGGCCCGCGAGAATGAAGAACGGGGCGCCGAACGGCGCGACCGCCTCGAGGCGGACGGCGCCCGGTTCCAGCCCGGTCACGATGCGGCCACGCACGCGCTCGGCGCCGGCGCGGCCGGACAGCGTCAGCTCGCCTTCAAACGAGCGATAGCCCTTGCACGCCGCGGTGGCCGCAGCGAAGGCATCGACCGCGGTGGAATCAGGAGTCGAGGCGCCTGCGGGACGCGGCGGCGTTCGTGGCGCGCAGGCGCACGCGACGGACAGTAGAACAACAGCTACGGGAAGGCGGCGGTCCCCATTCACTTCTGCTTCGCTCTCGCGGCGTTGATCTTCTTTTCGATCGAGGCCCGGTCGATCGCCTCGCCGTCGCCGTTCAGCGCGCGCTGCCATGCCGCGATCGCCTCGGCCATCCTGCCGCGCTTGGCCAGCACGTCACCGTGATGATCCTGGATCGCTGAATTGCCGCTCAGCATCGCCGCGGACTTCTCGATCGCCGAGGCCGCTTCCTCGGTGCGACCCTGCTTGAACAACGCCCAGCCGAGCGTGTCGAGGAACGCGGGATTGTCCGGCTCGATCTTCAACGCGCGCTGCGCGAGTTCAACCGCTTCGGGCAGCTTCAGGCCGTGCTGCGCGAGCAAGTAGCTCAGGGAGTTCAACGCATCGGCGTTCAGCGGATCGGCCGCCATCAACGTCCGCAGCTCGCGCTCCGCGTCGGCGATGCGCCCGCCGGTTTCGTAGACGTTGGCAAGTCGCATGGCGAGCGCCTGGTCGTCGCCGAAGATCTTGCGGGCCTGCTCCAGCATTCGCACCGCATCATCGGTGCGCTTCTGGTCGGCGTAGAGATCGGCGAGACCCACGACGAACTCGCGGCTCGTCGGAAACTTCGCGACGCCGTCTTCCATCAGCTTGTTGGCCTCGGCGGCCTTGCCGCCTTTCAGCAACGCCTGGGCGCGCAGGCGGACCATCCGCGGCTGGTTGGGATTTCTGTCGAGCACGGCGCGCGCGACCGCTTCTGCGCGGTCAAACCGGCGCGCGGTGAGATTCGCCTGCACGAGGTAGGCGTCGAGATCCGGATCATCAGGCGTCAGCGTCTTTGCGGCGCTGAAGGCGGCGATGGCGCCATCCCAGTTCGCCAGCTGCTGCTCCGCGATGCCGAGCTGCACGAGCACCGCCGCACCATCGAACTCCCGGCCCTTGGCGCGCGACGGATCCTTCAAGAGCGGCGACACGACTTCCGACACCTGCTTGTAGTCGAACCGTTCGAACAGCACCGACACGAGCGCGCGCAGGCCGCCGATGTTGGTGGGGTCGATCGAGATGATCTTGCGCGCCGACGCTTCGGCGCCTTTCTCATCACCAGTCGCGCGCTGGGCGTTCGACAGCAGGAACAGCACGCGCGTATCGTTCGGGCTGCTCTTCAGCACTTCGTTGATCACCGGAATCGCCTTTTCGGCGCCGCCGTCGGTGTTGATCAACGCTGCGGCATAGCGAATCTGCAAATCGCGATTCGGCTGGCGCGCGCTTGCGATCGCCTGCTCGTAGGCCTCGGCCGCGTCGGCCCACTTGTTGGTGCGCTCGTAGAACTGCCCGAGCTGCGCGAAGTAGCGGGGATTGGCCTCCGCGGCGGCCACCAGCGCGCGCTCGGCCTCATCGATCTTGCCGAGCGACACATTCGCTTCGTACAGCAACAGCTGCGGCTCCGCGGCCCATGGCGCCTGCGCGGCAACCTTCTCGAGAATCGGGATCGCCACGTCGGCCTTGCCGGCGCGCATGTGCAGCCGGCCCAGCGTCATCTGCAGATTCGGGTTGGTCGCCATGAGCGGCGTGTTTTGAATCGCCGTGAGGTGCTCGATGGCTTTCGTTCGCGCATCAACCGCGGTCTGGCCAGGCGGCAGCGGCGCGGCATTCTCCGCCCACGCCGAGTAAATCGTCGCGAGCACGTTGTGGGCTTCGTCGCTGTTCTTGTCGAGCGTCAACGCCTGCTGCGCCGTCGCCACCGCATCCGACAGGCGATTCTGGCGGGAATAGAAGCCGGCAAGCTCCGCGGCAATCTCGCCGGAGGCTGGGTCCAGCTTGCGGGCGCGCTCGAGCGCCGCCTCCGCGGCTGGGGCATCGCCAGTGGCCTCCTGCCGGCGAGCCAT
>CAZBYY010000465.1:0-2238 GCA_964495855.1 uncultured Acidobacterium sp. | reverse complement strand
CGCTCGACGGCCGATTCGCGCAGCATGCGCATGCCCTGTTCTTTGGCCGCCCGCTTGATCTCCGAGATCGGCCGGCGGTCGAGGATGATTTCGCGGATGTGATCGGTCAGGTCGAGCAATTCGCAGATCGCCATGCGGCCCTTGTAGCCGGTGCCGCCGCAGTCGATGCACCCGGCGCCCTCGTATAACGTGTGGCCCGCCAGCAGCGCCGGATCAATTGCCGACTCGGCGATCGCGGCGGCATCGAGCGTCACCGCATGCTTGCAGGAATCGCAGATCTTGCGGACGAGACGCTGCGCCATCACGCAGTTCAGCGCCGAGATGAACTGGTACGGCTCGACGCCCATGTTCAAGAATCGGCCGAGCACGTCGAACACGTTGTTGGCGTGGACGGTGGTGAACACGAGGTGGCCGGTGAGCGCCGACTGGATCGCGATCTGCGCCGTCTCGGGATCGCGGATTTCGCCGACCATCACCTTGTCCGGGTCATGACGCAGGATCGAGCGCAGCCCGCGCGCGAAGGTCAGGCCCTTCTTTTCGTTGATCGGGATCTGCGTGATGCCCTTCAGCTGGTATTCGACCGGGTCCTCGATGGTGATGATCTTGTCTTCGATCGACTTGATCTCGGCCAGGGCCGCGTAGAGCGTCGTGGTCTTGCCGCTGCCGGTCGGACCGGTGACCAGCACCATGCCGTACGGCTCGCGGATGTACTTCCGGAAGCGCTTGAGCTCCGGCTCCGGGAAGCCAAGAATGTCGAGCCGCAGTTCGGTGAACTGCTCGCTCATCGACTGCTTGTCGAGGATACGAATGACCGCATCCTCGCCGTGGACGCTCGGCATCACCGACACGCGGAAGTCGATCGTCTTGCCCGGCACGCGCAGACGGAACCGGCCGTCCTGCGGCACGCGCTTCTCCGCGATGTCGAGCTCCGCCATCACCTTGATGCGCGACAGGATCGAGCTGTGGAACCGCTTGGCGATCGGCCGCATGGCCGGCTGCAGCACACCGTCGATGCGGTACTTCACATACACCGCATCGTCCTGCGTCTCGATGTGGATGTCGCTGGCGCGCCGCTGGATCGCGGTGAAGATCGTGGAGTCGACGAGCCGGATGATCGGGCTGTTGTCGCTCGTCAGCTTCTCGACGGTGAGGTCCTCGTCGCTGACCTCCTCGTCCTTGAGCACCTGGATCTGGAACTCCTCGGTGGCCTCGTCGAGCACGCGCTGCGAGCTTTCGCTCTTCTTCAGCATGCCCTCGATCGCCGAGCGCGCGCCGACCATCGGGCGCACCGGCGTGCCGAGGATCGCCGACAGCTCGTCGAGCATCGGCAAGTCGGTGGGATCCGAGACGACGATGACCAGCGTCTTGCCGTCGCGGCGGTACGGGACGAACCCATAGCGCAGCATGACGTCGGCCGGGATCGATCGGAACAGTTCCTGATCGATGCGGAACTCGTGCATGTCGAGGAATTCGAGCCGGTAGCGCTCCGCAAGCCGGCGCGCGGCGTCGGTCTCGGCGTTGCGCGCCTCGGCAGACACCTGCCCCGGATCCTCGATCAAGGCTTCAGGGTCGAGCGCGCCCTCGGGTGTCACATCCATTTACGAGCGCCCCATGATCGACGTCAATTGGAAGAGCGGCAGGTAGAGCGACAGGACGATGCCCGCGATCACCACGCCCATGAACACCAGCATGGCCGGCTCGATCAACGTCACAAATCGCGCGACCTCGGTCTCGATTTCTTCGTCGTAAAAGTCCGCCAGGCTGTTGAGCATTTCCGTGAGCGCGCCGGTGGATTCGCCGACCTCGATCATCTTGATGGCCACGTCGGGCACCGTCTGCCGTTCGAGCAGCGTGCCGGAAAAGCTCTGTCCCTCGCGCACGCGGCTCGCGACGATCTCGAGCTCGCGGCCCATATGCCGGTTGCCCGTTGACCGTGCGGCGATTTCCAGCGCGTTCAGCAGCGGGATGCCGCCGCCGAGCAGCGTGGCCAGCGTGCGCGCGAGCTGCGAGGTCGAGAACTTATGGAAGCTGCCGCCGACGAGCGGCAGGCGCAGGATCAGCCGGTCGAACTGCGCATCGCGCCCCGGCGCCTTGATCCACGCAACGAAGGCCGCGGCCGCGCCGCCAATCGCCAGCAGGATCAACCAGAACTGCGAGCGAATGGCGTCTGAGATCCCGACGATGACGCGCGTGCTCAATGGAAGTTCGGCATCGAAGCTGCCGTAGAAGTCGGCGAAC
>CAZBYY010000464.1:0-2257 GCA_964495855.1 uncultured Acidobacterium sp. | reverse complement strand
TCGCGGCTTGACGGTGCGGACCTCGAAGCGGCCCGCATCCGCCGTGGTGGATCGCAGCAGCGTCGAGAGCGACGGGTGCCACCATTCCAGCACGCCGTCTGGAATCGGCTGACCCGCGCCGTCGATCAACCGCCCGCGGATGGTGATCGCCTCCGCATCGGCATCAGCGTCGAGCCCAACGCGCAATCCGATGCTCCAATACGGACCAACCGTCTGAAAGGGCGTCAGCTCAGCCACCTATCGCTCCATTGGCGTCTCGTTGCGCCCGCGCAGCACGATATCAAAGCGATAGCCAAGCGCCCACTCTGGCCTGGTCAACGACAAGTCGAACGTTGACACCAACCGCTGTCGCGCGCGCTCATCGCGAACGGCATTGAAGATTGGGTCGTGCGGCAGCAGCGGATCACCCGGAAAATACATCTGCGTGACCAGCCGTGTCGCGAACGCCTGACCGAACAGCGAGAAATGAATGTGGGAGGGACGCCACGCGTTGTGATGGTTGCGCCACGGATACGCGCCGGGATGGATCGAGATGAACTGGTATCGCCCCTGCGCGTCCGTCATGACCCGTCCGGCGCCGCTGAAGTTCGGATCGAGCGGCGCGTCCCATTGATCAACCTTGTGCGCGTAGCGCCCGGCGGCGTTCGCCTGCCAGACCTCGATCAGCGTATCGGGAACCGGACGATCATCCTGATCGAGCACCTGGCCCGAGACGACGATGCGTTGACCGAGTGGCGCGCCGGCGTGCTGGGCTGTTAGGTCGTGATCGTGCGCGCCGATCGTCTCGCATCCGTAGACGGGCGCACTCAGCTCGGTCATCGACTGCGGAATGATGATCAACGGCTGCTTGGGATGACGCAACTCCGTCGCCCGATAGTCGGGGAAACCGGGATCCGGGTGCACGCCCGGACGCATAACGCGTCGCGGTGGCAGCACAGTGTGTGTCGGGCTAGCCGGCATGGGCCACCGCCGTGCGCTGCTGCAAGTCACGCAGTGCCGCGAGTTCGTGCTCGGTCGGCCCCGGGGTTTCGCCGACTTCAGGTGCGAACGCAACGCGCCACCCCGTCGCCGCTTCGACGGTCTCGCGCGTGACTCCGGGATGCAGGCTGGTCACCGTCAACTCTTTCGTGCCCGCGTGCGGCTCCATCACGCAGAGATCGGTGATGACCTTGGTCGGCCCCTTCGTGCGGACGCCGGAGTCGGCGCGATCGCTCGAGCCCCGACCGTGGCCGAGGGTCGTCATGAAATCCAGTTGCTCGACGAAACTGCGCTGCGACTGCCTCATGATGATGAAAACCTCCTGACAGGCCGTAGCAATCTCCGGCGCGCCGCCAGCGCCAGGCAAGCGAACCTTGGGCTGCCGGTACGACCCGATCACCGTCGAATTCAGATTGCCGAAGCGATCGATCTGGGCGCCGCTCAGGAAGCCGATCGAAATATGGCCGCCCTGCAGCCAGTACCTGAAAATCTCCGGCACCGAGACGGTCGTCAACGCTCGCGCACACAGTTCACCGTCGCCGATCGACAACGGCAACACCGTTGGCCGCGTGCCGATCGTTCCTGATTCGTAGATCAGCGTGATGGCCGGCGCGTGCGTCAGTCGCGCAAGGTTGCACGCCGCCGACGGCAGACCAATGCCGACGAAGCACACATGGTCGTCGGTCAGCAGCCGCGCCGCGGCAATCGTCATCAATTCGTCCTGCGTGAAGCTCATGCCGGCACCGCGCGGTTCATTACCTGCGCCTCGAGCCATTGCAGGAACGTCTGGCGATCGGCCGAGAGTCGGTCCCAGGCAATGTAGAACGCGTTGTCGCGTTCGTAATAACCATGCGCATACGACGGCGCGGCACCACGCGGCGCAATGGCGATCGCGTCGACCGTCCAGTGTGGAAGGATGCATGCGTTCGGACTGGCGACATCGAAACGCTCGACGCGTTCTTCCACGGTAACGATGGCCACTCGGGACGCAAGCACCACCTGCTTTTGCACGCCGATGATGCCTTCGACGAGCACGTTGCCTTCCGCGTCTGCCTTCTGCGCGTGAATCACGCCAACGTCCGGACGAATCGCCGGGACGGTCGTCAATTCCTCGCTCGTGTAGGGGCACCGCACGGACCGGATGTTCGGGTTCTCGCGCGCGAGGTCGCCGCCGTGCGCACGATAGACGGCGAACGGCAGGTTGCAGGCGCCGGCTTCGTAAGCGTTCGCCATCGCGGCATGCGTGTACTCCTCAAGGGCGAGCGGCACGGGCCAGCCG
>CAZBYY010000463.1:0-2272 GCA_964495855.1 uncultured Acidobacterium sp. | reverse complement strand
AAACGACACCTGCGGCGGATCCAGGACCTGGCGTGGTATCTCGGCTGCCTCGAGAATGGACTGGACTTCCCTGGCCTGCCCAGTTCCGCCGGCGTCGGGACGAACGGCGGAAGCCAGGACCACACGGCGATCCTCGCATGCAAGGCCGATCACGTGAGCCTGTATCGTTTCGTTCCCGTGACGCCGATCGACGATACGCGCATGCCGCACGACTGGACATTCGTGATCGCGTTCAGCGGCATGCAGGCCGACAAGGCCGGATCGATGATGGATCGCTACAACCGCGCCAGCAACGGAGCACGTGCCCTGCTGACGATCTGGAACCAGCACGCGACGCACGCGGCGCCCTCGCTGGCCGACGCGCTTACCAGCCGGCCGGACGCGACCGAACAATTGCGCTCGTGGATCCAGCCGACCGCGGATGGCGCATTCTCGGCAGATGACCTGCGACGGCGCCTCGATCATTTCGCACATGAAACCGCGCGCGGATCGCTCGCCTTTCTCGCGTTCCGCAACGCCGACCGAGAGGCGCTGAGCGACTTGTCCGCCGCCTCCCAGCGCGAAGCGGCCGATCTGCTCGGCAACCAGATCCCGGAGACGATCCTGATGGCGCGCCTGGCGCGCGAGCACGGCGCCTTCGGCGCGAGCAGCTTTGGGGCCGGATTCGGCGGCAGCGTGTGGGCTGCCGTCGAGATCGACGACGCGCAGGAGTTCGGGGCGGCGTGGACGCGCGCCTACCAGGCCGCGACGCCATCAGCAGGCGCAGCCTCGTGGTTTGTCGCGCGCCCCGGGCCGCCGGCGACCTCCGTTCCCCTCGACTGACGCCACCGGCGCACGCAACGGGCTCAGCCATTCGTGCTATAAGATGGCGCCCGTGAAGCCTTTCATCCCGGTCGCACTCCTCGTGTTCCTGGCCGCCTGCTCCACCAAGCCGGCCGCGCCCCCGCTGCCGCCGTTCGACACGTCGCAAAGCGTGAAGGACCTGATGGCGAATGTCGTCGATCCCACCGCTGACGAAGTGTGGGAGTCGGTCGGCACGGTGATGACCAAGGAAGGGACCTTCGAGAAGGTTCCGCAAACCGACGCCGAATGGAATCACGTCAAGGGCAGCGCAATGGCGATCCTCGAGGTCGGCAACCTGCTGATGATCCCGGCCCGTTCGGGGAACAACGACGAGTGGAACAAGCGCGCGCTCGAATTGATCGCGCAGACCAAGCGCGTCATCCAGGCCGCCGACAAGCACGACAAGCAGGGCGTGTTCGACACCGGCTCCGATATGTACGACGCGTGCGTCAACTGCCACAAGCAGTTCGACCCCGCCATCAGGGACGCCAAGTAACGTGTCGCTGCTGGCGTTCTGCGAATGGCTGGCCGCGACGCAGTACAGCATCGCGCTCCACGAATCGCTCTACATGTATCCGCTGATCGAGTCGGTGCACGTGCTCGCGTTGTGCGTGTTCGTCGGCTTTGCGACGATGCTCGACCTCCGGCTGCTGAACAAGGTGCTGCGCAACGTGCCGGTGTCGCAGGTTGCAGGACGGCTGCTGCCGTTTACGATCAGCGGCTTCATCGTGATGGTGCTCACCGGCGCCTTGTTGTTCTACGCGATTCCGGTGCGGACCTATAGCAGCGTCTGGTTCCGCGCCAAAGTGATCATGCTGATCCTCGCCGGCATCAACGTGTGGATCTTCCACAGCGGCATCTACACGCGCGTGGCGAACTGGGACATGGCCGCGCCGACGCCGAAAGCCGCGCGCCGCGCGGCGATCGCGTCGCTCGTGCTCTGGGGCGCGATCATCATTGCCGGCCGCTTCATTGCCTATAACTGGTTTGACTGCGACATCCAGCCCCAGCCTGCGTTCGTCAACTGGTTTGCCGGCTGCGTCGTGCCACCCGCTCAGTAACGAGGACCACGATGCTGCTGCCCTGGTTTCAATGGATCGAGAGCCTCTGGCTCGGCAAGTTCATCGTCGGATCGAACTGGATGTTCCCCGTCATCGAGTCGGTGCACCTGCTGGGGCTCGCGCTGCTCGGCGGGTCGGTGGTGATCGTCGACATGCGGCTGTTCGGCATCCTGTTCACGTCACGCCCGGTGAGTGAAATCGCGCGCGAGGCGCGGCCGTGGATGACGAGAGGGATCATCGTGATGCTCGCGACCGGCATTCCGCTGTTCATGTCGGAAGCGGTCAAGTGTTATTACAGCGCCGCCTTTTGGGTGAAGATGTACGCGCTGGCCGCGGCGCTGATTTACACCTACACGATCCGCACGCGC
>CAZBYY010000462.1:0-2290 GCA_964495855.1 uncultured Acidobacterium sp. | reverse complement strand
GACAACACGCGCGTCGACACGACCGTCGCGATCGAATTCGCGGCGTCGTGGAAGCCGTTGATGTAGTCGAACACCAACGCCACAACGATGACGAGGATGACGAGGAACAGGACCACGCGGCGCTATCCGTGTTTGACGACGACGCCTTCGAGCACGTTGGCGCAATCCTCGCAGCGATCGGTGGCTTCTTCGAGCAGGTCGATCACTTCCTTCCACTTGATCACCGCGATGGCGTCTTTCTCTTCTTCGAACAGCCGGCGCAGCGCTTCTTCATGCACATCGTCTGCCGCGTTCTCGAGGCGGTTCACTTCGACCGCAGGCTCGTGCACGCCCTTCTTGGATTCGAGCGCCTCCACCGCGAGCTTGACCTGCATCGTCGACTGCCAGATCAGCGAGGCCAGTTCGCGCGCGCCGTGCCGCAGTTGTGACATGCGATAGCGGCGCATCACCGTCGCCGCGGCATCGACGGCGTCCATCACGTCGTCGAGCGACGTCGCCAGGCCGTGGATGTCTTCGCGATCGATCGGCGTCACGAACGTGGAATTGAGGCGCTTGATGATGTCGTGCGTCAGCGAATCGCACTCGGTCTCGACCTGCTTGATCTGCAGCGCGGTATCCCACGACGGCGGATCGGACGCGAGCATGCGCTCGAGCAGGGCGGCGCCGGACACAATCCGATCGGCCAGGGCGGTGAAATCGGCGTAGAACTTCTCTTCTTTGGGGATCAGGCGGAAGCGCACAGGCAAAGTATGTCTTAGCTAATAGCGATAGCCAACATCGAAATAGAGGCGATTCGCCCAAGGTTCGCGGTTTCCAGGAAGTACACCTGGAATTAACACAGCACCTGGAATCGAGGTATCGAGCGTGCGGCCTCGATACCACGTCACGAGGGCTTGGACTCGGGGATGTAACATTCTCGTAACAATGAAACGGTGCTGCAGGACGTTGGTCGGCGCACGCCAGTCGCTCTCGCCGAACGCAGACAGGATCGCATCCTGTTCGAGCTTGAACACGTGCCAACCAAACTGCCAGTCGCCAGTGCGCTGCGCACGGCCGGCGTCGATGCGGAATGACATTCCAGTGTCACGGTCCGAGGCCGCACGGACGTTGCGCTGCAGTTCGACGGCCGTCGTGATCGGCCACGCATCCCATCTGGTCTGCAGGTTCGCATCGGCGATCACGTTGGCGTAGCGGAACGCGGACCGATAAGTGCTTGCTGCAGTGAGCGCGTTGGTGTTGGGCACGCTGACGACGGAACGATCGAGCTCTGCGCGCAGGATGTGCTCAGGGTGCTGGATGTCAAATGTGGTTGCGATCACTCGTCCAGACGCGCGCGCGCCAAGCCTGAGTCCGGCGATCGCCTGCCCGCCGAACACGCGGGTGTCAGGGCCATTGGCCTGTTCATTGGCGATGAGCTGTATGCCCTGCACCGACACCGTTGAAAGCGGCCCGCGCTTCATGTCGTGAAATACGCGCTCGCTGGCACCTTCCGGATAGAAGTCGACATCGAACGTCATGCTGGACCGCACCCATGAATACGGGAATTTCCCTGCAGTCAGCTCGAGCCATTTCGCCCGGGGCGGCTGGTAGTTGAGGTAAGCGCGGTCCCAGGAGACGACCTTGCGCGAGAAGCTGTTGCTGAATGTCTGGTAGACAGAGTTCGGGTCATTGAGCTCGCCCGACGCGACCCCCATAACGGCGCGCAGCCCTGGGGCCATCCGCCCCTCCACACCAAAACGCAGCCGCATGCGCCCAAGGAACCGTTCGGGACACCCGACGCAGTCGTCGTAGCGCTGCGTCGACGAGACAAAGCGCAACAGCGTATCGCCGTAAAACTGCACCGTTGGCGCCGGCGGTGTTGAGGCCGCGGCCGCAGGCGGTGCGGGTTCGGGTCTCGACGACGTCGGCGTCACTCCTGACAACGCATCGAGCCGCCTGCCAAGCTCGGACAAGGCCGCGCTGCGCGCCGCGAGCTCGCGCTCGAGTGCCGCAATGTGCGCACGCTCGATGGCGAGGGCTGCCGAGAGTTCGGCGACAGAGGCTGTTTGTGGTTGGGCAAAGGCGGGCGACGACAGCGCAAGCGCGCAGGCGACGACAGCGCCGAGACGTGAAGCGCTCATCGTGACCCCGCACAAAAAAAAGGGCGGGGCTCGTGTGCCCCGCCCTGCAGTTGTTGCTTCGGAGGAAACGTCGACTAGAACGAGAACCGCAGCGCGAACTGAATCTGCCGCGGCGTGCCGAGGCCCACGGTGCGGCCGACGGTGCTCGTCAGGCGGCCGAACGTGCCGGC
>CAZBYY010000461.1:0-2299 GCA_964495855.1 uncultured Acidobacterium sp. | reverse complement strand
CTGGACGCTGTACCACTCGTAACGGCGCATCGCCGGTGATGTCGCGTGGTTCGGCAACGACACGCCAGTCTCCGAGTGGTTGCGGCTCGGCGTCGATGACGACGAACACATTGGGGCCGCCGACGTCCGATAACTCCGACAACCGACCGCTGAAGTATCGCGTCCGCGGCAGCAGGTCGAGGGCGCCATGCTTGGTGCAGTAGAACCGCCATTTCGCACTGACGTCATACAGCGGCGTCGGCAACAGGATCACCGCATCCTGTCGGCCCGCCGCGCGAGCGATCAGGGCCTCCGCAGTGTCCCTGAACGACGTCGGATCCACCGCATGAGCGGCCCGGACCCGATAGGCGCCGAAATAGTCCTCGAGGAAGCCGCTGAATTGGAATGGCACGCTGACCAGGGCGACCACGACGATCGCCCGGCCGAGCCAGGAGGTCACGCCGCGGAGCGATCCCGTGGCGATCAGAATGCCGAACGGAAGAATCGTGATCGCGCGTTGAATTGCAAACGGTTCGCCCTTGAGCGCAGCCGGGAGCGGCGCCAGGAGCAACCCTGCGGCAAGGATCGCGGTCTGGGGAGTGGCGATTGACCGCAGGGTGCCGGGCACGCTGAGCAGCAGCAGGATCGCAACGCCGAACGGCCACACTCCGATCGTTCCGGTCGACACCAATCGTGAGGAGCCGCCGGTCACGAACAGGAACGACGGATCGAAGTAACTCCAGTACGCGTTGATCGCCGAGCGCCACGCCCCAGCCACGCCACTACCCGTGATGACCGCGCGCAGCACCGAGGGGCGCGTCTCGCCGACCTGGTATTGCGCAAGGATGTTGCCGGGCATCGCCGGGTGGAACGCGACCCACACGACGAGCGGCAGCATCGCGAGCGCAAACGCGCCGAGCACGGGAATCAGCAAGTCCCGGTGACGGAGGCGGAACAGCACGTACGACGTCACCGCGAGATACAACGGCATCATCAGCCACGACGACACGTACGAATAGCACCCGAGCCCCAACACGAGCCCGGTGATGGCGGCGTGACGGCGATCCGGGTGCCGCATCAGCGACGAGATCGCGAGTAACCACGCGAGGGCACATGGCAGCGGCAGCAGGTAGTCGAGCGCCAGGCGGCTGAGGATGACGTGCGCGGGCGTCATGGCGAGCAGCGCAGCGGCGACGACCGCGGCCACTCGACTCTCGAACCATCGCAACGCTACCAGGTAGATCAACCACACATCCAGAAGCGCGATGAGCGCGATGGGGAGACGAATGCTCCACTCGCTGACGGGGGCAACGAGCAACGAGGACGCAATCAGGTAGAACCCGTACGGGTGATACCAGGTCGTCCCCCATTGCAGCGTCGGGCGATCGCCGAGGGGATCTTCGAGACTGATGAAGAGCGGCAGCCGATTGCCGTTCAGGTCCGCCGCCGTGCGGGCGAGGCTGTGCCCGTGGTTTCCAAAATGCGCCTCGTCCAGGTTCAAGTACGCAGGGCTGTCGTCGAGGCGGTAGGATGCCAGCCCCGCCAGCGCAGTGATCACGAGCGCGCCAAGAGCGATGCGAGTCGCCCGTCGCATCATCGGCGCTCGAAGACCAGGAAGGCGTCGTCGCCCGATACGTCCGGCACGGTGGCAACGCGGCGCCATCGCGGATCGGCCAGCAACCGGACGCAGGCGCCGCCCGAGACGCCGCAGGCCGCCCGGGCGCCGGGGGGCGCGTCTGATGCGGGGGCGTCGCGAAATACGTTCAATGCGCGACCGCGCTGCTCGGCCGGAACATAGAACGACCAATAGCGATACGCGAACGGCGTATCCGCGCCAAAGTACACCGGTCCTTCGCCCTTGCTCAACTCGATGACCGCATCACGGACGTTGCCGCCAAACCACTTGCCGGCCTGCGCTGGGTAGTCGCGTATGTACGTGCGGTGAAAGCCCGCGAACTGGTACGCGGCTCCGGCGACGAGCACAGCCGCGACGACGCGCATGACGCGTGTGCCGCCGAACATGGCGCGCGCGCCAAGGGTGGCGAGCAAGACGCCGAAGGGAATCACGAACATGATGCGGTTCATCTCAATCGCGCCCGAGAGCAGGCTCGCAAGCGGCGACGTCACAAACCCCACGAGCACCAACAGGCCGCTAACATCACGCGATCGCGCCGCAGACCAGATGCCGGCGACGATGAACACCGCCAAGCCTACGGGGAACAACCCGGCCGTGCGCGTCGAGTTGATCAAGCTGGAATCACCCGACACAAACAGGAAATTCGGATCGAAGAACTGCCAGATCAGCGAGAGCCATAGGCGC
>CAZBYY010000460.1:0-2315 GCA_964495855.1 uncultured Acidobacterium sp. | reverse complement strand
GTTGCCCGGCCAGTCGTACTCCATGAGCAGGTCGAGCGCCTCGGGGGCGACTTCGATGTACCGGCGCTCGTTCTCTTCGCCGTACTTCTCGAGAAAATGCTGGACCAGCAGCGGGATGTCCTCGCGCCGCTCGCGCAGTGCCGGCAACTGGATGTTGATGACGTGCAGGCGGTAGAACAGGTCTTCGCGGAAACGGCCTTCGTCGACTTCCTGCTTCAAGTCGACGTTGGTGGCCGCAATGATGCGGACGTCCACCTTGATCGTTTCCATGCCGCCAAGGCGCATGAACTCGCGCTCCTGCATCACGCGCAAGAGCTTCGCCTGCGTCTCCATGGGAATGTTGCCGATCTCATCGAAGAAGATGCTGCCCTTGTCCGCCAGGTCGAAGAGACCCTTCTTCGGGTAGACGGCGCCGGTGAAGGCACCCTTGACGTGGCCGAACAGCGTGGACTCGAGCAGGTCGGGCGGCAGGTTCCCGGAGTTCACGGTGACGAACGACTTGTCACTGCGTGCCGAATTACTGTGGATCGCGCGCGCGACGAGCTCCTTACCCGTGCCGCTCTCACCCGTGATCAGGATGGTCGAGCGGGAGGGCGCCGCCTGGATGATCAGGTCAAAGACCTGCTTCATGCGGCGGCTCTTGCCGATGATGCTCGAGAACTTGTGATAGCGCGCCTGCAGGTTCTGCTTGAGCGCCACGTTCTCCGCCACCAACTGGCGGCGCTCGATGGCGTTTTGCAGCACCACCAGCACCTCGTCGTTCTTGAACGGCTTGGTGATGTAGTCGAATGCGCCCTTCTTCATGGCGGAAATGGCGCTTTCCATCGACGCATACGCGGTGATCATCAACACCGGCAGCTCTTCGTCGTGCTTCTTCAGCTCATCGAGCACCTGGAGCCCGTCAATGCCCGGCATCATGACGTCGACGATCACCGCGTCAAACGGCAGCGACTTGGCCAGTTCCAAGCCTTCGTGGCCGTTCGAAGCCAGCCGCACGCTGTAGCCTTCGCGCTCCAGCAGCGTGCCCAGGATGTCCCGCATGACTTCTTCGTCGTCAATGACCAGGACGGCGGCGTGGCGGCGCATCACGACCGTCCTGCCTGACGAGCCGGAGCGGCGGCAGTCGACGTCTGCGCCGATACGAACCGCAGCTCAAATCGCGTGCCCTTGCCGGGCGTGCTGTCGCACTGAATGGTCGCCTCGTGCTCGCGCACGATGCCGTAGGTGATCGACAAACCAAGACCGGTCCCCTGCCCCATCGGCTTGGTCGTGAAGAACGGATCGTAAATACGCGCAAGGTGCTCAGCCGCGATGCCGCTGCCGGTGTCTGCGACTTCGGCCACGGCCTCGTTTCCGTCACGCCGTGTGGAAATGGTCAGCCAGCCGCCACTTGGCATGGCGTCGCGCGCGTTGAGGAATAGATTCAAGAACACCTGTTGCAGCTTGAACTCGAAGCCGACGACGGTGACCGGCGAGGCGTCGAGCTCCCGTCTGACTTTGATGCTGCTCTTCTCGAACTGGTGTTCGAGCAGCGAGAGCACGTCGGCAATCACCTGGTTGATGTCCACCACCGCGCGCTCGGATTGCTCGGCTGGATTTGGCCGAGACAGGTTCAGCAACCCGTTGACGATCCGCGCGGCCCTGAACGTCTGCTTCTCGATCTTCTCGAGCAGCGGCGTGCGGGGATCGCTCGGGTCGGCGTTTTCCAGCAGCATCTGCGTGTAGCTCGAGATCCCCGTCAGAGGGGTGTTGACCTCGTGCGCAACGCCGGCCGCAAGCAGGCCCAGCGACGCCATCTTCTCCGAGATGCGCAACTGCTCTTCCATCTGCGTGCGCTCGGTGATGTCTTCGACGATCACGATCGTGCCGGCGACCGGGCCCCCAGCCATACTCTGCAGGGGAACCGTCGTCACGTTGACGAGGAGTCGCTGGCCGTCGCGATCACCCCGAGCGACGATCGGCACCCGGAAGACCGTGTGTCCATCGGGATGCTCGCTTCGCACGGAGGTGAGCAGTTCGACGACATGCTCATCGAACAAGCGGTCGATGCCGCGGCCGAGCACGGCGGAGCGGGTCAGGCCGTAGAGGCGTTCGAGCGACGCATTCCACCGGATCACTTGATCGCCAGGACCGATGACGAGGAGCCCATCGTCGAGCGATTCGAGGATGTTCTCGTTGAAGGCGTGGAGGCGGTCGAGCTCAGACGCCTTCAGGTGCAGCTGCCGGTAGAGGCGGCCGTTCTCGATCGCTGTTGCGGCCTGCGCCGCAACAGCGGTGACCAGGGCCGTGTCTTCGGTGCTGAGCGGCTCCCCGCT
>CAZBYY010000459.1:0-2319 GCA_964495855.1 uncultured Acidobacterium sp. | reverse complement strand
CCCCATCGCCGTCCACGGACCGCAGCGCAAGATGCGGCGAGCGGCGAGATAACTTCCCCGGCCGGCACCGTATTTCCTGATCGCCTCTTCGCCGTAATGACTGCACGTCAGCGTGAAGCGGCAGCGCACTCCGAGCGTTCCGTAGAGCGGCGACAGCGTGGCTTGATACGCATGAATGGCGCCGACCGCCGCGGCCGTCGACCATTGCGCTGACGGCGCGCGGCGCAGGTCGATCGATACGGCGATCACCACCACCGCCGCGGCCGCGACGATCCGGCGGACGGACCTAGAACTTTTCGGCAAAGTCAGAGAGGCCCGGAATGGTCAGCCGCTGACCATTCATGCCCTTGACGATGCACATGATGTGCAGCACGAGCTGGGCCAGCGCCAGCAGCGGCAGGAACAGTCCGACGATGCAGCCGAAGATGCCCATCGGTACGAGCACGATGTTGATCACGATCCACAGGAACAGCTCCGCCACCATCAGCACGAGCCCGTGCTTGGCGTGCCACTGCACCTCTTTGTCGTCTTTATCCGTGAGCAGCGGCACCAGGGCGAGCAGCCACAGGTACGACAGCAGGATCATCACGTTGCGATTGCTGGACGGTGTGCTACCGGGCGTCGCATCGGCCATCTGTTTTGCTCCTTGAAGGGGGACGCGGGCAGTTTACCAATTTCACGCGCGTGGTAAGCTGACTTTCTTATGACCAGTGAGACGGTCCTCGCTGCGCTGAAAGGCGTCCTGGACCCGGACCTGGGCGTCGATGTGGTCACGCTCAAGTTCGTGAAGGACAAGGACATTGCCCTCAACGGCGGCCGCGTGACGATCGCGATCGAAATGGCGACGCCGTCGCCCTCGAAACGAGAGGCCGTTGCCGCCAGGGCGCGCGAAGTCGTCGGCGCGCTGCACGGCGTGAGCGACGTGGCGGTCACGACGTCGTTCGTCGTCAAGTCGGTGTCGCAACCCGAACACGGCAAGCCGCCGCTGCCCGGCGTGAAGAACGTGATCGCCGTCGGCGCGGGCAAGGGCGGCGTTGGCAAGACGACGGTGTCCGTCAACCTCGCGGTCGCGCTCTCGAAACTCGGCGCGAAGGTGGGTGTGCGCGACGCCGACATCTACGGCCCGAACGTGCCGATCATGCTCGGACTGCAGGCGCAGCTCGAGATGGACGAGACCAAGCGCATCCGCCCTGCGGAGAAGTACGGGATCCAGGTCGTGTCGATGGGATTCCTCACGCAGGATGAAGCGCCGGTGATCTGGCGCGGACCGATGCTGCACAGCGCCATCCAGCAGTTCTGCCGCGATGTCGGCTGGAAAGATCTCGACTATCTCGTCGTCGACATGCCGCCGGGCACCGGTGACGTGGCGTTGTCGCTGAGCCAGACCGTTCCGGCTGCCGGTGCGATCGTCGTGACCACGCCGCAGCAGGTGTCGCTGGCAGACAGCCGCCGTGCCGTGCGCATGTATCAGAAGCTGAAGATCCCGACACTCGGGCTCGTCGAGAACATGAGCTTCTATGAGTGCACGAACTGCCACCACGTCGCGGACATCTTCGGCCATGGCGGCGGCGAGCAGGTGGCCGAACAGTTGAGCATTCCGTTCCTGGGACGCTTGCCGTTGTACCAGCCGATTCGTGTCGGCAGCGACCGCGGCATTCCGCTGGTGATCGCCGAACCGGATTCGGCCGGCACGCGCGCCTTCATGGACCTCGCCGAGGCGACGATCGCGCAATTGTCGGTGAGCGCGTTCAAGAACATCGCCGCGAACAAAGGAAAGATCCCGCTCATCCAGGTCAAGTAATGGCGTGGCGCATGCTCGGCGTTGTGTCGCTGGCGCAATTCCTGGGCATGACGCTGTGGTTTTCGGCCACGGCCGTCACGCCGCTGCTCATCGATCACTTTCACATCGCGCCGTCACATGCCGCATGGCTGACGATGGCGGTGCAGGGCGGCTTTGTCGCGGGCACGCTGCTCAGCGCGCTGTCGAACATTGCCGACATCCTCAACGCGCGCGTGCTGATGTTCCTGGGCTCGCTGATCGGTGCGTGCGCGAATGCGGCAGTACTGATCGCGCCGAGCGGCACCGCGGTCATCGCACTGCGGTTCGTCACGGGTGCGTCGCTGGCGCTGGTGTATCCGCCGGCGATGAAGATCGCCGCCGGGTGGTTCAAGGACGGCCGTGGCTTTGCGCTCGGCTTGCTGATCGGCGCGCTCACGCTGGGCAAGGCGTTCCCGTATCTGTTGACGGCACTGTTCGGCGCCGAATGGCGCGAGCCGATGCTGTTTGCGTCGGTCCTCGCGGTGGTCGGCGGCACGCTC
>CAZBYY010000458.1:0-2320 GCA_964495855.1 uncultured Acidobacterium sp. | reverse complement strand
GAGTTCCTTTTCGCACGCAAGATACTGCGGCGCAAACGCTTCGTTGATCTCGATCAGGTCGAGGTCGGAGAGATTCAGCTTCGCCTTCTCGAGGGCCTTGCGGATCGCGGGCGCCGGACCCATGCCCATCAACGTCGGCTCGACGCCGACCGTCGCCCACGACACGATACGGCCCATCGGCTTCGCGCCCTTGGCCTTCACCGCGTCCTCACCAGCGATCACCAGCGCAGCGGCGCCGTCCACGATGCCGCTGGCATTGCCCGCCGTCACCACGCCGTCTTTCTTGAACACGGTCGGCAGCTTCGCCAGTCCTTCCATCGTCGTTTCGGGGCGCATGTGATCGTCCTGCTCGACGAGCGTGACGCCTTTCTTCGACTTGATCTCGACGGGTACGACCTCTTCCTTCATCACGCCGGAGGTCCACGCCTTGTGGGCGAGTTGCTGCGAGCGGAGCGCGAACTCATCGGACTGCTCACGGGTGATACCGTACTTGACCGCGCAGTTCTCGGCGGTGATCGCCATCGAGCAGCCGGCGTACGGATCGTTGAGGCCTTCCCACAGCCAGTCTTCGAGCTTGCCCTGGCCGAGCTTCAGGCCCGAGCGGAGACCGCGGATGATGTGCGGCACCTGGCTCATGTTCTCCATGCCGCCGGCGAGGACGAATCCCGCCTCGTCGAGCTGGATGTGCTGTGCGCCGCTGATCACGGCCTGGATGCCGGAGCCGCACAGCCGGTTGACCGTGAGCGCGGGCACTTCGATCGGCAGACCCGCCTTGAGGCCGACGTGACGCGCGCCGTAGTGCGCATCAATGCTGCTCTGCTGCACGTTGCCGAACACCACGTGATCGATCGATCGCGGGTCGGTGCCGGTGCGTTCGAGCGCCGCTTTCGACGCGATGGCGCCGAGTTCAATAGCCGAGAAATCCTTCAGCGCTCCGACATGAGTCGTCATCGGAGTGCGCGCGCCGCCGAGAATGAAAACGTTCTTCGCCATATCTCCCCTAAAAGGCAACCTGCTTCACTTTTACGTGGATCGTAAGCGGTCGCATGCCCAAATCGTTTACGCCTGACGTAAAAGTCAAGCAGGTTGCTTTATCGCGGTGGCGATGAAGTCGCCCACCTCGCGCGTGCCGAGCGAGCCGCCGATGTCCGTCGTCGTCTGCCCTTGAGCGATCGAAGCGTCGACGGCAGCTTCGATGGCACGTGATTCATTTGTCGCGCCCAGGGTTTCGAGCATCAGCGCCGTCGACAGGATCGCGCCGATGGGATTGGCGACGTTCTTTCCCGCCAGCGGCGGCGCCGAGCCGTGCACGGGCTCGAACAGCGACGTCTTGCCCGGATGAATGTTCCCGGACGCGGCCATCCCGAGTCCGCCCTGCAGAGCCCCACCGATATCCGTGACGATGTCGCCGAACAGGTTGTTGGTGACGATGACCTGATACTGGCCGGGATCCTTGACCAGGAACATCGCCAGCGCGTCGATGTATTGATGCGTGGCGGTGATGCCGGGATACTGCGGCGCGAGTTCCTTGAATACGCGCTGCCACAAGGCGTGGCCCTGCTGCATCGCGTTGCTCTTGTCCGCCATGCAGACCTTCGTCAGTCCGTTGGCCTTCGCAAACTCGAACGCGTGCTTGATGATGCGGTGCACACCCTTGTAGGTGTTCACTTCCTCCTGGATCGCGATCTCGTCGTCGGTGCCGGCCTTGAACCGACCACCGATGCTCACGTAGACGCCTTCGGTGTTCTCGCGGAACACGACGAAGTTGATGTCCTTGCGGCCGCGATCCTTGAGCGGGCTCAGGCGATCGTCGAGCAAACGCACGGGGCGATAGTTGACGTAGAGATCCAACTCGAAGCGCGTCCCAAGCAGGATGTCGCGCGCGTGGCGATTGTCGCTGACCCGCGGGTCCCCGAGCGCGCCGACGAACACCGCGTCAAATGAGCGCAGCAGATCGTAGCCATTGCCGGGCAGCGTCTCGCCGGTCTTCAAGTAGTGATCGGCACTCCACGGCAGGTGCTCGAGCTCGATGCGACGCCCAAACACACGCCCGACCGCGCCGAGGACCTTGACCGCTTCTGCAGTCACGTCCTTGCCGATGCCATCACCCGCTATGACTGCAATCTTCATCACACCCTTACGCACGCGGCACTCGAGGCACCCGAGGCACCGGTAGGCACCCAGGCACCCTAGGCACCCGTATGCACCTCAATGGCCATGGCCATCCCCATCCCGCCGCTCACGCAGAGCGTGGCCAACCCCTTAGTCTTTCCCTGACGCTGCAATTCATGCAAGAGCGTGACGACGATGCGCGCGCCGC
>CAZBYY010000457.1:0-2347 GCA_964495855.1 uncultured Acidobacterium sp. | reverse complement strand
CCAGGCGCCAGGACCGGGGACGGGACGGCGTTACTCGCGCCGCTGCCGTAGAGCCGATACGCCTCAACCAGCTGCGCATATCGCTCTGGGTGTGTGGCATACCACGCGAGGACCGGCAGAACGACGATCGCCGCCGTGACGATCATCGGTACGATGACGGCCTTGCCTTCTTTCCGCACCGCTATGACGGCGGTGATCGCGAGGTACACAGGCGCCATGACGGTGCACGCCAGGTAGGTGTAAACCGTCATCGCGACGCACGCTGTCCCCGACAGCAATGCGCGCCGCGATCCCGAGCGCAGGTAATGTGCCAGCGCAATCAGCCATCCCAGCAGGAACGGCACCGAGGAAAACGGACTGAGAACGAGACGTGAACGGATGAAGTGAATGGGCGTCACGGCGAGAAAGAACGCGGCGAGCACCCCGAGCCATGGCTGGCCGGTGAGCCACCAGGCCGCGACGAAGATCAAGGCCACGTTCAGCGCACCGATCGTGGCGGTGGGGACCTTGACGTTGGCCTGGGAGAACGGAAGCACCTTCAGGAATGCCGCCGTGATGTAGATCAGCGCCGGATCTCGCCCGGCCGGAAACTCGGGTTCGGTGAAGAACACCGGAAAGCGGCGGCCGGCCAGGTCTCGACCGGTTTCGGCGATAGAGCGCGCCTGCAGTGAAAACTGCAGCTCGTCGTGCATCAAGTACGGCGGTGCCTGAGCGAGCCCGCGCGTGTACAGCGCCAGGGTGCCGATCACGAGGACGACCGCCGTCGCGATCGCCCCGCGGGAGAGGTTGTGTGTCACTGAGGAATCTGCGCCGTCCCGTACTTGTCCAGCAAACGATACAACGCGCGGCGGCTGATCGCCAGCCGTCGCGCGGCCAGCGACTTATTGCCGCCCGTCTCATCGAGGGCAGCGCGGACCTGGTCGGCCGACGGCGGCGGGCCGGCCGGTTCGTCGTCGAGGGCCGCGGCCGGGGCGGCGCGCTCTTTCAACGATCGGGCAAGGTCCGCCTCCGTCAGAAGGTGCCCTTCGCACAACAGGCACGCGCGTTCGATGACGTTCCGTAACTCGCGGACATTGCCCGGCCACGACCAGCGCAGGAGGCGCTCTTCAGCGCCCTCCGTCAGGCCGGTGATCGGCTTGCTGAACTCGCGCGAGAAGCGGCGAACGAACGCGGCCGTCAGGTAGGGGATGTCCTCGGTGCGCTCTCGCAGCGGCGGAACGGCGATTTCCACGACGTTGAGCCGGTAATACAGGTCGCTGCGAAAACGCCCTGCGGCAATTTCTCGATCCAGGTTGCGATTGGTGGCGGCGATCACGCGAACGTCAACCTTGCGGCTCTCGACGGAGCCGACCCGTTGCACTTCCCCGTTCTCGAGCGTCCGTAGCAACTTCGCCTGGGCCCCCGCCGGCAGCTCCCCTGCTTCATCGAGGAACACCGTGCCGCCGTTGGCGGCCTCGAACACGCCGGCCTTGTCGTTGCTGGCTCCCGTGAACGCGCCGCGAACGTGGCCGAACAGTTCGGACTCGAACAACGACTCGACGACGGCCGAGCAATTGACGGTCACGAGCCTCTTGTCCTTGCGGGGACCGAGCTCGTGGAGCGCCTGCGCGACGAGTTCTTTGCCGGTGCCGGTCTCCCCCGTAATCAACACGGTCCGGGCGTATGGAGCGAGCCGATGAATGACATCAAAGAGCTCGCGCATCGCCGGGGACCGGCCGATCATGCCGCACACCTCGAGGCGCGCCGCCAGGTTCGCATCGCTCTCGAGGACGCTGCCGCGATCGAGGAATTGCTGCCGTGTCGCCTTCAGCAGCGCGCGAACGCGCGTGATGTCCAGCGGCTTCGACAGGTACTCGCCGGCGCCCAGCTTGATCGCCTCAACGGCGTCCTCGACGCTCGCCGCGCCGCTCATCAAGGCGATCTGCGAGCTCGTTCCGCTGCGACGCACGGCCCGCAGCACATCGAGGCCGTTGACCCGCGGCATTTGCAGGTCGAGCAGCACGAGGTCCATGTGGCGGCGGCTGAGCATCTCGAGCGCCACCGCGCCATCGGCCGCCTCTACGACCTCGAATCCCTCTCGCTCGCCGACCTCGGCGAGCAGCTGGCGGATCTGGGGGTCATCATCGACAAGCAGCAGCAACGGCCGCGGTTGGGTCAGCGAATCTGGACGCATAGCGTTCTATCGGAGGCGGGGCCGGCCCCGCCGTGCCCATCTTAATATCGGCTCGTCGCGTTCGCGGCTCAAGGCCACGGCCGCCGTGAGAGTTTTCGACCCGCTGGCCGTCTATCCGGCTGGTTGCCCGCGACGCCCATGCCGGCCACTCCCGATCACAAGGCGCAAGCCCCC
>CAZBYY010000456.1:0-2353 GCA_964495855.1 uncultured Acidobacterium sp. | reverse complement strand
GAGAGGCTAACCGGTCCGTGTAGATCTACGGACACACTCTGTCGCTCGACAGAAGCGCCTCTTCAAGACGAAGAGGCGTTTTTTTTTGGACTGAAACTGCAGATGCGACCAGCCAAGCTGTGCGTGACCGTGACGGCCGACTCGATGGCCGAATTGAGGCGACGACGTGATGACGTCGGCGACGCCGACATGGTCGAGCTGCGCCTGGACATGGTCGCCGATCCCAGTGCGGCCGCCGCCCTCGCCGGGCGCCGGAAACCTGTTCTCATCACGTGCCGGCATCAGTCCCAGGGCGGTTACTTCAGGGGGTCGGAAGACGAGCGTCGCGCGATCCTCCAGGAGGCGATCGCGCTCGGCGCCGAGTACGTCGACCTCGAATGGAACCTGCCGTGCGCCGACCTCCTCGATCAGACCGGCGGCCGGCGCATCGTCCTCTCACACCACGACTTCTCGGGCATGCCGATCGACATCGATGCGAAGGCGCACGCCATGCGCGCCAGCGGCGCCGAAGTGGTGAAGCTCGCTGTGATGGCGCATCGACTCTCTGACAACCTCACGCTCCGCAATCTCGGCGCGAACTCGCGCGTGCCGATGGTGCTGATCGCGATGGGCGAGTCGGGCATCGCTTCGCGCGTGCTGGCGAGCTGGATGGGCTCGGCGTGGACCTACGCGGGTGACGGCGTCGCACCGGGGCAGGTCTCCTTGGAGGTGATGCACCAGGAATATCGATTCCGCCACATCACGGGGCATACCGCCGTCTACGGAGTACTTGGAAGGCCCGTGACGCATTCGGTTTCACCGGCGATGCACAATGCCGCGTTTCGCTCGGCCAACATGGACGCCGTCTACCTGCCGCTGGCGGCGTCGGACCTCAACGATTTCATCGCGTTTGCCAATGGGGTCGGACTTCACGGTGCCAGCGTGACGGCGCCGTTCAAGATCAACGCGTTCGAGCTCGCTGGTGAATGCGATCCCGTCAGCCGGCGCATTCAATCCGTCAACACGCTGCGACGCGAGGCGGAACAGTGGCTCGGGACAAACACCGACGTCAGCGGCTTTCTCGCGCCGCTCGAAGCCGCGATGCATCTGCGTGGACTGCGCGCAATGGTCCTCGGCGCCGGTGGCGCGGCCCGCTCGGTGTCGGTCGCGCTCGCGTCTGCCGGCGTGCGCGTGAGCATCGCGGCGCGGCGTCCCGAACAGGCACAGGCCGTGGCGACGCTCACGGGTGCCACGGTGGCACCGTTTCCGCCCGATCCGGCGACGTGGGACGTGCTCGTCAACACCACGCCCGTGGGCACCTCGCCGCGGCTCAACGCGTCGCCGCTGCCGGACGATTACCTGTTCCACAGCGGCGGCATGGTCTACGACCTCGTCTACAACCCGCCGCGCACCCGGCTGCTCCAGGACGCCGCGCGAGCGGGATGCCGCACGATCGGCGGGCTCGACATGCTCGTCGCGCAGGCGCAAGCACAGTTTGAATGGTGGACCGGCGGACGGCCGGCCGACAAAGTCATGCGGGACGCCGCGGTCAGGCGGCTCGCACAGTTCCCACAATCCACAGAGGCAGCGCAGTGAAACTGACTTCGTTCGATGAATTCGTAGATCTGGCCAAGCGCGCGACGTTTGTGCCCGTCGTCAAAGAGCTCGTCGCGGACTTGCTGACGCCCGTCTCGGCGTTCCTCAAGGTCGCCGAACATTCCGACTACGCGTTCCTGTTTGAAAGCGTTGAAGGAGGCGAGCATGTCGGGCGCTATTCCTTCCTCGGCAAGGACCCGTTCCTCGTGCTGCGCGGACGCGACGGCAAGACGACGATCGAGAAGGCGGGCGCCACGACGGATGCCGAAAAGCCCTTTATCGACACGCTCCGGGAGTTGATGAACAGCTTCCAGTCGCCATTCGTGCCCGGCCTGCCGCGCTTTACGGGCGGCGCGGTCGGATACCTCGGCTACGACACCGCTGCGTGGTTCGAGCCGACCACCAAGCGGACCGGCGACGGCGAGATCACGCGCGACGATGCGGGGTTCATGCTGTTCGATACCGTCCTGGCCTTCGACCACGTGCAGCATCGCATCCTGTTGATCGCCAATGCGCGCATCTCGGGTGACGAAGACCTGAAGTCGCTCTACCAGTTTGCGTGCGCGAAGATCGAGTTCCTGGAGCGCGAGCTCGAACGCGCGTTGTCGCTGAAGCGGCCGTCGGGCAGCAGCGGCGTGAACCTGGTCTCGAACATGGCGCAGGCGACCTACGAATCCATCGTCAAGAAAGCCAAGGAGTACATCGCCGCCGGAGACATCTACCAGGTGGTGCTGTCGCAGCGGTTCGAGGCCGAAGTCGGCGTGGATGCCTTCACCGT
>CAZBYY010000455.1:0-2378 GCA_964495855.1 uncultured Acidobacterium sp. | reverse complement strand
ACTGGTTGCGGAACTCGCCCGGCACTTCTTGCCACACGGGCTGACCCTTGAAGTCGCCGAAACCGATGCGGCGATCGTGCGCCTGTTCGGCGAGGAAGATGCCCCAGCGATACTCGGGCAGGCGCACGTAGTCGAAGTGCGCCCAGCCGGCGGCATCCACGCTCACCGCCGTGCGCAGGTAGACCTGGTGATGGTCCTGGAATCCCTCCGGCCCCATCTCACGCCACCAATCGAGATAGGCGGGCTGCCAGTGCTCGAGCGCGCGCTGCAGGCGCTTGTCGCTCGAAAGGCCAACGTTGTTTGGAATCTTTTCGCTGGAGATCATAGGAACACTCGCGCTACGTGCGTTTGAAGTCGAACGAGGGGCGACCCTCGCGGCCGTAAGTCATCAGCGCGCCCTTTTCGCCGACGGCGTTCGGGCGCTGGAAGATCCAGTTCTGCCACGCGGTGAGGCGACCGAAGATCTTCGTCTCCATGGTTTCGGGACCCGCGAAGCGCAGGTTCGCTTCCATCCCGGTCAATGCGTCGGGTGAGAATGCCGCGCGCGCTTCGATCGCCATGCGCACTTCATCGTCCCAGTCGATGTCATCAGGCGCCGAGAAGACGAGGCCCGCGGCCAGCGCCTCCGGCGCGGTGAAGGGGCCATCATGCGACAGCGCCTTGTCCACCGATTGGGGCTCGCCGAGAAAGCGGACCTGCAGGCGGGAGAGGCCGTTGCTCATCGGATACGCGCCGCCGTTCATCACCGACAGGCGAACCGTGTTGTCCTCATCCGGGTGATCGAGCATGTACGCACGATCGGCGGCGAGGACCAGTTCGAACAGCGTGCCCGCGAACGCATTCCCCGGCTCGATGAGCGCGAAGAACGATCGCGAGGTCAAATCCATCCGCTTCAACGTGCGGCGAATGTGGCCAATGATCTCGCGCACCAGCCAGTGCGACCGGTTGGCGTGCAGCACGTCATCGACGGCGATCACGGCATTGGGATCGCCCGTCGCACGCACGATCACCGTGCCGACTTCAGGCTCGTTGAGCCTCAGGCGCAGCAGGCAGTCATCAAGTTCGCGGAACGCGCGAAGCGCCCACGACTGATCGCCGGCCTTCACGTACTCGTCGCCGGATGCGGGCTGCGGACTGTCGGGAGCCGAGATCGTCAGTTCGCAGGTGCGCTTGGCGCGATCGATCCGCCCCGCGACGTACTTGTACTGAATGGCATCGCCACTGATCACGGGATTCAGCGGACCGAGGACAATGCCTGGACCGCTCGCCGGACGATCGGACGCGGCCGCGAGTTCCTGCGCCCGCTTGGCCACCGCCTCCTGGAACTTGCTGGTCGGATAGGTCGCATCGACGAAGCGGCCTTCAACCGCGCGCTTGCCGCGTACGCCTTCCGTCAACGTGCTGAAGTCATCGGCGAGGTCGCGGCGCACCTTCCGCTTGTCGACGACGCGGGTGAGGCCGCCGGTGCCGGGCAGCACGCCAAGCAGCGGCGTCTCCGGCAGCGCGACCGACGCACTGCCATCGTCAACGATGATGATCTCGTCGCAGGCGAGCGCCAGTTCGTAGCCGCCGCCGGCGCAGATGCCGTTGATCGCGGCGAGGAACTTGATGCCGCTGTTGGCGCTCATGTCTTCCATGCCGAGCCGCGTCTCGTTGGTGAACTTGCAGAAGTTCACCTTGAAGCCGTGGCTCGACGTGCCGAGCATGAAGATGTTGGCGCCGGCGCAGAAGATGCGCGGCTTGAGGCTGGTCAGCACGACGGCGTGCACTTCCGGATGTTCGAAGCGCAGGCGCTGCAGGACGTCAGCCAGCTCGATGTCCACGCCGAGGTCGTAGGAATTGAGCTTGAGCTTGTAGTCGTCGGGCCGGAGCCCGCCGTCTTCACGCACGTCCATCGCGAGCGTCGCGACGGGGCCGTCGATCGTGAGCTTCCAGTGCTTGTATTTCGAGGGATCGGTTTCGAACGTCACCGATGGCGGAGCGGCCGTCGTTTGTTCCACAGGCGCAGTTTACTACGGCTTTAAACGCTCGTTCAAACTCGTGGTATAAAAGACCAGATCCATGTCACGACAGCCGGCAGCCAGCGATAGGCGAATCGACATCCTCAAGAGCGCGGCCGCCGCGTTCCGGCGCCGCGGCTATCACGGCGCGAGCGTGGACGAAATTGCGTCCGCGCTCGAAATGACGAAGGGCAATCTCTACTACTACTTCAAGAACAAGGAAGAGATTCTCTACGCCTGCCACGAGTACTCGCTCGACAAGCTGCTGGCGCTGATGGCCGACGTCGAAGCGGAGACCTCGTCGCCCGAACAGAAGCTGCGCAAGCTGGTGCTCGCGTTCGTGCACCTCATCCTCGACGACCTCCACGGCACCGCGCT
>CAZBYY010000454.1:0-2384 GCA_964495855.1 uncultured Acidobacterium sp. | reverse complement strand
GCTCGCCGAGCCACATGATGAACATCGTGCCGGTCGTCAGCGTCAGCATCGCGCCGAGGCGGAACGCCCAGCCAGGCTCGTAAACCAGCGGCAGGCCGCCGGCGATCTGCGTCTGGCGCTCGAGGTAGATGGCGATGCCGAGCGACTGCACGGCCGCGAGCACCAGCGTCAGGTAGCGCGTGTACTGGGTGATCTTGCGGCGGCCGAGCTCGCCCTCTTTCGACAGGCGCTCGAGGTACGGCCAGACCACCGTCAGCAGCTGCAGGATGATCGACGAGCTGATGTACGGCATCACGCCAAGGGCGAAGATGGTGATGCGCGACATGCTGCCGCCGGTGAACATGTCGTACAGGCCGAACATCGTGTTCTGGGCCTGCTCCGCCATGATCCGCAGGGCTTCCGAGTTCACACCCGGAGTCGGGATGTGGTTACCGATGCGATACACCGCCAGCAACCCGAAGGTAAAGAGCACCCGGTTGCGCAGATCCGCGACGGCGAACAGGTTTTTTAAAGTTTCGAGCACGTTTCCCTCCCGCCTACGCCGACGCTCCGGCGCGGCAGGCAAGACCTCCGGGGCCCACGCCCCGCCGGTCGTTAACTCGCGATCGCTTCTGCCTTCCCACCGGCCGCGGCGATCTTCTCCGCCGCCTTGCCGCTGAACTTGTGCGCCTGCACGGTGAGCGCCTTCTTCACCTCGCCGCGCGCCAGCACCTTGACCTTCGCGGTGCGGCTGCTGACGATGCCCGCATCGCGCAGCGCGTCAACCGTCACGATGGCGCCCTGGGCGAACAGCTGCTCGAGCTGATCGAGGTTCACCACGTCGTACTCGGTGCGGAAAATGTTGTTGAAGCCGCGCTTCGGCACGCGCCGATGCAGCGGCATCTGGCCGCCTTCGAAGCCGCGCTTGTACTTCCAGCCCGACCGCGACTGCGCGCCCTTGTTGCCGCGACCCGCGGTCTTGCCGTTGCCCGATCCGGGCCCGCGGCCGACGCGCTTGCGCTCGAACTTCGACCCCTCGGCCGGCTTGAGATTATTCAGACCCATGGTTACTCACTCACCGTCACGAGGTGACGGACCTTGAAAATCATTCCGCGCGTCTCGGGCGTGTCCTTCAGCGTCACCGAGTGGTTCAGCCGGCGCAGCCCCATGCTCTCGACCGTCTTGCCCTGGCTCTTCTCGAACCCGATCGGGCTCTTCACCAGCGTGACGGTGACCGTCTTGGTTTCCTTCGCCTTCGCCATGACTAAGCCTTCGCTTCCTCGAGATCCTTGCCGCGCAGGCGCAGCAGCTTGCCCGGATCCTTCAATTCCGACAGCGCGGTGAACGCCGCACGCACCACGTTGTGCGGATTGGCGGAACCGAGCGACTTCGTCAACACATTGGTGACGCCTGCCGATTCGACGACCGCGCGAACCGCGCCGCCGGCGATGATGCCGGTGCCGTCCGGAGCGGGCTTCAGCAGCACGCGGCCGGCGCCGTAGCGGCCGACCACGGGGTGCGGCACCGTCGTGCCCTGGACCGGGACGCGGATCAGGTTCTTCTTCGCCGCCTCGATGCCCTTCTTGATCGCCGACGGCACTTCCTTCGCCTTCCCGACGCCGTAGCCGACGACCCCATGGCCGTCACCCACCACGACGAGGGCGCTGAAGCTCAGGTTCTTGCCGCCCTTGACGACCTTGGTGACGCGGTTGATCGCCACCACGGTGTCCTTGATGTCGAGCTGCGACGGATCGATCTTTTCGCGTTGACGCATTTAAAACTCCAACCCCGCCGAGCGCGCGGCTTCGGCAACGGCTCGCACACGGCCGTGATAGAGGAACCCGTTCCGATCGAACACGACCTTGGTGATGCCCTTTTCCTTCAGGCGCTCGGCAATCGTCTTGCCGATCAACTCGGCGCCCTTGATGTTGCCGCCGCCGACGCCCTTCGGCATCCCGCCCTTGACCTTCGGATCCACCGTCGACGCCGACGCGATCGTCTGGCCGTTCATGTCGTCGATGACCTGCACGTAGATGTGGGCCACGCTGCGGAACACGCTCAGGCGCGGCTTCTGCGCCGTGCCGGTCATGCGCTTGCGAATGCGGAACTTGATCCGATCGCGGCGATCTTCCTTCGTCTTAATTCTCATAAGTCACCAAATCACGAGCTCACTCGATCACGAGATCGCCGGATTACTTGGCCCCCGTCTTACCGGCCTTCTTCTTGAGCACTTCACCCGTGTAGCGGACGCCCTTCTGCTGATACGGGTCGGGCTTGCGCAGCCGGCGCAAATCCGCGGCGACCTGGCCGACGAGCTGCCGGTCGACACCCGTCACCGTGATGTGCGTCTGCTTGTCGATCGCGACGTCGATGCCCTTCGGCACGTCGAACACCACCGGGTGCGA
>CAZBYY010000453.1:1279-2385 GCA_964495855.1 uncultured Acidobacterium sp. | reverse complement strand
GTGCCCGCGCACGGTCATGTGGCTGGGCTGCGGCGTCGACGAGGCGCCGATCAGCGCCACGCTCTTGTAGACGCCGTACCCCAGCAGCGCCAGCAGCACCACGATGCGGGTCGCGAGCCAGGCGTATTTCGCGCGCGACGTCTTCTTGCGCGCCGGCTTGACTTGCGCGCGCTTGAATCGCTTGTCGGTGGCGGCAACAACGGTGGACATCACCGCGCCTCCTGCCGGCCGTGGCGGCGCTCAAGTTCGGCGACGAGCGCGGTGGCGAGGCCGCCGATCGATCCCGCGCCGAGCGTGATCACCAGGTCACCCGGGCGAACGAGATCGGCGACGCGCGAGGCAACCTCATCAAGCCGTGGGACGACATGCACCGGCGCCGACCGCTGCCGGTTGACGGCCTCAGCAAGAGCCTCGACGGTGATGCCGGGAATCGGATCCTCGCTGGCCGCGTAAATATCCGTCAGCACGACTTCATCGGCGGCCGCGAGCGCGAGGCCAAACTCGGTCATCAGGTCGCGCGTGCGCGTGTAGCGGTGCGGCTGGAACGCCACGACGATGCGTGACGGCTTTGCCGCACGGGCGGCCGCGATCACCGCAGCAATCTCCGTGGGATGGTGACCGTAATCGTCGATTACGGTGACACCGTTGACGACGCCGCGATGCTCGAAGCGGCGTTCGGCGCCCCTGAATTCCGACAGTGCGGCGGCGATCGTCGCAAACGGCACATCAAGTTCGAGGCCGACGGCGACGGCCGCCAGCGCGTTCTGCACCGAATGGCGGCCGGGCACCGACAGCGTCAAGCGCCCGAGTGTCTCGTTGACGGCGGCCGCACCTCGCCTTTCGCGGCGTTCGATGGTGGATATGGAGCCAAAGCCGTCGAGCGTCACATGGGTCGCGACCACGCCGAGGCCCGCCGGGCGATCGTCGGAGCCATTGCCCGGCGCTATGCCGTAGCGAATCACGCGCCGGCGGAACTGCGGCATCACCTTGCAGAGCTCCGCATCGTCGGCGCACGCCACCACGGCGCCGTAGAACGGCACCTTGTTGGCGAAGTCGATGAAGGCCTGCTGCAGGTCGTCGAAGCTGCCGTAGTTCTCGAGGTGCTC
>CAZBYY010000453.1:0-1269 GCA_964495855.1 uncultured Acidobacterium sp. | reverse complement strand
TCGCGATCGATGTTCGTGATCACCGCAATCGATGGCGACAGCTTGAGGAACGAGCGATCGCTCTCGTCCGCTTCCGCCACCATGCACTCACCCTGCCCGAGCCGCGCGTTGCTGCCGAACGCACTCAGGCGGCCGCCGATCACCGCCGTCGGATCGAGTCCGGCCCGCTCGAGCACCAGCGCGATCATCGACGTCGTGCTCGTCTTGCCATGCGCGCCTGCGACGGCGATGCCGAATCGCAGCCGCATCAACTCCGCGAGCATCTCCGCTCGAGGAATCACCGGAATCCGGCGGCGCTCGGCTTCGGCGACCTCCGGGTTGTCCGGCCGGACCGCGGACGAGAACACCACCACGTCCGCGTCACCCACATGGGCCGCCGCGTGACCGGCGTGCACCGTGACGCCCAGCGATTCCAGCCGCTCCGTCACGCTCGAGCGCTTCGCGTCGGATCCGGACACCGCGTATCCGAGATTCGCGAGCAGCTCGGCGATGCCGCTCATCCCGATGCCGCCGATGCCGACGAAATGGATGCGCCGCGTCTTGCCGAGCATCATCCGCGTCCCACGCCGGCCAGTTGCGCCGCGCGATCGGCAATTCGTTCCGCCGCATCAGGCCTCGCCAGTTGCCGCGCCGCCGCCGACATCCGCGCCAGTCGGTCGCGATCGCCAAGCAGCCCGGACAACGTGCGTTCGAGCATCGTCGTCAGCTCGCGCTCCTCCACGACCACCGCCGCGCCGCTCTTGGCGAACTCCTCAGCGTTCTTCCGCTGGTGGTCGTCGGTCGACGTCGGCAACGGCACGAGCACCGCCGGAGTTCCCGATGCCGCCAGTTCCGCCAGCGTCGTCGCGCCGCTCCGGCAGATGACGACGTCGGCGTCCTTCATCGCTCCGTCGATTTGGAAGATGAAGGCCTCGACCCTGGCCGCGACGCCGGCGCGCTGATACGCGGCGCGCACCAAATCCAGATCGCGCTCGCCGGTCTGGTGGGTGATCGCAACGCGTATCCCGGCGGCTGCCAGCCGCGGCGCTGCCTCCACCATGGCCACGTTGATCGCGTGCGCGCCCTGAGAACCGCCAAAGATCAGGACCCGTGCCGCATCGTGCGGCTGAGTGAATCGATCATTCGCCTCCTCGTTCGGCGCCGGAAAAAACTCCGGTCGGACGGGATTGCCGGCGACAAATCCCGTGCGCGGGAAGTACGACAGTGCGGCGTCGAAGTTCACGGCCGCTGCGCGAACGAAACGCGCGAGCAGCCGGTTGGTGATGCCGG
>CAZBYY010000452.1:0-2392 GCA_964495855.1 uncultured Acidobacterium sp. | reverse complement strand
AACCTCGAGACCTTGCAGGGCAAGTACGGCGAAGAAGGCGATCGGCTGATCTTCAAGATCCTCAAGCGCGGCGAAGGCGCGGAGACAGGGCAGGCGGATCTCGCACTTCGCTACGACCTCACGGTGCCGCTCGCCCGCGTGGTGGCGGAGTATCGCAGCAAGCTGCCGAAGTTCTTCAAGCGCTACCAGGTGCAGCCGGTGTGGCGGGCGGATCGGCCGCAGAAGGGCCGCTTCCGCGAGTTCTACCAGTGCGACGTGGACGCGATCGGCTCGACGTCGATGACTGTGGAAGCAGAGTTGCTCTCGGCCGCCGCTGATGTGTTCGTGCGGCTCGGCTTCACCGATTTCCAGATCGTCGTCAATCACCGCAAGCTGCTCAACGCGGTCTTGAATCATGTCGGGATCGCGCCTGACCTGCATGGGGCGGCGCTCGTTGCAATGGACAAGCTCGACAAGGTCGGGCTCGACGGCGTGAAGAAAGAGTTCGATGAGCGCGGCATCGGCAGCGCCGTTGCCGACAAGCTGGGTGCGCTGCTTGGATCGGCGAGCGAGTCGACGCTCGCAGCGCTCGGTGAGTCGCTGGACGAGGAAGGCAAGACCGCCGTCCGCGAGCTGTTGCAGATCTTTGCGCTGTGCAAGCAGTCAAGCGCCGGGCCGCATTTGAAGCTGGATGCGTACCTGGCTCGCGGCCTGTCGTACTACACGGGGCCGATCTTCGAGATCCGCGTCGCCGATCTTGCGGGCAGCCTCGGCGGCGGCGGGCGGTACGACAACCTGATCGGCATGTTCTCCGGCGAGAGCATTCCGGCCAGCGGCATTTCGCTCGGCCTCGAACGCATCCTGGTCGTGATGGGCGAGCGCGGCATGTTCCCGGCGTCGGTGGTGTCGGCGCCGGCAGACGTCATGGTCGTCCAGTGGTTCGCGAATCGAACCGAGTTGTACCTGGGCTTCGCAAACGATTTGCGCAAGAGCGGCCTGCGCGTCGAGCTCTATCCGGAATCGCCGACTGACGACGGCAAGAAGGTCGGCGACAAGCAGTTCAAGTATGCGTCGGCGCGCGGCATTCCATTCGTCGCCGTGATCGGTGCCGACGAACTGGCGAATCACACCGTCACGGTAAAGAATATGAAGACCGGCGAGCAACGAACCATGGCGCGATCGGAGATCCGCGCGTTCGTCGCACGCCCGTAGAACGATCGTCATTTATGGCCGAACAGTTAGGAACTCTCGCTCGAACTCACACCTGCGGCGCGCTTCGCCCCGAGGACGTGGAGAAGCAGGTCGTCCTCCTTGGATGGGTGCATCGCGTCCGCGACATGGGATCGCTGTTGTTTTTCGACATCCGCGATCGCCACGGCCTGACGCAGGTGGTCATCGAGGGCGACGAGGCGCTGCTCGAGCGCGCCAAGCGGGTGCGGTCGGAATTCGTGGTCGCGGTGCTGGGCGAGGTCGAGCGCCGGTCCGCTGATACCGTGAACAAGGACCTGCCGACGGGCGAGGTGGAAGTCCGCGCGAAGGAGCTCCGGATCCTCAACGAGGCGAAGACGCCGCCGTTTTCGATCGCCGAAGACCAGAACGTGTCGGAAGAGACGCGCCTGAAGTATCGATACCTCGATCTGCGCCGGCCGAAGCTGCAGCACAACATCGCGCTCCGGCATCGCATCACGCTGGCGCTGCGGAAGTACTTCGACGAACAGGGCTTCTTTGAAATCGAAACGCCGATCCTGATGAAGTCGACGCCTGAAGGGGCGCGCGACTTTCTGGTGCCGGCGCGCATGCATCCGGGCGAGTTCTACGCGCTGCCGCAGTCGCCGCAGATGCTGAAGCAGATCCTGATGATCGCCGGCTTCGACCGCTACGTGCAGATCGCGCGCTGTTTCCGCGACGAGGCGCTGCGCGCCGATCGCCAGCTCGAGTTCACGCAGGTCGACCTCGAAGTGTCGTTCGCCACGCCGCCGCTGATCTACGAGATCGTCGAGGGCGCACTGGCGGCCTGCTTCCGCGAGATCGGCGTCGACGTGCCGCGGCCGTTCCGACGCATGACGTACGCGGAGGCGATCGCCAAGTACGGATCCGACAAGCCCGACCTGCGCTTTGGACTCGAGATCCAGGACTTCGGTCCGATCTTCAAGGACTCGCCGTTCGGCATCTTCCGCGAGGCGATCGAGCACGGCGGCACCGTGCGCGGGTTCGTCATTCCCAACGCCGCGAAGTATTCACGGCGCGAGGTCGATGAACTCGTCGAGATGGCCAAGCAGGCCGGCGCCGGCGGCTTGATCTACACGCGCTACACCGCTGAAGGCGTCCAGGTCTCCGCGAAGGCGATCGGCGAAGAGGGCGCACGCCGGGCGCTCGAAGCGTCGGGCGCAAGCAAGGAAGACCTGCTCGTGCT
>CAZBYY010000451.1:0-2393 GCA_964495855.1 uncultured Acidobacterium sp. | reverse complement strand
CGTCTCGGCCGCGGTGATGTCACCGTCGATCGATTGAATGGTGAGGCCGAGACCGTAGTAACGGCCTTCCTGCCGCTCGCGCATCTGCGCGTAGGAGCGCGGGTCGAAGAAGCTCGAGTGCGGGTCGAGCGTCTGCAACATGCCGTTGATCGCGCCGTACACCATGCGATCGGATTCGACCGGCTCGGCATACTGCGTCTGGATCGCCGTGAGCGCCGCCGTGAAATTCTTGTAATGATCGGAAACAGCTTCGGTGGCGGCGGGTGCGCTCTTCCCGTAAACCCCGCCTACCAAGGCAGATACGAGAATTACGACCAGGGCGGCAACGGTAGTTCGACTGCGCATAAGGGATGGTACTATACTTACCTCTTGGACGGTTTTGGCCCTAAACCGGCCGTCCCGGGGTTCATAAGGGAGCACTTATATGTTTGGTTCCATCGGCATGCCCGAGTTGATCATCATCCTGGTGATCGCGCTCATCATCTTCGGACCTCGGAAACTGCCAGAGCTTGGCAAGTCCCTGGGCCGCAGCATCAACGAATTCAAGAAGGCGTCTACCGACCTCCAGAACACGCTCGAGCAGGAGATCAAGATCGAGGAACAGAAGGAAGCCGCCGCGAAGGTCAAGGCCGAGCAGGACACGGCAGGCGCCGCGTTCCCAAAGCCGGACGAAAGCCACACGGTCTCGCGCTCCTAAGCACTGTAGGCACCTTAGGCACCTTAGGCACCTTAGGCACTCGGCACCTGAATAGTGGCTCTCGTTCCATTCCCGCAAAATCGAACCGACGATGAGAACCTGCCGGCCAAACCGGACGGGTTCTCGCCGTTTGATGACGAGCTGGAGGAAGTCGGCGAAGGCCGGATGACGTTCCTCGAGCATCTGGACGAGCTCCGCAAGCGCATCACGCATGCGGTCGTCGCGCTGCTCATCGGGTTCATTGCGGCGTTTGCCGTCGCGAATTACGTGTTCGCCTTCGTCTACGCGCACCTGACGGCGAGCATCCCGGGCGGCAAGTTCGTCTACACCGATCCGGGCGAAGCGTTCTTCCTCTGGATCAAGGTCGCGCTCGTCACGGGCATCCTGATCTCGTCGCCGTACATCATGTGGCAGGTGTGGCTGTTCATCGCGCCAGGCTTGTATGCGAAGGAAAAACGGCTGGCGATTCCGTTCGTGATCAGCTCGTCATCGCTGTTCATCATCGGGTTCGCGTTCTCGCATTACGTCCTGTTCCCTGCGGCGTGGAAGTTCTTCGCCTCCTTCTCGAACGAATACATGGTGTTCATGCCGCGTATCGAGCCGGTCTGGGACATGTACGTGAAGCTCGGCCTCGGCATGGGCCTGGTGTTCCAGATGCCCGTCATCATGTTCGTGCTCGCACGGCTGGGCATCGTGACGGCCGGGTTCCTGGCGCGCAACTTCAAGTACGCCTTCCTCATCATTTTCATCGTCGCGGCCATCATTACGCCTGACGGCAGCCCCGCCAACCAGATCCTGGTCGGCCTGCCGATGGTCGGGCTCTACATCATCGGCATTGCAGTCGTGTGGATTTTTGGGAAATCCAAAAAATCAGATCCGGAAGTTGAATAGCCGCTAACCCCGCCAGTACGTTTGACATACGGGAAAACCGGCTCTACACTTCCATATATGAAAATCCTTCGCCTTCTGGCGATCAGCCTAGCGCTGAGCTTGTCGTTCGTGGCTGCCGCGTTCGCACAGGACTCCAGACCCGGCAGTAGCACAGTGGTCGGTGATACCGGCCTCTGGTTCGTGCCTATCGCGGAGACGTTGCCCAAGGGCGAGTGGACGGCCGGTGCGCAGCGCATCGCGCTCAATCGCAGCGAAAACATCTCCAACATCTCCGACATTGGCGGCATGTTCGCCTTCGGCGCGACCGATCGCGTCGAGATCTTCGGCTCGCTGGGATACCGGCGTATCAACGCCGATGCCTCTCCGGTCGCCTATCGCGGCCAGTCACAGAACTACCTGATCAACTCCGCCTGGTCTGACGGGATCGGCGATGCGACGGTTGGCGCAAAGTTCAACCTGCACTCCCAGGCGAAGGACAACAACGTTGCCGTGGCGCTGCGCGTTGCCGGCAAGCTCCCGACCGCCAGCAAGGACAACGGCCTCGGCACCGGCAAGGCGGACATGTGGTTCGACCTGATTGCCTCGCGCGAGTTCGCCCAGCAGGTCGATCTCACGATGTCGGCGGGCTTGAACTTCCGCGGCAGTCCTGACGGCTACAACCTGACGAAGGGCTTCATCTGGGGCATCGGCATGGGCTATCCCAGCCGCTCGCGCGTGAAGCTGATCGCCGAAATGACGGGCGAGGCGTTCTTCAACCTCGATCAAACCTACAGCGGCCCCTCGATGCGCGCCATCGGCCTGCCGT
>CAZBYY010000450.1:256-2400 GCA_964495855.1 uncultured Acidobacterium sp. | reverse complement strand
GATCGTCCGCCGGATTGACGTAGTTCACGACGCGCCGCCCGCCGCGGTGTACCCGCTCGCCGGTGACGCCGCTGGCCCCCGCGACGGCGGCCATGCCCGCCGCCATGTTGGCGTAGCTGCCCGGCGCGAAATCACCGAGGGCCTTGTCATCCCACGCCGTCCCCATCGCCGCGCGGAACGTACCAGACAGTACGGTGACGTGCTCGTCGTTTGGATGCGTGTGCGGCGCGATCTTGTAGCCGTCCGGCATCTGCAGCCGGAGGGTGAACGGTTCCGGCTTGCTCGGATCGCCGATCAACACCGCGAGCTTGGCGCCCTTCGGCAGGAACGGCGGCGCGTCCATCCACTTGATGTTGGCGGCCGGCGTGACGACCATCGGCGACGACATCACCGTCGGCGCGTTGGGGACGCCCATGTCGTGCACCACCATCCACGTGCCGTTGATCTTCTTCCACGTCGTGATGTAGCTGCCTTTTTCCACCGCGGGCTGGCCGCCGGTGTTGTTCATCGTCAGCTCGTAGGTGCCGTGCGTGTAGCCCACGTCGCCGCCGACATCGGCGGATGAAGCCGTCCACGTGACCTTGAAGCCGGGCGCCTTCATCATCCCGCCCATGGCGTCCTGGATCGTCTTGCTGCCCTTCATCTCCGGTGCGCCCGGCATCGCGAAGGTGGCGTCGGGCGCCATGAATGCCGCGAACGTGTCCGGGGCGGTCGCAGCCTTCGCCCAATCGGCATCGCGCTTCATCAGCGCGGCTTTCTCCTGTTCAACGTTCACGGTAGGGGCGCATGACGCCGAGATCAAGCCAGCGACGACGAGTGAAAGCACTTTGCGCATCTCAGCTCCTTGCATACCTCTCAAAAAGAGGGCGCTCGTAATATAGCCGAGCCGCGGGCTGAGGTACGATCGATCGACATGAAGACCGTACAGGTGCGCGTATTCAACCAGGCTGGGCAATTGACGGGACCGATTGATCTGCCGCGCGTGGAGAAGAGCGATGCCGAGTGGCGCGCGCAGCTCACGCCCGAGCAGTATGCCGTCGCTCGCGCCCACGGCACGGAGCGCCCGTTCTGCGGCACGCTCCTCGACAACAAGCGCACGGGCGTCTATACGTGCGTCTGTTGCGGGCTGCCGCTGTTTGCGTCGAATGCCAAGTTCAACTCCGGCACCGGGTGGCCGAGCTTCTTCCAGCCGATTGCCGACGAGAACGTCGCGACGAAACCCGACACCAGCTACGGCATGCGTCGCGTCGAGATCTTGTGCGCGCGGTGCGACTGTCACCTGGGTCACGTGTTTCCCGATGGCCCGCCGCCGACCGGCCAGCGCCACTGCGTGAATTCGGAGTCGCTGGCGTTTACCGACGTCGAGCAGTTGTCGTCGCTGGCCGATCCGGCAGCCGGGTAGCGCGCGCCGGCGGCCGCTACCTGTCCTGCCGGACGATCAGCGACTTGCCATGGTGCTCCGCGGGTGACACGTTGCGCACGACCTGCGTCTTGCGGCCGGCTCTCGTCATGAACGTCACTTCGACATTCACCGGAGACATCGACGTCAAACCGAAGTGCACGGGCCCGGCGCTCTGCGAGTTGTAGCCGCCGCCGGTCGGCACGATGCGCGTGGCGAGCGCGCGGCCGTTCGCATCCTTCAGCCGCACTTCGGATCCGAACCGGGTCTGATGCCCAGCCGCATCGAGCACCATGACGCTCAGGCTGCGGCGCTTGATCGCATCCGCAAGCGTATTCCGGAACAGGAAGTGCCCGCCCGACGCGGTGTAGCCGCGCGTGATGTTCAGGTCGAGGCCGCCGTCGCGATCGAAGTCGACAAACTGCGTCCCGTGATCCCCGAGATTGAGCGGGCTGTCTTTCGTCAGCAGGTTGACAAAGCCTTTTGCGCCGTCCGCGCCTTTTGCGCCGTCCGCCTTCGCGGCTTTGCCGCTGCGGCGAGACAAGTCGTTGCGGAACAGCGCGTTCATCGGCTGCTGTGCGTCGACGGGGCCCACGTACGACATCACCGACAGGTCGAGATCGCCGTCGTTGTCGAAGTCGCCCCAGTCGGCGCCGACGGCGTGATTCTCGACGCCGACGCCCATCGCCGCGGCAACATCCGTGAACGTCTTGTCGGCATTGCGGCGATACAGCTGGTTGTGACC
>CAZBYY010000450.1:0-246 GCA_964495855.1 uncultured Acidobacterium sp. | reverse complement strand
GGCTGCGGTTGCCGCCGTCGTTCCTGTAGAGCTTCGCGGGCCCGTCGTTCACGTTGACGAGCACGTCGAGGTCGCCGTCGTTGTCGAAGTCGCCGATCGCGCAGCCGACGCCGCCTTCATCGACGGTTCGCTTCGGGCCGGTCATGTGCATCTGCGGCGCGATGTCGGTGAAGGCATTGCCGTCGTTGCGCCACAGCGCGTCGGTGCCGCCGGCCTGGTTGGCGAGGAACAGATCGAAGTCGCCAT
>CAZBYY010000449.1:0-2406 GCA_964495855.1 uncultured Acidobacterium sp. | reverse complement strand
CGGCATTCGTCGATGAAGGGCTGCTTGGCGTCCTTCGGGATGAACACTTCGCACTTCATGCCGGCCGCAGCGGCATAGGCCGCAGCGGCATTGCCGGCATTGCCGGCGGTGGGGAGGAACACGGTTTGTGCGCCGAGGGCCTTCGCGCGAGAGATTGCGGCCGAGAGGCCGCGCGCCTTGAAGGAATTCGTCGGGTTGAGCGATTCATCCTTGACGAGCAGCCGCTCGAGCCCAAGGGTGGCGCCGAGGCGCTTGGCGTGGATCAGCGGCGTGAAGCCCTCGCCGAGCGTGACCGGATCATCGCCGGCGAGCAACGGCATCATTTCGCGATACCGCCACATGGTCGGGGCACGCCCGACCAGCGACTCTTTCTTCCACGCCCGCGCGGCCCTGAGGTCGTAGCGGGCCAGCATCGGCAACTTGCATCCCGGGCAGAGGAAGTGCACTTCCCTGGGGTCGAATGGCCCGGCGCCGCATCCACTGCTGCATTCGAGGTGAGTGAAGTAGCTTCGGGATTCGGCCATCGGGTGTCTACTTGCCGAGCAGTTCGTGGTCCTTCTTCTGCTGCAGCTCGTCGATCAGTTTGATGTGCCCGTCGGTGATCTTCTGCACGTCATCGATCGCGCGCTTCTCGTCGTCTTCCGAAATCTTGTGTTCTTTCAGGAGCTTCTTGAGCTTGTCGTTGGCTTCGCGGCGGACGACGCGCACGTGGTTGCGGCCCTCTTCGGCCATCTTGTGCACGTGACGTGACAGCTCCTTGCGGCGTTCCTCGGTCAGCGATGGAATCGGGATGCGCAGCACCTTGCCGTCGCTCGCCGGGTTCAGGCCGAGATCCGACAGGCGCACGGCGCGCTCGAGCGCGGCCATGATCGACGGGTCGAACGGCTGCGCGACGATCAGCGCCGGCTCGGGAATCGAGAGCGTGGCCACCTGGTTGATCGGCATTTTCGAGCCGTACGCTTCGACGACCACGCCGGCCAGCATGTCCGTTGATGCGCGGCCGGTCCTCACGCCTGCGAGTTCTTTGCGAACGAACTCGACGTGTGCTTCCATCCGCTTCTTCAGTTCAGCCTGCAGTCCCTTGACGTCTGTCGCTTCCATACTGGCCCTTCGTTGCTGAAAGTCTACGCTGTCACGATCGTGCCGATCGCTTCGCCCATGACGACGCGGCGGATGTTGCCGGGTGTCTTGAGGTTGAAGACCAGGATCGGCAGCTTGTTGTCCATGCAGAGAGAAATCGCCGTCGCGTCCATGACCTGCAGCCGCTGTTGCAGGACCTGCAAGTAGGAGATGCGATCGTACCTCGTGGCATCGGGATGTTTTACCGGATCCGCCGTGTAGATGCCATCCACCTTCGTGCCCTTGAGGATCACTTCCGCCTTCATTTCCATGGCGCGCAGGGCCGCGGCCGTATCGGTCGTGAAGTAGGGATTGCCGGTGCCGGCGGCAAACACCACCACGCGCCCCTTTTCGAGGTGCCGGACGGCACGGCGGCGAATGAAGGGTTCGGCCACGGCGCGCATCTCGATGGCCGTCAGCACGCGTGTGGGGACGCCGTGGTGCTCGAGGGCGTCCTGCAACGCGAGCGCATTGATCACGGTGGCCAGCATGCCCATGTAATCGCCGGTCGAGCGATCCATGCCGCGGGCGCTGGCCGCCAGGCCGCGGAAAATATTGCCGCCGCCGATCACCACGGCCGTCTGCACGCCCAGCGATTGGATTTCAGCGACGTCCTGCGCGATGCGCGTCGCCACGGCAGGATCGATCCCGTAGGGCTGGTCGCCCATCAGGGCCTCGCCCGACAGTTTCAACAAGATGCGTTTGTAGTGGGGCGTCGGCGAGGAAGAGTCGGGCACGAAGCAGAATTATAGTGCCGGGTGCCTATTGTGCCTAGCGTGCCGGGCGAATTCATTCGCACCAGGCACATTAGGCACGTTAGGCACGTGGCACCCTTATTCTGCGTGTTCGCCGAGCTTGAAGCGGACGAAGCGGTTGATCGTGATGTTCTCGCCCGTTTTCGCCGTGGCGGCTGCGACCATCTGCTTGATCGTCACGTTTGGATCGCGCACGGACGGCTGATCCATCAGGCACACCTGGGCGTAGTAGCTCTCGAGCTTGCCTTCGACGATCTTCTCGATCACGTTGGCCGGCTTGTTCTGTCCGGCAAACTGCGCGCGTGCGATTTCCTTTTCCTTCTCGACGATGTCGGCCGCGAGGTCCTCGCGCTTCACCACGAGCGGGC
Organism: uncultured Acidobacterium sp.; assembly: GCA_964495855.1. Lineage (GTDB taxonomy): Bacteria > Acidobacteriota > Vicinamibacteria > Vicinamibacterales > UBA2999 > 12-FULL-67-14b. The sequence continues at coordinate 164 of CAZBYY010000449.1, read as the reverse complement.
TGGCCGCGGCGATGTGCATCGCGATCTCCTTCGCCAGCGTCTGGAAGTCGGCCGTGCGCGCAACGAAGTCGGTTTCGCAATTCACTTCGACGAGCACGCCCACCTTGCCGCCCATGTGGATGTAGTGGCCGATGATGCCGTCCTTGGCCACGCGGCCTGCACGC
>CAZBYY010000448.1:0-2428 GCA_964495855.1 uncultured Acidobacterium sp. | reverse complement strand
TACGATGCCGCGGGTGACCCAGCCTCTCGAGACGGCGAAGTATCCGATTGTCTGCCCGAAGTGCTCGGCCAGGGCCGGCTTTCCCTTCCAGGCGTCCACACAGGCGGGGCGGGTTGATTTCATCCGCGTGTCGATGCGTTGCCGCGAGTGCCAGTACGAATGGGTCGGCGAGGTCGCCATGACCCCCACCCTGGCGCCGCCGGGCGACGACGAACCGTAATCGGCGCGCCGTTCCGGCTTCACCGCGAGGTGAATCGCCGCAGCCTCAAAGCTCTTTGACGTTCACACCTGGTCTTGGACGAACGATGCCAACGCCTCGAGCGTCCTTGCCGCGATGCCGCGCCGCTGCCACTCGGCCTTGGAGACGGCCTGGCAGGTACGAGCGTCCTGCTCGAAGGTCTCGCCGAGTTCGCGCGCGAATGCCGCGTCGCACACGCTCACGTTGCTCTCTTCATTGTGCGAGAAGGACCGGTTGTCGAAGTTCGCCGTCCCCATCGTGGCCCACAAGCGGTCAACGATCATGATCTTGTGGTGCATCATCGTGCGGTTGTATTCGAGCAGCTCGGCGCCGGCATCGAGGAGCGCGCCGTAGAGCCGCACGCTGTTCAGCCTGGCGATCCAGGTGTCGTTGCGGATGCCGGCCACCATGACGCGCACGCGCACGCCGCGCTGCACCGCGTCACGAAACAGATCGAGCGACACGTGATCGGGAACGAAATAGGGATTGGCGATCTCGATCGTCTTGCGCGCCGAGGAAATGCCGAGGAAGTAGACCACCCGCACCGTCGACGCGCCGGTTTCCGGCGAGCTCATCACCGTCTGCAAGGCGAGCGGACCGGCGCGATGTGGTTCGGGATAGAAATCCGTGCCCGTGACGAGCTCGCCCGTGGCCTCGAGCCAGTTCTGCGCAAACCCGCTCTGCAGGGGCCGCACCGCGGGGCCCTCGATGCGAATCTGCAGGTCGCGCCAGTGCTCGGCGTCCTGCGCATCGCCCGTCCAGTGATCGGCGATGCCGGCGCCGCCGGTGAAGCCGATGCGGCCGTCGATGATCAACGACTTGCGATGCGTGCGGTTGTTGACGCGGCGCAGGTGCGTCAGCCGAAGCGGGTTGTACCACGCGACGTGGCAGCCGCCCTGCTCGAGGATCTGCAGGATCTCCCGGCCGATGGTCGACGAACCGACCGCGTCGAGCAGGATCTTGACCCGCACGCCGCGCCGGCCCGCCTCGGCAAGTGCGCGCGCAAACCTGACGCCGATCGTGCCGGCCCAGTAGATGTACGCCTCGATCGTGATCGAATACTCCGCGTGCTCGATCGCGTCGAGCATCGCCGGATAGAAGCGATCGCCGTTGTTCAGCAGCGTCAGCGAGTTGCCGTTTACGAAGGGAATGCCGGCCGCGCCGGCCATCGTGTCGAGGAATTCTTCCGTGCCGACCTCGAGGTCGTGATCCAGCCCGTAGTGCGGAGGGAACTCTGCCGGCGTCGACAGCGCGCAGATGCCCGATGCGACCGCGGCCGCGATGGCGCCCCACCACACGCGCTGTTCGATCAAGTAGACCGCCAGCAGCGCCCACGGCCACCACGACCAGATCAGGCGCCGGATGCGCGTCCACGCCGTGGCAATGCCTTTGGGCTTGGTGTAGCGGGGATCCGGAGCCGGCCGGTACCCGCGGCGGTGGAGTCGCGGCCGCCGCAACAGCCCCGGGTGGCTTCGCGCCCGAGGCGGCCGAGGCGTCACGGCCGCCTCGCGGAACGATCGTGCCGATGGATGAGGGTGCCTTCGCCGATCACTTCGCCCTTCAGTTTAAGCCCCGGAGTCCCGTCACAACCACGATCGATTGCAAGCCGCATTCCACGGCGTCATCCGCGGCCGGGATATGATTTTGCCGATGAGCTCCTTTGTGATCGGCGTGGCCGGCGGATCGGGGTCCGGCAAGACCACCGTCGTGCGACGCATCGTGGACAGCCTCGGCTCGGACCAGGTCACGCTGCTCGACCACGATCGGTATTACCGCGACCGCAATGACCTGCGTCTCGAAGAGCGCGCCGCGCTCAACTACGATCACCCCGATGCGCTCGAAACCGACCTCCTCGTCCGGCACGTGCGCGAACTCAAGGCCGGCCGCGCCGTCGACGTCCCGCAGTACGACTTCACGCGTCACGCGCGGCTGTCGCAAACGGAAGGCTTCGAGCCGCGGCGCGCCCTGATCGTCGAAGGCATCCTGATCTTCACCGATGCCGCGCTCAGGGATTTGATGGATATCAAGGTGTTCGTCGACACCGATTCAGATACGCGATTCATCCGCCGGCTGCAGCGCGACGTGGCGCAGCGCGGGAGGACAGTGGACTCGGTCATCGAGCAGTACCAGAGCACCGTCAAGCCGATGCACCTGGAGTTCGTGGAGCCGAGCAAGCGGTACGCGGACATC
>CAZBYY010000447.1:0-2433 GCA_964495855.1 uncultured Acidobacterium sp. | reverse complement strand
TGGTTCCATTCCCAGACGATCACGGCGGCCTCGACCGGGCACGGCCGCGGATCGAGCGTCAGCGAATCGTAGCCGCGATAGATCACGGGGCGGATGTAGCAGCTCTTGAAGCCGTTGACGCGCACCGTCTCGATCACCGCCTGCTCGAGCTCGGCCTGCGACCACCGGGGTTCCATGCGATAGACGCGGCACGAATCGATCATGCGCCGCATGTGCGGCTCGAGCCGGAAGATGTTGGTGCCGGTCTTGGAGTCGTACGCGCGCAAGCCTTCGAACGCGCCCGTGCCGTAATGAATGACGTGGGATGCGACGTGAATGGTGGCGTCCTTCCAGTCCACCATCGAGCCGTTCATCCAGATCTTGCCAGTCCCTGCAAATGCCATGGGGGATTCTAACAGGCCATCAGGCCATCAGGCCATCAGGGCAGCCTGACTACTGGCGTTCTGAGCAGAACGGGCACACGTCGGCGCGGGCGGGTAACGCCTTGCCGCACTTCCAGCAGAACTTCGACTGCACGGACTCGCGCGCTTTGAGCCTCGCCTGGATTTCCTGCACGTCCTCGACGCTGCTGGCGGCACCCGGTGCCGGACGCCAGGGGCGCTTGACGGATGCCGGCGCCGGCGACCGGAATGCCAGGACCGCTTCGAGCAGGTCAGCAGCGCGCTGGTATCGCGCCGGGATATCCGCGGCGATGGCCTTCATGACAATGTCGTTGATCGCCTTGGGCAGCTTGCGGTTCTTCAAGTTCGGCGGCGATGCGAGCTCGCCGCGCATCAGCTTGTCGAGATCGCCCGGCATCGGTGTGTTGTAGGGCAACACCCCGGTGAACATCTGGTACATCGTCACGCCGAGCGAATAGATGTCCGACGCAAAGACCGCCTTGCCCTGGAACTGTTCGGGGGCCATGTACGGTGGACTGCCGATCACGGTCGTGCCGTGGGCCGCGATTTCCAAAAAGCGCGAGGTGCCGAAGTCGGCCACCTTGCACATGCCCTGGTCGGTGACGAGCACGTTGCCGGGCCGAAGATCGCGATGGATGATGCCTTGCTTGTGCGCATGGTCCATCGCATTGGCGATCTGGCACGTGTAATCGAGCGCCCGCGTGAGATCGAGGCTGCCTTCACGCTCGATCAGCGCTTCGAGCGTCTCGCCTGCGACGTACTCCATCACGATGAAGAACACATCGTCTTGTTTCTCGGCGGTGAGGACGGTGACGATGTTGGGATGGCTGAGGGAGGCGAGGAGCCGCGGCTCGTGCACGAGCTCGCCGAAATCGAGGTTCTGCCGATGCGGAACCTTGATCGCCACTTTCTTGTCGATCCAGGTGTCTTCCGCCAGGTAAACGCTGCCGAATCCGCCGCTTCCAAGGGGAGAGAGGATGCGGTACTTCCCGACCGTTTGCCCGCGAAAGAACATCTGTGTCCGATGAGTATACTCTTCGCGTGCGTCCTCGTTTCCACGTCCCCGGCATAAATTCGCCGGCCGATCGCATCGAATTGCCGGAAGACGAGGCCGAGCACCTGGTACGCGTGCTGCGCCTGGGCGTTGGTGACGAAGTCGAGGCCTTCGACGGCCACGGCGCACTGTGGCGCGCAGAAGTCGTGCAAGTCGGGAAGCGGTCGGCGCTGATCCGCCGCATCGAAGAAGTGGAACCGGCCGCCGAACTCCATCTGCGCCTGACGCTGGTGATCAGCGTGCTCAAAGGCGACAAGGTTGACGATGTCGTGCGTGATGCGGTGATGTTGGGCGTGAGCAGCATACGACCGGTGATCAGCGAGCGCTCCGAGATAGGTCTCGCCGCGATGGCCCGCAGCACGCGGATCGCGCGGTGGCAGCGCATCGCCGTGGCATCGGCCAAGCAGTGCGGACGCGCGGTTGTCCCGCCGGTGCATGATGCCGTGCCGCTCGATTGGTATTTTGCGGAGACTGCGCCGGGCGAGCCTCGGCCACTCAAGCTGATGTGCGTGGAGCCGTCTGCCGCGATGGGTGACGTCGTTCCGGTCATCAGCGTGCCCAAGCCGGTGGCGGCAGACGTCATCATCGGACCAGAGGGCGGTTGGGCGGTGTCTGAGGTGGCGGCCGCCCACGATACCGGCGTGACATTGATGTCGCTCGGCGCACGCACCTTGCGCGCGGATGCCGTGCCGATCGTTGCATTGACCGCCTTACTGACCACCTGGGGAGAGCTGAAATGATGAAAGGGATTAGGGGCTTGGGATTAGGGATTGGGGCCCTTGTGCTACTGGGTCTCTCGACACTTTCGGCCGAGCAAGATGTGCTGCCTCCCTCGGTTGCGACCTTTTCGATCCTCGGCTATGACCCCGAGACAGGTGAGGTCGCCGGTGCCGTGCAGTCTCGTGTCTTCACGCTCACCGGCGCGCTCACCGCCGATGCTGATGCCGGTGTCGTCGCCACGCAGGCGATCGTCGACGT
>CAZBYY010000446.1:0-2450 GCA_964495855.1 uncultured Acidobacterium sp. | reverse complement strand
AGAACTGGCTGCGCTTCGCGGCGCGGGGCGCCGACAGCAGCAAAGGGGACCGGCTGGCGCGCAGCGGCATCGCGCGCATGGCGCTGCAGCGGATGATGAACGAGAACCGGATCGACGTCCTCGTCCATCCGGAAAACACGGTGCCGCCGCCGAAGATCCAGGGCCCGCTCGTCGGCACGAACAGTTTCGACGGCATCAGCCCGTTCTTCCAGATCCCGCGCATCGTCGTACCCGCCGGCATGACGGATGTCGTCGTCGAGCCGCAGTACGCCCTCAGCGCGGACAAGCGCAACTACGTATCGGTGCTCGCGCCTGGAACACCGGTCACGAAGCTGGCGCACCCGATGCCGATCGCGTTGACGTTCTTCGCCGGCCAGGGCGAGGAGCCGATGCTGATCAAGGTGGGAACGGCATACGAGTCGGCAACACACCACCGCCAGCCGCCTCCGGCCTTCGGTCCGCTGAAGTAACGGCGCGCTGTCTCAGCGCGGGATCGTCCACGGGCTGGCGGTGTACGGATCGTAGGCGAAGTGGTGATACAGCGTGCGTTCGGCTGCGTCAGAGCTTTCCGCCTCCGACCATCCGCCGACGACAACGGTGCGCCCGCGCGGAAAAAACGCGCCGAGACCTGACACGTCCCAGCGCGCGGTGACGCGATTGGTGCCCGGCCCGCCATCGACGATCACGCCGTCGATCTGGCGGCGGTTCTGGTGAATGTCGCCGTTCGCAAAGTCGAAGTTGGCATACGCCATCGTCGACTTGCCGTAGCGCACCTGGATCGCGAAGAAGATGTCGATGCCGGTGATGACCGGAAACGCCGATGCGCCGTTGCGATCGTCGCCGTCGACGTTGCAGTTGACGCTGATGCCCTGTTCGCGAACGAACTGCTGCGGCATGCCCTGCTGGGGCGGGATGGTCACCGCCGCCGACGGCAGTGTCGCCGCGTAGGTGACCTGCGCATACAGGTACTGCCCGTCAACGCCGAGCCGGACGCTCGTGACATCTGCCGGCGGATAGGCGACAAGCACCGGCGGCGCGTCCTGCGGCGCAAGTTGCTGATCGCCGACGGGATCGGTCAGCGTGAGCGTGAGGATCGAGTCGAGGTTCGCAGGCGCGCTCGCCGTCGGAACCACCGGGTTTCGGTGGCAGCCCGCAGTCAGCGCGGGCAGAAGCACAATCGCGTATCGGGCAAGCCTCGTCATCGTCGACACCTGCTGAACGCGGCGTTGTTCACGGCAGCGCGAAGGCCACGATGCTGCTGCCCGACGGCGCCCCGTTCTTGCCACCGCCGCACACGATCACCACGTATTGCTTGCCGTCGATTGCGTAGATCGACGGCGTCGCGTTACCCGCCGCCGGCAACGTCGTCTCCCAGAGCAGCTCGCCGGTCAACGTGTCGAAGGCGCGGAACTTCTTGTCGAAGTTCGTTGCACCGATGAAGAGCAATCCGCTCGCCGTTGCGACGGGGCCGCCGTAGTTGTCGCTGCCGGTATTCTTCATTCCCTTGGCGGCGAGTTCAGGGAACTCTCCAAGCGGAATCTTCCAGCGAATCGTGCCTTCGTTCAGATCGATCGCATTCAGCGTGCCCCACGGCGGCGTGATCGCCGGGTAACCATCTGGATCGAGGAAGATTGATTCACCGTCGCTGCGATATTTCAGGTGGCTTGGATCGCTCAGGACTTTCGGATCCTTGCCTTTGTCGATGCCGGTCAGCAGGAAATCCGCCACGTCGTTCATGTTGCGAGCGCCCATGTCGGGAAACGCGGGCATGCGGCCGCTGCCCTGGCGGATCAGGGTGACGATGTCGTCGCGGGACATCTTCTTGCCGATGTCGATGAGCGACGGCGCCTGCGGGCCGCCGGTGCGATCGGCCTTGTGACACGTCGCGCACTTCGAGTTGTAGAGCGACGTGTCGTTGTTCTCGATCAGCTTGACGATCCACGGCATCTCGTTCGAGTTGACGAACAGCAACCCTGACTCGGCATCGAACGCCGTGCCGCCCCACTCTGCTCCGCCATCGAATCCAGGAAACACGATCGTGCCTTCGAACGACGGCGGCTGCAGGTAGCCGGACTTCATTTTCCGGAATCGCTCGAGCACGGAGGCATGCGCCTCCGGCGTGCGCGTGGTCAGCATCGCTTCCGTCAGGCCCTGGCGTGCGAACGGTGGCGGCTTGGTGGGATACGGCTGCGCCTCGGCCGCCTTCTCGCCGTCAACGGTTGACGGCGGCGCCTTGCGATATTCAATCGGGAACAACGGCTGGCCCGTTCGCCGGTCCAGCACGAACGTCTCGCCGAACTTCGTCACCTGCGCGACGGCATCGATGGCGCGGCCATTGCGCTTCACGGTGACCAGCGTCGGCGGCGCGGGAAAGTCCCAGTCCCAGATGTCGTGCTTCACCGCCTGGAAATGCCAGACGCGTTTCCCCGTGCGGGCGTCCAGCGCGAGCA
>CAZBYY010000445.1:0-2455 GCA_964495855.1 uncultured Acidobacterium sp. | reverse complement strand
GCATGTATGCCATCGAATGGTAGACCACCGACTTCAAAGACGACATCCTCGGCCGGCTCGGCGGATCGTTTCACGGCGCGGTGATCGACATTCGCCCGAACGCATCGTTCTTCCTCGCCGATGCCTACTGGCAGGCTCCGGACGGCGATCCGATCGGCCCGATGGCGCTGGAGGTGCACTGCCGCCCGCACGGTAACGGCCGCCAGACGATGGTCACGATCAAGCAGAGTGCGGAAGGCGAAGGCCCGCGCTGGCAGCGCTACTTCGAGATCATGACGCGCGGCTGGGAAGGCGCGCTGCTCGAAATGAAGAACTACGTCGATCGCGAGATCGAGCGAACGAAAGTGGCCCGTGAGTCGCGTACCTAATCGCCGTCAATTCCTGTCGACGAGCGGCGCCGTGCTCGGTGCGCTGCCGTTCGTGCGTGGCGTTGACGTCTTCGCGCAGAATCCGGTGTTCCGCCACGGCGTCGCCAGCGGCGATCCGTTGAGCGACCGCGTGATCCTCTGGACGCGCATCACGCCGCGCGGCTCCGGCGCGCAGCGGGTGTCGTGGCAGGTGGCGCGCGACGCGAAGATGTCGCAGGTGATCGCGCGCGGCGAGGTCGAAACCGCATCGGCCCGCGACTTCAGCGTCAAGGTCGATGCCACCGGCCTCGAACCCGGTGCCACCTATTACTATCGCTTCGCGGCGAACAACGAGCAGTCGCCGGTCGGCCGGACGAAGACGCTGCCGCGCAATGATGTGACGCGGGTCCGGCTCGGCGTCGTGTCGTGCTCGAACTACTCGCGCGGGTTCTTCAATGCGTATGCGTGCCTCGCGGCGCGCGCGGACCTCGACGCGATCCTGCATCTTGGCGACTACATTTACGAGTACGAGCACGAGCACTACCCGGATTCGAGTCCCGCCCGCGTCGTCGCGCCGAACAAGGAGCTGCTGACGCTTGCGGAGTACCGCGAACGCCACGCCCAATACAAGGCTGATCCCGACACGCAGGCCGTGCATCAGCAACACCCCTTCATCTGCGTCTGGGATGACCACGAATTCGCCAACAACGCGTGGAGCGGCGGCGCGCAGAATCACAATCCGCTCGAGGGCGAAGGCGAATGGTCGCCGCGCCGCGCCGCGGCGATGCAGGCATATTTCGAGTGGATGCCGGTCCGCGAAGACGCGCAGACACGCCAGTCGAAAATCTATCGATCGTTCCGGTTCGGCAACCTCGCCACCCTGATGATGCTCGATACGCGGATCATCGGGCGCGACCGCCAGGTCGAGGCCACCGACATCTCGGGGATCGAATCGCCGGCCCGCCAGATGCTGGGGCCCGAGCAGGAGGCCTGGCTGGCCGAGCAGTTCGTCACCGCGACCCGCACCGGCTCGGCGTGGACGCTGCTCGGACAGCAGGTGATGTTCGCGCCTCAGAACGCGACCGGCCTGCGGTCCGGCAATGCCGATTCGTGGGACGGCTATCGCGGGTGCCGGACGCGCGTCTTCGACATGATCGAACGCGCGAAAGTGAACAACTTCGCCGTCCTCACCGGCGACGTCCACAGCTCCTGGGCCTACGACCTGCCGCGCAATCCGTTCGGCGGCTACGACAAGGCGACCGGCAAGGGATCGCTGGGCGTAGAGTTCGCCGGCACGTCCGTGACCTCGTTGAGCACCGTCGGCGTCGGCCCGGATGGGCCCAGGCAGCTGGCGGCGATTCGCGAGTTGCGCCCGCACCTGCACTACGTCGATGGCCGTTACCGCGGCTACTTCATCGTGGACCTGACGCGCGAGCGGCTGCAGGCCGACTATTACGCCGTCGCCACGATCGCCGAGCGCAGCACGCAGGAGCGGTTCGAGAAGGGATTCATCACCGAATCAGGTCGAAACCATCTCATTGAGGTATCGACACCGGCCTGAGCCCCGTACGACCCCGCATATAATGCGGAGAAATCATGAATCGTACGGATACTTCCGACCCGAATTACTACCACCGGGTCGTCGATTGCCAGTGGGCGTGCCCCGCGCACACGAACGTGCCGGAATACATCCGGATGATCGCGCAGGGCCGCTTCGATGACGCGTACATCCTCAATCGCGAATCGAACGTGTTCCCGGGGATCCTCGGGCGCACCTGCGACCGGCCCTGCGAGCCGGCCTGCCGCCGCGGCCGCGTCGACGGCAAGCCCGTCGCGATCTGCCGGTTGAAGCGCGTCGCCGCCGATCACAAGGACGACATCGTCGATCGGCTGCCGAAGATTCCGGCGACCAAGAACGGGAAGAAGGTGGCGCTGATCGGCGCGGGTCCCTCGTCACTCACGGTGGCGAACGACCTGATGCCGCTCGGATATCAATGCACCATATTCGAGAAAGGGCCGCGCCCCGGCGGCCTCATGCGCGTGAACATCCCCGCCTTCCGCCTCCCCGAAGAAGTGCTCGACGAAGAGATCGGCTACATCGTGAACAT
>CAZBYY010000444.1:0-2459 GCA_964495855.1 uncultured Acidobacterium sp. | reverse complement strand
CGACCGGTTCGTGTCGCGCATGCTCGGCATGGGCGACGTGCTGTCGTTGATCGAGAAGGCCGAAGAGGTCATCGATCAGGGCGACGAGGAAAAACTCGAAGCGAAGATCCGCAAGGGCGGATTTACGCTCGAGGATTTCCGGGATCAGTTGCGGATGCTCAAGCGCATGGGCCCGCTCGACAAGATCCTGGGCATGCTGCCGGGCATGGGCGGCATGAAGGAACTGGCGGCGCAGAAGCCGGACGAGAAGCAGCTGTCGCGCATCGAAGCGATCATCAACTCGATGACGCCCGAGGAGCGGAAGCGGGCCGACATTCTCGACGGGAGCCGCCGGAAGCGCGTGGCGAAAGGCAGCGGCACCACGGTGGAAGACGTCAACCGGTTGCTGAAGCAGTTCGTCGAGATGCAGCGGATGCTGAAGATGGTGGGCCAGATGACCGGCGAGCCAATCGCAGCGCCGCCGAAGAAGAAGAAAAAGTCGGTGTTCGGTTCGTTCAAGTAAGTTTCGGTAACGCAAGTGAAGCGCGGCCACGGGGCGCCGCAAAGGTAGTCAGCATGTTGTGCATTCGTATGCGTCGGACGGGATCGAAGAAGCGTCCGTTCTTCCGCGTCGTCGTTTCTGAAGCCCGGTCCAAGAAGGAAGGCGAGTTCATCGAAGTGCTCGGCTTCTACAATCCACGCACCAAGCCGGCCGTCGTGGAAATCAACAAGGAACGCATCTCGCACTGGATCAAGAACGGCGCGCGGCCGACCGATTCAGTTCGCACGCTGCTGAAGGGCCACCTCACCAAGGATCGCGCCATCGTCGACGCGCCGGTGACGGCGGAGCCCGCAGCGCCGAAGGCATAAGGACGCGAGCACAGTGGCAGCGGACCTGAAAGGCCTCATCGAAACGGTCGCCAAGGCGCTCGCGGATCATCCCGACGCGGTCAGCGTGCGCGAGACGGAGCGCCGTGGCGGGACGGTGTTCGAGCTGCAGGTGGCAGCGACGGATCTCGGGCGGGTGATCGGCCGACAGGGCCGCACCGCTGCGGCGTTGCGAACGCTGCTGTCGAGCGTGTCGGACGATCGCCGGGTGAGCCTCGACATTCGCGATCCGCAGGGCGGGCGGTAGCGCCGGTTGCTGAACGGACGGCCATGAGTGACTGGGACGACGCGGTGCTGATCGGCGTCATCGCCCGGACGCACGGCAACCGCGGGGAAGTGATCGTGAATTCGGAAACCGACTTCCCCGAGGATCGGTTCCACGACGGCGCGCAGTTGATGACGCGCCGGAAGGACGGCAGCGAGGCGACGCTGGAAGTGGCCTCGATGCGGATGCACCAGGGGCGGCCAGTGATCCTGTTCACGGGCATTGCCTCGATGAACGACGCCGAGCTGCTGGCGGGACTCGAGTTGCGCGTGCCGGAAAGCGAGCTCGGGGACGATGTCCTCGCGGATGGCGCGTTTTATCACCGCGACCTGATTGGCTGCGAGGCGATCACCGACGGTGGCGAGGTCATCGGGACGGTGACTGCGGTGGACGGTGACGGCAACGCGACGAGGTTCGTCGTCAAGGGCCGTCGCGGCGAAGTGTTGATTCCGTTTGCCGACGAGATCTGCACGGTGGACATCTCGCGGAAGCGGATCACCGTGAGGCCGCCCGCGGGCCTGCTCGACGTCAACGGGGACTGGCGTTAGCCGCCGAGCTGAGCGAGGCAGGAGACGCTGAATGAAGATCGACGTCATCACCATCTTCCCGCGGATGATCGAAGCGGGGTTGGCGGAAGGCGTCGTCGGTCGCGCGAAGGCCGCCGGGGTGCTGGACGTTGTCGTTCACAACCTGCGCGACTTCACGACCGATAAGCATCACGTCGTTGATGACGTGCCGTTTGGCGGCGGGCCGGGCATGGTGATGAAGCCGGAACCGTTCTTTGCGGCGCTGGGCGCGATTCGAGCGCAGCGCGGCACGCCGGATGCGGTCATCATGCTGTCGCCGGCGGGGGAGCGATTCACCCAGGCCGGCGCGAAGCGACTGGCGGGGAACACGCACCTGGTGTTCCTGTGCGGGCGCTACGAGGGCATCGACGAGCGGGTGCGCGAAGCGCTCGCGACGGAAGAGATTTCGATCGGCGACTACGTGCTGTCGGGCGGCGAGATTCCCGCGCTGGCGGTCATCGATGCCGTCGCGCGATTGATACCCGGCGTGGTCGGCGACGATCAGTCGGTGGAAGCGGACTCGTTCACGCGCGGATTGCTCGACTATCCGCATTACACGAGGCCCGCGGAGTACGAAGGCAGGCTGGTGCCCGAGGTGCTGTTGTCGGGCCACCATGCCGAAATACGACGATGGCGCCGGGAAACGGCGCTGCAGCGAACGGTGGAGCGGCGGCCGGAGTTGGTGGCCACCGCCGAGTTGGACGCTGACGAACGAAAGTGGTTGGAACAGGCCGGGCGAACGGGCCCACAGGCTAACAGGA
>CAZBYY010000443.1:0-2470 GCA_964495855.1 uncultured Acidobacterium sp. | reverse complement strand
AGCTGGGCCTCTTCCAGGCGCCCTCGCCGGCCGACGAAAAGCTCAAGGAGAAGATCCGCGAGGTCGACATCAACCGCACGACACCGCTGGACGCGTTGCGGATCCTCGAGGGGCTCAAGAAAGACCTCGACGCATGAAGCGCCTGGCGGCCGTGCTGTCGTGTGTCGTGCTGAGCGCGTGCGCCGGCACCGCGCCCACGTCCCGCATCGTCACGCTGGCGGTGCTCACATCGCCGAACAGTCTCGATCCGCGAATCGGCAGCGATGAGACGTCGCAGCGCGTGCACCAGCTGGTCTACGACAACCTGCTCGCGCTCGATGACCAGCTGAAAGTGGTCGGTGGCCTGGCGTCGAGCTGGGAGCAGGCCGATCCGCTGAATTACGTCGTCCACCTCCGTCGCGGCGTGAAGTTTCACGACGGTCATGAGCTCACGGCCGACGACGTGGTCTACACGTTCAGCTGCTTCATCGACCCGAAGTTTGTCTCGCCGCGCAAAGGCGCGTATCGCACGCTCGATCACGTCACCGCGATCGATCCGTACACGGTGCGCTTCACGTTGAAGGAGCCGTTTGGGTCTTTTCCCATTCAGCTCGTGATGCCGGTTGTTCCAAACGGCGCCGGCCCGGAGCTGCGCGACCACCCGGTCGGCACCGGCCCCTATCGATTCGTGAGCGCCGCCGTCGATGATCGCGTTGAGTTGACGGCCTTTCACGACTACTTTCGCGGCGCGCCGGCGAACGATGGCGTGGTGCTGAAGGTCGTGCCGGACGAGATCATGCGCGCGCTCGAGTTGCGGAAAGGCACGATCGACATGGTCGTGAACGATCTGTCGCCGGACGTGATTCATCAGCTCGAGGCAGAAAAGTCGGTCGCGATTGCGGAGTCACCGGGCACCGACTACGCCTACATCGGTATCAACATGCGCGACCCGGTGCTGAAGGACAAGCGCGTGCGCTACGCGCTCGGCTACGCCATCGACCGGCAGGCGATCGTCGACCATCTGCGCCGCGGCCTGGCCCGCCCGGCGATCGGCATCCTGCCGCCGGCCTCGTGGGCGTTCGATCCGGGGGTATTCCAGTTCACGCACGATCCGGCGAAGGCGCGTGCGTTGCTCGACGAAGCGGGTTACCGAGATCCCGACGGCGATGGTCCCGAACCGCGCTTGCGCCTCTCACTCAAGGTGTCGACCAACGAGTTCATCCGCCTGCAGGCGGCGGTGATCCAGCAGGACCTCAAGGCGGTCGGCATCGACCTCGACGTGCGGTCGTATGAGTTTGCGACGATGTACGCCGACGTGCTCAAAGGCAACTTCCAGTTGTTCACGCTGCAATGGGTGGGCGTGTCGGACCCGGACATGCTGCGGCGCGTATTCCATTCGAAGCAGATGCCGCCGAACGGATTCAACCGCGGCTACTACGAGAATCCCGAGGTCGATCGGCTGATCGATGCGGCGATGGCGGCACCCACGGACGAGGAACGCCGCCGCTTGTACGGCAGCGCGCAACGCGTGATTGCCGAGGACGCGCCCTACATCAGCCTCTGGTACAAGACCAATGTTGCGGTGTCCCGTACAAACATCGAGGGCGTCACGTTGACGCCCTCGGCTGAGTTTACGTTCCTGCGAAACGTCTCGAAGAACTAGGACGCCTTCAGCTTTTCGATTTCGGCGCGCGCTTCCTGCGCGTACGGCGAATCGGCGTGCTGCTCGACGATCTGCGTCAGCGTCTTCTGCGCGTCATCCTTCTTCCCTGCCAGCTTGTAGGCGCGGGCCAGCTCCATCAGCATCGCCTCTTCCGGCAGCTGCACGTCCTTCTGGTCGACGATCTGCTTGAACGTACCGATTGCCGCGTCGAACTGCGAGGCGCGCAGCTGCGCTTCGGCCTTGCCGAGGCGCGCCGACCTGGCGAGCAGGGTCACATTGCTGCCGGCGACCTTGTCGTACTCCTTGACCGCATCGTCGAACCGGCCGAGATCCATCAGGGTCTTGGCCAGGTGCAACCGCGCCGTGAGCCCGGCCTCGTGGGTGGGATACGCATCGGCGGCGGCCTGGAACTTCGGCAACGCGGCTTCGAGCTTTGCCTTCTCCGTCGGATACGTGCCGGGCAACTGGCCCCCGACTGCGGTGGGATCGTTAGTCGTCCCGGTCGGCGGCGCCGGCGGCATCACGCGGGCCTCCTCGATCACCATGGCCTCGGCGAGCAAGGTGCGCGCCTGGGTGTCGGTGTTGTTCCGGAACAGGACGAATCCCAGCACCGCGCCACCGACGATGACGATGGCGGCGACGGTGGTGACGAGGTTCTTGGAGTTCTGGTTGGCCCACTCCTGCGCCTGGTGCAGCGCAAGTGCGAGCTCGTTGTCCTTCAGGTGGTGACGTTCATTCGTTTTCATTCACAGTCCTATTTCCGGGCATTCCACTCGGCCAGCATGCGGGCGCATTCCTGTTCCGCCGTTTCGCCACGCTGGTTCTTCC
>CAZBYY010000442.1:0-2483 GCA_964495855.1 uncultured Acidobacterium sp. | reverse complement strand
GACCTGGTCGCGCACGCGTGCAACGAACTCGTAGTTGTACGCCGCTTCCTTGGCGAGCGCGGCCGAGCCCGCCGAGGCCTTCATGGCCGACGCATACGCCTGCAGCACGCCATCGAGCTTCTGGACCGCAGCGAGTCCCTCGCCGGGATCGCGCTGCCGCTCGCGATACGACGCGTTGGCGGCTGCGAGCAGCACGACGGCATCGTTGCCCGAGCTCTTCGTATCGGTTGCCACCTCCGAATAGCGGCCGAGCCAGTAGGCCACCGACGCGCGGGCCGATCGCAGATCGTCGCCAAGTCGCTGACGCTCGCCAGGCAAGAAGTCTGACAACGTGCGGCCGGCGGCCGTGGTGTTGGCCTCTGCGTAACGCAGCGTGGCCACCGCTTCGCGCGTGTCCGCGACACGGGAGGACAGGGTCGATTCCCGCCAGCTCAGCCACGCACCCGCGGCGAACAGGATCGCGATCGCCACCCGGATCACCACACTCGTCACTCTTGACTGTTGATTCATGACTTCCTCACGGCAGCCGTCCGAAAAACGGCGTGCCCACACGCAACCCGGCCGCGCCGGTCCACAACGCGAACGCCACAAACGCGAAGACGGTGAAGCGCGGCTCCTGGCTCACGTACTGCCGCGCCGAAATCTTGCCCGCCGCCTCGCGATCGATGTCGTCCACGGCGGCGATCAGACTCGCTTCATTCTTCGCAATGTAATAGCGGCCGCCGGTCTTCTCGACGGCCTCGCGCCACTTGGCGTCCGGGATGCCCTGGCCGAATTCCTTCTCGTAATTCGTGCGGACGAAATACAGCGGGATCTTGTTGTCGACGGCGCTCTTGAGGATGTCGTCGAGGCTGCGGCCATGCACGATCGAGGTCGTGTCCTCGCCGTCGGTGAAGATCACCATCAGGTTGCCCGAGGCTTCGAGAAAATCAAACGCCTTGAAGATCTCGATGCTTTCCTCGAGGGCGCTGGCGATCACCGTCCCGGATTCCGGGAACGTCGAGAACTCGACCGGATCGCCGATCAGCGACATGCTCAGCAGCAGGTTGTCGTAATCGCTGGTGAACGGCGTGATCACGTAGGCCGAGCTGCCGAATTCGATCAACGCCATCAAGTCGCGGTACTTGCTCTTCTTGCGGAGCTCGACGAATCGCTGCGCCGCACCGACGGTCGTGAAGAACGCCGGCTGCACTTCGTTGCGCGTGTTCAGCGTCGGCGCCTTGAATGCCGCCTGCATCGAATCCGACGCGTCGATCATGATCGCGATGCGGCGGCCGGGAAACGTGACGGTCTCGGCAGTGAGCGACGTGTACGGATCCGAAACGGCCAGCAGCGCAAACGGCAGCCCCGACACAAACAGCACCGTGGGCAAGTGGCGCACCCAGGCGAGCCTCGATGACGCCGACCCGGCCGGGATCGCGGGCAGCACGATCTGGTTGCGGCCCGGCTTCTTCGCGATGGCCGCGCGTAACAACACCAGCAGGATTGTCAGGCCGGCCAGCGTCAACAACGATAGTTGCGCGACATCGCGACGCCAGAAGTGCAGGTGTGCGGCATCGATCGCCCGCCACTCGGACAGCAGGCTCGCCGTGATGGCTGTTACCGCTGCCATCCTCTCGCCTTCGCGACGTCGTCGGCGATCGCCACCGCCCGTCGCACCCCTTCGCCCAGCGCGCTCGAATCGCGATCCGCGCGCCCGTAGTTCGCCGCCGTGAATGATCGGAGCAGGGACTGCAGCTCTTCGATCTGCTGCAGGCGCGTGGTCGAAAGTTCGGCATCAGGCTCAGCGATCGCACGAGCCAGATCTTCGGCGGTGATCGAACTCGACACGGCCGTTGACACGGGGCGAACGAGCCCGTGCTTCACCACCAGTCGCCCCTCGGGGACAGCGCCTGTGACGGCTTTCTGGCTGATGCCGCGGCCGATCGCCGCCGCGGCGATCAATCGCAGTGCCGCCAGCACCCTGCCGATCATCTCATCGTCCCAACCGCCGGCAGTGCGCGACTGCAGATCACGCAGCTCGTGGGCGGCACAGCGCGCGACGGCACGAGGCGACACGCGACCTCGATCAGCCGCGGCCACCGCAGTCCTGGCGCGAGCCACGGGCACGAGCGCGAGGATCAGCATGGCCACCGCGAGTGCGCTGAACACCAGCGTCAACACGCGATACAGGCTCGACCGGAAGCGCAGCGATTCGATCGCGCCGAGGCTGGCCTCGCCGGCATCGCGAATGTCGGACGCATCGGCCGGGACGAGCGACAGCACCTTGATCGGCATCATCGGCAGCAGGTACGAAAGGTCCCGGCCTTCGACGGCCGCCGCCGCGCCGACACGGCTGTGAATGCGATACGAAATCGTAAGCGGCGGGATGTTGACGTCGTGGCCGATCGCATCGGGATTGATGATGCGAAGTTCGTACTCGTACTGGATGAACCGCCGCGGTCCGCGGCGCACGTCGGCAGGATGCGACCCGCCGAGGATCT
>CAZBYY010000441.1:0-2497 GCA_964495855.1 uncultured Acidobacterium sp. | reverse complement strand
TCGCCGTCAGCTTGACCTCCGTGCCGCCCACGTTCACGAGGTGTCGATCGAGATCGACGGTCAGCCCTCCGTACGACAGGCGATTGCCCCCGGAACCGGGCCGCTGGGCCCGTCGCAGCAGCGCCCGCACGCGGGCCACCACTTCGTTGGGGCTGAACGGCTTCGTGATGTAGTCGTCGGCGCCGAGCTCGAGCCCGACGACGCGGTCCGACTCCTCGGCCTTGGCGGTGATCATCACGATCGGAATCGCGGCCGTGCTGTCGTCTTCGCGGAGGGCGCGCGTAATCTGCAGGCCGTCCAGTCCTGGCAGCATCAGGTCCAACACGACGAGGTCCGGCGCTTCGCGCGCGACCAGCGGGAGCACCTCCCGCCCCGACGACACGATGCTCGTCTGAAAGCCCGCCTTTTTCAGGTAGTGCTCGAGCAGGTTGGCGATGTCTGGATCGTCTTCTGCAACGAGGATCCGGGTCGGCGGACGCACGGCCATGGGGTTCCAATGATGTTAGCAGCTAAGGTATCCTCGCCGGAGAATGAGAATGCTGAAAACACTGGCGACTTGCGTCATCTGGGCCGTCCCAACCGCCGCGCTGCTGGCGCAAGCCGGCGCCGCGCCGATCCGCAAGGACACGATGCACCTGACCGTCAACACCTCGATCAGCGACACCGAGGTGGCCGCCGGGAAGAAGCTGTCGCTCACGTTCGACATCACCCCCAAGCGCGACATGCACGTCTACGCGCCCGGCAAGCACGACTACCAGGTGATCGCCGTGAAGATCGATCCGCAGCCGTGGATGAAGGTCGCGCCGACCACCTATCCGCCATCGGAGATCTACTTCTTCAAGGAACTGAACGAGAAGGTCGAAACCTACAGCAAGCCGTTCAAGCTGGTGCAGGACATCACGGTCCTCGACACCGCGGCCGCGAAGAAGGCGCTGGCCGCATCGCCGCTGACGCTCAGCGGACGACTCGAATACCAGGCGTGCGACGACAAGGTCTGCTACGCGCCAACCAAAGTGCCGGTGAGCTTTGCGCTGACCGCCAAATGAGATGATCCAGCGGCTCGCGGCGGCGCTGATCGGCGTGTGGCTCTGCGCGGGGGTGAGCGCGGCGCAGCCCCTCGTCGACGTCGCCGCGGTGGTGGAGCGCGCCGGCCAGCGCGTGACCGAATTCTTCGCCCGCGCGCAGAGTCTCGTGTGCCTCGAAAAAGTGTCGATGCAGAAGCTGAGCGTGGGCTTCAGCGCCGACGGTCCATCGCGGAACGTCGAATCGGAACTCCGCGTGTCCTGGGAGCCTACCGACGAAGATCCCACGCCGTCGGAAGCGAAGACCGTCCGGCAGGTGCTGCGCGTGAACGGCGGCAAGCCGAGTAAGAAAGACTGGAACAACTGCACGACGCCGGAGCAGCAGGAAACCGAAACGATGCCGCTGTCGATCCTGCTGCCGCGCCAGCGCGTCGACCACAGCTTCACCTACGCCGGGCGCGAACGCGTCGACGGACGCGATGCGTTCGTGATCGCCTTTCGCGAAAACCAGAAGCCGAAAGTCGATGTCTCGCTGGTCGATGGCAAGGAAGACTGCATCAGCTTCGACATCGACGGCGGCATGCGCGGCAAGATCTGGATCGACGCGGATACGTACGACGTGCTCCGCCTCGATCGCACTCTCGGCGGCCTCATCGAGATCCCGCTGCCCCGCAAAGTTATGCGCTTCGGCGGCAACGCATTCTGGACGATGGAGCGGTGGGACACGTCGATCCGCTTCAAGCGCGTGTCGTTCGAGAACCCCGAAGAGACGCTCACGTTGCCGGTGTCGGAATCGTCGCTGCAGATCACGCGCGGCTCCGGCACCCCGCGCCTCCGCACGCAAACCCAGTACGTCGCGTATCGCCGCTTCATGACCGGCGGCCGAATCGTTCCGCAATAACAGGCCATCCGGCCATCAGATCAGTAGGCAACAGGGCTCCCTTGGTTGCATTTCGGTTCGCTGCGATGTTAATTTTGAGTAATCAAAACAATGGTTTGGCCTTCTAGATATTTTCACATCGTCTTCGTTTTCGCGGCTTTTGGCCTGTTTCGGCATTCAGCCAGACCACAGTCCTGATTCACGGCGCGGTCGTTGACCAGCAACAGGCGGCGATTCCGGGCGCGATGGTCTTTGCGCGGCATGCGGCGAGCGGACTGGAGCGGCAGGCCATCACCGACGCATCCGGCACGTTTCAGCTGCCGAACCTGCCCGCAGGCACGCACGACGTCACGATCTCGCTGCCGGGCTTCGAGCCCTTTCAGGCGCGCGTGGATGCGTCGCGTTCTCCGATAGTCCGTGTCGATGCGGTGCTGCCGCTCGCGGCGTTCACCGACACGGTGCATGTGACGCCCGCGCAAGCCGCGATCGACACCACCTCCGCCGGTACGCGGCACGAGGTCAGCGTCACGCGCATCGAGCGTATGCCGGTTGCGGTCTCGAGCCGGGGCATCGAAGCCGTGCTCGTCGCCTTCCC
>CAZBYY010000440.1:0-2512 GCA_964495855.1 uncultured Acidobacterium sp. | reverse complement strand
GACAGGGTGTTGCGCGTGCCGAAGCTCACGAGTTTGGTCAGCAGTTCCTTGAGCCGAGCTTCCGACACCGACGCGACGATCTGCTCGATGCGCGGATCGGCATCGGGCCGAGGCGCCTGCGCGCCGAGCGCACCGGACATTGCCAGCGCGATCAAGCCGGTCATCATCAATCGAATCTTCATGTCGATTCCTCTGGCTATAGCCCTTCGAGCAGCCATGCTTCGGCGAGCGCCGGATCGCGGAAGATCCGGACCGGCTGGTCGTTGCCGAGCGTCTGGTACATCCTCGCCATGCCGAACACCTCGTCGTTCGGCACGATGATCGCGAGCCGGTGCTGCTTGCCGTCCGCAAACCTCGCATCGTCGTGGCTGACCAGGGCGCGAACGCCCTTCGGCGTGACGGCGAGTTGTTCGATGCCTCTCACGTCCGACAACTCGCGCATGTCCGGCGTCACCAGCGGATCACGCGCGAGCCGGGCCTTGTGTTGCAGCAGATCCTCATCGTTGAGCACGCCCCAGGCCCTGGTGACGATGAGCTTTCGGGCGGCGTCTATGGTGTACGCGATCGGCAACGCTTCAATCCTGTTTTTGCGCGTCGCTCGCGGCCGCAGCCGCCGGACGCCCCATCTGCGCCGCCGTCACCGGCGTCGAAGGACCGTGGAAAATGCCGTTGAAGATCAACTTCCATGTCGCGCGCGGTTGCGCGCGGAAGTCGATCTGGCTGCCGTAGGTGACTACGGTGCCCTTGCCGACCTTGAACGAGATGATGTTGGCCTGGTCCTTGAGGTAATCCTCGCCGAGCAGCCAGCCGCTCGCAAGCACGTTCTGCCGCGGATAGCGCGACACCACCTTGGTCTCGATGCCAAAGCCCGGGCGCAGCCGGTAGGCCTGGTCGCTCTCGAAGAACACGGGCCATGCCGCCGGCATGCCCCACGCGATCGGGTTGTTGGGATCGAACTCGTTGTTCAGCAGCGACCCCGGGCAATAGAACAGCGATTCCGGATCGGCGACCTTGTCGCGCAGTGTTTGCATCAACTTCGCGGGGCTGGTGAACGCGTCCTTCAATTCGGATTCCGCATTCGCCGCCGCACCGGTCGCGTTCGCTGCCCCTGCCTGTCCTCGTCCTGCTCGCCCCGCAGCGGGCAGCGCCTTCTCGATCGGCAGGTCCAGCAGGTCACGCGCCGTTTCAACCGCCGTTCCCACGGCGAGCAGCGTGCCGCCATTCTCGACAAACTTCTTGAGGTTGGCCCAGCCAGCATCCCCGATGCCGAACGCCCACGACCACTCGGCCGGATCGTTGGCCTTGGGATTGAGGCCGTTGATCATGCGCGGCTTGGTCGTGCCGGACGGCAGGATGATGACGTCGTACTTCGCGTTGAGATCGCCGGTGAAGTCCTGCGCCTTCATCACCTCGTGGTTAATGCCGTATTGCTCGAGCATCCACATCTGCCAGCCGGCCGGCATGTTGCCCGCGGCCTTGTACAGTCCGACCTTGGTATTGGGCTTCAGCCGCTCGCCCTCAACTGCGGGTGGCGCATCGACGCCGGCGATCGGGATGCCGAGCTCCTTGCCGGCCTTCTCGACGATCGGCTGCGATGCGGCGGTCGACGGGATGACCCACGCGCCGGGCGCGTATTTGTCGAACGCCTTCGATGCGCGATAGACCGGCACGTTGGCCTTCTGCAGTTGCGACACCAGCTTGAACGTGCCGTAGCTCTCCGGCCCGATCACGTACGCGCTCTTCGGCCTGGCGGCGACCGTGGCCGTCATCGGCGTCACCTTCGGCACGAGCTGCAGCTGCGCGTCGAAGGGCTTCGCGATCGAATCGACGTGGACACCGGTCAACATCCACAGCGTCTGGCCGGTCACGTCGTACGGCGGCTCGGGCGGACCGCCCGGGAAGACGCGGAGATCCGGATAGTCCTGGCGCGCCAGCATCGTGTTGGCGAACGGGCCGAACGGCTGCGCGGTCTTGATCACAAACGAGCCGGCCGAATACTGCTTGCCGTTCGCCGTGAACGGCGCCGTTGCGCGGTGGATTTCGACCGCGCCGAACTGCAGGATGTCGAGCATCTCGTAGAGGCCGTAGTTGTCGCGCTGCTCGGCGGGAATCACGTAGGCGTACGGGCCGATGCCGTTCTTCTCGATCATGCCGTTCGAGAAATCGCGCTGCACCTTGTAGAAATTCATCAGCCACGTCTTGCCGTACTTCGCCACTTCCGTCATGCCGGCAAACGCCGCGGTGACGCCGTAGTCCACCTGCTGCCCGAGCGTCCACGTATCCTTCGAGTACGGCACCGGGAAGTGCGCGCGCGAATCACGCCAGCCGAGCGGCTGGCCGTTCGAGCTCTTGATCGGGTCGGCGAGATTGCTGTTGGCGATCTCGGTGAGGATGCGGGGTTGACCGTGGTAGACCATGTACTGCCGCGCCGGCGACCACATGTCGTAGGCGTCTTCCCACGCCACGCCTTCCTTGCCTTCGGAGAGCAGCGCCGCGGCCATCGCCGCGCCGA
>CAZBYY010000439.1:0-2519 GCA_964495855.1 uncultured Acidobacterium sp. | reverse complement strand
CCGGTGTTTTCCAGGAACAGCACGCGGTGCCCCTGTGCCGCCAGCGTCGACATGATCTCCTGGTGGCCCTGCCAGATGAAGTCCCAGTCGATCGACGAGATGCAGAGCACGTCGTGACCGTGGTCGAGCGAGGCTATGCGCGGGGAGTCGGTCATCGGGGTGGCGGCCATCAGCGCGCCAGCGCGGGAATCATGTCGTAAGCATCGAGCCAGCGGTCGGCGATGTTGCCGCTGGAGTAGCGGTCGATGATCGTAGCACGTGCCGCATCACCAAGGCGCCGGCGTTCGGCGTCGTCCGTCAACAGGCGCGACAAGGCCGCTGCCAGCGCCGCATCGTCGCCGGGTGGCGTCAGCAGGCCGTTGCGATCGTGATCGATGATCTCCTCGGTCGATCCTGGCAGCCGCGACGCAATGCACGGCAGGCCGCAGGCCATCGCTTCCAGGAGCGCGACCGGCAGTCCCTCACGGCGCGACGGCAGCACGAAGACGTCGGCGGCCTGGAGATGTGACGGCACGTCATGCGTCACGCCGGCGAACCGGAGACGATCGCCGACTCCGGCCCGTTCCGCGTCGGCGGCCATCGCCGGCGCGATCGAGTCGTCCACTTCGAAATACGTCGAACGGGTCGCACCGACGAACATGAGCGTGGCGTCCTGGCCGCCGGCGATGACCCGCATCCAGGCGTCGAACAGCACACGCGGCTGTTTGTCGGTCGAGAAAAATCCGACGAACACGATCAGCGGCCTTTCAGGCGGCAGGCCGAGCCGCTCTCGCAGCAGGCGGCGCTCGTCAGCGGTGGCTGGCGAAAATCGGTTGACGTCGATGCCGTTGGGGACGAGCACGATGCGGTCCGCCGGCAAACCGGCGTCGAGATACGCCTTGACCAGTCCCGGACTCACGCTCAGGTAGACGTCGGCCGACAGAAACGCCCAGAGTGCGAGACTGCCCTGTTGTTCGATCGCTGACAGCTCGTCGAATCCGGCCGTATGCAGGCTCATCACGATCGGCTTGCGGAAGATCTTGGCCACGATCGTGACGAGGACGTTCTTGGTTGAGTAGCCGTGCAGGTGAACGATGTCGGTGTGACGCACCATGCGGAACAAGTCGATCATCATCCGCCGGAATGCCCGCACCTTCGACACGCCGCTCCGCACATCCACGCGAATGCGCGTCACATCCACGCCGTCGACCTCATCGTGCCGCGGCAAGGCCGGATCCACCGACGTCGTCAGCACGTGCACGTCCGCGCGTCCGCGAAGCTCCCGGGCAATGCTCCGGCACTGCTCGCCGCCGCTGCTGATTTCCGGATGGTAAGCGCCGGTCACCATCAGCACCCGCCGGCGCGGGCCTGCCTGTTCGCTCACGTCCGCGCCAGCGTCTCCCAAAACGCGCCGATGTCTCCGGCGAAGTGCTCGATGTTGTGCTCCTCGACGACAATGCGGCGGCTCGCCTCGGCCATCGCCGCGTGCCGCGCGGGGGCGGCGAGGTACTGCGCCATCGCATCCGCGAACGCCTCCGGCGTGGCGCCGTCCACCAGCAAGCCGTTCTCGCCGTCGCGCACAAACCAGTCGGTCTGCCCGACGCGCTCGGCGATCACCGCGTTGCCCGCCGACATCGCTTCGAGCATCGCCAGCGACGTGAAGTTCTCGTGCGCCTGCGTGGACACAAAGAGCGACGATCGTGCGAACACCGGCGCCATATCGGGTGTCCGGCTCACGGTGACGAGGTGCTGCAAGCCGAGGGCGCCGATCCGCTCTTGCACTTGGGCTTCGAGCGGACCGGCGCCGTACATCGCGAAGCGCCAGCCGTCGGCGAGCTGCGCATGTCGCAGCCGCAGGCTGGCGACGGCATCGACGAAGAGCATCGGTCGCTTCTGTACCGACATCCGGCCCGCGTACAGGATGACGCGCTCCTTGTCGGCCGGCATGAATCGGATCGGGTCGGTGAAACAATACCTGGCGGCAGTTACGCGCGCGCCGGGTGCCAGCCGAAGGCGTGCGACCTGTGCGGCGAAGGCCTTGTACCAGGTGAACATCCCATCCAGGCGAACCCAACGGAAATACATCGCGTGCGCATCGAGCACCTGCTGCTCATAACGGTCAACCGGGGGCACTGCCGACGCGAGGTTCGGGGCCAGCGTGCAATCAACGACGGTCAGGGCAATGCGCGGCCGGATCGACCGAGGCAGCCAAGAGAGAATCGCGGCAAAAGGCACGTAAGACGGTGTCGGTTGGCACAGGTGCACCACATCCCACCGGTGTAGGACGGTTGACCACAACAGCGCGAAGGTCATCCACACTATGCCGGCCTTGGTCTGCCCCGGACGCTCACCAAGCGGCAGCGCGATCACCCGAGCGTCCGCGCGCAGCCGACCCGCTTCACGCAACCGCCTCACCGCGACGCGCGCCGTCACGAGTTGCACAGACTCGGGGCGGTGTTCGCACAGGTAATCGAACAGGTCGCTGAACTGGCGCTCGGTGCCGCCTGAGCCGCTCAGGTCCTGGACCGTGGCCAGCACGA
>CAZBYY010000438.1:0-2532 GCA_964495855.1 uncultured Acidobacterium sp. | reverse complement strand
GGGCAGGGATGTGAACAGATCGCTCATGCCGGTCGGCTATCCGAGCAACCCCGCCGTGGCGAGCGCGTTCGTATAGAAGTTGACATCGCGCTTGAGCAGCGCGATGTACTGAGCCTTCGTCATCTCGAGTTTCCACTTTCCAAAGTCCGTTCCGAGCATGTCGACTGGTTGCGCAACGCCGGGAACAGTGGTCCTGTACTCCTGGTACAACTCAACGGGACCAGCGAAACCGGCGGACTTGAAGTACGACAGCATGCCGGCGAAGTCGACCATGCCCTCGCCACCGGGCACCATCTCTGGCGACCACGCACCGGTCCCGCGACGACCGACAGTGGCGGTCTCGCCCGGTTGTGTCGCGCGTTTCACCCATCGGAAATCCTTGACCGAGAGCGCGTGCACGTAACGGTGAGAGAAGTGACTCGTTTCGACCCACCCGCTGCCGCCACGAATCGTCGCGTGACCGAGATCATAGTTGAGACCGACCAGTTCTCGATCGAAGTTCTTCAGCGCGAGCCACAAATCCCACACGCCGCCACCGACGGTTCCCGATGCGGAGTGCGTGTGATACATCGCGGTCGTGTGGTATTTCGCGTTCAGGTCGGCGAGGCTGCCGATGCGAGGCTTCAATGCTTCAAGCTGCGGTTCGAGCTCCTGGTTGTAGTCGTATCGGAAACTCGGCGCACGGTAATACCGAATGCCGAGGCGCTGCATCGTGCTCAAGATCGCTTCAGCGCGCGTGGACTTCGCTTCCGTCAGCGCCGTGATCACCATTGGCGTGTCGAGACCGGCCTTGTGCGCCAGTTCCACGGCCTTCGGTAGATCGCGCTCGACGTTTTCGGCGAGGATGTGCGCGCCGGGACGAACGGTCCACGCGATCGCCTTGCAGCCCGCTTCCGCTGCGACGTTGACCGCTTCTTCGACGTTCGCCCACTGCAGGTGCCGCGATACCAGGCACAAGCGCGTCTTCGCAGCGGGTGTCTGAGCCGCGGCCATGTTCGGCGCGACCGTCGCGGCAATCGGAACGGCGCCAAGAATCCGCAGTACTTCCCGTCGCGAAGGTTGCATGGGCATCACCTGTTACTTGGACCCGAAGTTCTTTGACAGGTACGACAGGATCGCCTTGAAGTCGGCGTCGCTGCCGGTTGCGCCGCGATCAACCATCAAGTCGATGGTGTCTTTCCAGTCCTTCTCGCTGCCACGCATCGACACGGCTGCTTCGACGGTGTGACACGAGCCGCACACCCGGACGACGGCGTCCTTGCCGGGCCCGTCGGGCAGGCCGCCGGACGGCTTGGCTGCAACACTGGCCGCTTTCGACGGGAAGGGTCGCGGCGTCACGTCCGCCTGGGTCACGCCCATCGCCCACTTGATCCCTTCGAGCATCATCGTCTGGAAATGCGGGTCATCCCAGGTCGTGTCAGGGTGCCCCCACCCCACGTTGAATACCCGGCCCTTGCCGTACTGCTTGGCCCAGACCACCGCGAAGTCCCCATCGGCCCGCCGGGCACGATCCTTTTCATTCAACGACTCAGGATCGAGCCGCATGACGACGTGCACTTTGTCACGTGAGTAAGGCGCCTTGAAGACCGGATGCTGGTCGTTGAACATGAACGTCGAGCCACCCCACGACATCGCGCCGGGAAATGACGGATCCTCGACGATGATCTTGGCGTTGGCGTTGAACTCGCTGTCCATGTATCCACCGACCATCTCGCCGAACTCCGGCCAGTTCGTGAACGCAACACCGGTCGCGTGGCCAACGATCAGTCCCTTGCCGTCGTCGTGAACGAATGCGAGCAGGTCTTTCTTCTGCTCTTCCGTCATCGTGCCGAAACCGCTGGGCAACATGAAGATCGCGTCGTAGTAATCGAGCGTGCGGGCATTGACACTGCGCCCCTCGTATCGATCATGCCCGGTGATCTGTCCCTTGGTGAGCAGCTGCGAATCGGTACGAATCATCGTCACGAACGCATTGGCTTTGCGGCCAATCTGCTCGACCGTCGCCAGTGCGTGTGAGATGGAATCATGATGGAAGCCGCTCTGCACATCGGCCACGGCCAGCAGCTTCTTGCTGTTCGGCCACGGATCTCCGAACCCGCCGCGTTGCTGGCCCGGCGCTGGGCCTTGCGCAAGAATGCCGGCGCCGCCGACAAACACGATGCAGGCCGCAGTGGCGATGGTTCCGAATACGAGAAGTCGGCGCATTGTTTACTCCTGGGCTGACGAGAACTGCTTCAAGGACATCGCGGCGCTCAAGGGCGACGTCGCACCATCCTCGACTGTGACGGTCGCGGTCACGCTCTGAATCCGAGTGAGCTGGGAGCGTGGCACACGCACGCTGATTGTCGCGGTGCCCGAAACGCCGGTCGACACTGGTGCGTCACGCACGAAGACCTCTGCCTCCCGGCCGCGAGCGGATGTATTGCCGAACAACTCGACCGTTCCGTACGTGTTCGGTGATGCCGTGATGGACATCACAAACTCCACATCAAGGCCGCGGCCGCGTGCCGCGGTGAACATCGGCGCCGCCAG
>CAZBYY010000437.1:0-2550 GCA_964495855.1 uncultured Acidobacterium sp. | reverse complement strand
AACTCCTCCCATCTTCCGATCGCGAGCATCGTGCCGATCACCAGGACGCCGCCTGTGCGCGTGTCGAGTTCCGGCCGCGACCAGATCTCACCCCACGCGTATCGGGTAATCAGGTCCTGAAAATCTGCGGTGAGCGGCGTCGTCTGTTCGATCGCGCGATCGACATGCGCGTCGCCAAGGACCCGGCGACGAATACTCATGCCCGCGCTGCGGCGCTTGTCATCATCCATGATCCAGAAACCTCTTCGTGGCGGCGTTGAATTCGCCCGCGCTTTCAACATTGGCGAGATGGCCGCAATTGCATTCAACGATGTGCGCGCCGCTGATCGTCTCGGCAAGCCATCGGCCCAATGGGGGCGGAGTGGTCGGATCGTGCGTTCCCGTCACCACCAGCGTCGGACACCGAACCTCGGCAGCGCGCGTTCGCAAATCCGCATCCCGCAAAGCGGCGCAGCAGCCGGCATACCCGTCGACATTCGTTTGCTCTAACACCGAACGAAACCGGGCGATCACGCCGGGGGCGCGGGTCCGAAATGCTTCGGTGAACCACCGCTGCATTGACGCTTCCGAGAGCGCAGCGAGACCGTTCGCGCGCGCCGCCGCGATGCGATCGTTCCAGATGGTCATGTCACCAATGCGGGCCGCGGTGTTGGCCAGCACCACGCGACGCATCCGGTGAGGCGCGTGAATCGCGACCCACAGAGCGGTGATGCCGCCAATCGAGACACCACACACATCGGCTTGTGCCGCGCCTGTCGCATCGATGACCGCCAGCAAATCCTGGCCGAGCCGCTCGATTGAATAGTCGCTGCTCGGCGCGTCGGATCGTCCGTGGCCGCGCGTGTCATAGCGCCACACCGCGCGATCACTGAAGTCCGCCATTTGCGTGTCCCAGAGGCTGACGTCCGTCCCGAGCGAATTTGACAGCACCAGCGGCACAGCGGAAGCTCCGGTCGCCATGGTGTGCAGGCGAATGCCGTCGTCCGTGGTGATGAACATGTCAGACATTCCAGCGCGCAAGCACGCGTGTGACGAATTCGGACGACGAGCCGAGGAAGTGCTGCGGCGCCAACGCGCGTTCGATGTGCTCACGCGACAGCACGCGGCCGATCGCCTCGTCTTTGATGGCGATGTCGCGCATCGCAGCGCCCTGCCGCTCAGCGTCTCTGGCCACGCGCTGTACCACGGCCATTGCTTCCGTCCGACCCATGCCCGACTCCAACGCCACGGCCAGGGATTCGGCCATGGCTGTGCCGCCGCGCAACTGCAAGTTGCGACGCATCTGTTCTTCGTCAACGCGCAGCTCTGTCAGGGCCGCGCCCATTGCGGTCGACGATTCCAGCGTCACGCTGACGAGGTCAACAACCGTTTGCCATTCCGCTTGCCACCCGCCGGCAGCGCGCTCGTGCTCCTGCGGCATGGCCGCAAACAGGGTCGCCGCAAGACCTGGAGCGCGCGTCGCCGCCGCCATGGCCAGGACCGAACGAACAGGATTTTGCTTGTGTGGCATCGACGATGATCCGCCACCGCCGTCGGCCGGCTCTGAAACCTCACCCACTTCTGTCTGGCTGAGGAGGGCGATATCGCGGCCGATCTTACCCAGGGCGCCACACGTGAGTGCCAACGCACCGCCAACGTCGGCCACTCGGTCTCGCTGTGAATGCCACGGCATGTCGGGAACCTGGAGCGACAATGCTCGAGCAAACGCCGCGGCGACCGCGGGGCCGGAGGTCCCGAGTGCGGCGAGCGTGCCCGTTGCACCGCCAAGTTGAATCACCTGCGCTCGCTCGATCGCGCCATCAAGTCGATCCCGACACCGTCCGATGGAATCGAGCCAGCCAGCTGCCTTCAACCCAAATGTGGTCGGGCTGGCCTGCTGCAGCCACGTTCGTCCGGCAATTGGAGTATCGACATGCGTGCGGGCCAGGGTCGCGGCCGAGGCCATCGCTTCCGAGAGTCGTTCCCGCATCATCTTGCCGGCGTGGCGTAGCCGCAGCGCCAGCGCAGTGTCGATGATGTCCTGGCTCGTTGCACCGCGGTGAACGTATTTTGCGGAATCCGCATGACGCTGGGCCACGACCGCCGTCAACCGCCGCACCAGCGGGATCACGATATTCCCGTCGCGGGTGGCCTCGTCCGAAAGCGCGACGATGTCGAAGTGCTCGGCACGAGCCGCGGCCGTGATGTCCGGCAGACAGGATGCGGGAATCACGCCGGCTTCCACTTCCGCGGCAGCCAGCGCCACTTCAACGTCCAGCAACGTTTGCAGATAGTCGCGATCGATGAATGAGGGCATCAGACGTCGAAGAACACCGTTTCGTGATCGCCCTGAACGATAACATCGAACCGATATTCTTTCGGACCTGCCGATGTAGCAATCAGTGTCCGTCGCCGCTCAGGCGGCACGCGCTTCAACACCGGGTCGTCCCCGGTCGTGGCCTCATCGTCGAAGTAGACGCGCGTCACATACTGCGTGAGGATGCCGCGAGCGAGGATGCGCACGGCGAGGTGCGGAGCCCCCTCGCCCGCCGCTACTCGCGGCTTGACGGT
>CAZBYY010000436.1:0-2552 GCA_964495855.1 uncultured Acidobacterium sp. | reverse complement strand
CTGTGCGTGAGCGTCGAACACGCATACCGCGGTACATCGTCCACCAGCACGGTGCACGCGCCGCATTCGGCGCGATCGCAGCCAAGCTTCGTGCCGGTCAGCCCCAGCTTGTAGCGCAGGGTCATCGCCAGCGTCTCGTTCTTCATCACGTCAACGCGGCGATCCTGCCCATTGATATTGAGCGTGATGAGACGTTCCACCGCACCGGCCATGCCTTCGTTCTGGCCGACCACCGTCGTGCGGAACAGATACGCCGACGCGGAAACCGTCGCTCCCGCGGCGATCACACCCTTGATGAAATTGCGTCGTGAAAACCCCGGTTGATTCACCGGAGCATCCGCTATGCTTTCGCGACTCATAGAGCCATCCCCCAGAATTCAGGTGCCTTAGTGCCTTGGTGCCTAAGTGCCTGAACGTGCGTGCGCATAATAACACCACTTGTTACGCGAAATTAGGGCGATACCGGTCGGCTATTGAATCCTAAACGATCGTTCTAATGCGCCCATTCGCGGCACGCATAAGTCGATCACGGATCGCCCGCGCCAGCCCTTCACCGCCGACGCCTGACGCAAAGATCACCGACACGCCCGTCGCATCGAGCGAACGGATCGCGTTGAAGAGTTCGCGGCCGGCGCGATCGAGGTCCGACCGCGAGCCGTATGGCTGCACCACCACGCGGCCGGCTGATGCGCTGGCGGCGATGAGTGGCGCAAGCGCGTTCAGATCCTCTTCAGGCGCCAGCACGCCGGCCTTTTCACCTTGTGCGACTGCCGTCCGCACATCCGCGGCGATCCGCTCGACCACTCGATCGGCCGGCCCTTCATACAACGTCATCGGCACTGACGGCGCGTAGTGACGCAACAGCTGGCCCGGTGCGACCTGTGCTTCGTCGCCCTGGCTCAGCCGCGGCTCGAACACGACCTCGGGCACGAGCGCCTGAATCTGCTCGAGCGTGATGCCGCCGGGCCGCCGCACGACGGGAGGCTCGACGGTGAAATCCACGATCGTCGATTCCAGGCCGATGTCGGTTGCGCCGGCATCGAGAATGAGGTCGACACGGCCGGCCAGGTCGTCGATCACGTGTTGCGCCGTGGTCGGGCTCGGGCGCGAGAAGCGATTCGCACTCGGAGCCGCGATCGGAATGCCCGACATCTCCATCAGCGCGCGGGCGACGCGATGCGCGGGCACGCGCACGGCCACCGTGTCCAAACCGGCCGTGACGATGTCCGGCACGTTCGATTTCTTCTTGAGAATCAGCGTGAGCGGCCCTGCCCAAAACGACAACGCGAGCTTGCGCGCCCCTGGGGGAAGGCCCATCGCGACCTGGCTCACCTGTCCGATGTGCGCAATGTGCACGATCAGTGGATCGTTCGCAGGTCGGTCTTTCGCCTCGAAGATCTTCCGCACCGCGCGTTCGTCCAGGGCGTGCGCGCCTAGGCCGTACACCGTCTCGGTCGGGAACACCACGAGCTGTCCGGCTCGAAGCGCCGCCGCAGCCTCTTCGATGACGCCGGCGTCCGGTCGTTCGGAATCAACTCTGAGAATCTTCGTCTTCACCTGATGCCTGATGCCTGATGCCCGAGGCCTGCCATCTGCAACGCATCACTTCCAATCAGCAACTGAATCACGCGGCTGTAGCTCTGCACGCCGCCTTCAACACCCTGCGACTTCAACATCTGATCGTACGTCGACCACGCCGCCTTCTCAACTGGTCGCACGAGCTTCTTCAGACGCTCCCGAATCTCCTGTTGATCCTGGCGCGGCCCCGGATCGAGCTGCTGGAGCACGACACGTTGGGTGACCGGCTGCAGTTGCCCGACGGATTCGGACACGAGATCCAGCCACGCGCTGTATTCAGCCGACGGACCCGCGCGCAATGCTGCCAGCAAACCGATGAAGCTCGCGTCCGATTCCGGCGCGAAGCCGGACAGGTGCGCCCACTCATGCGCGAGCACCGCTTCACGCTCCGGCCCCGTGAGATCCGGGTTGAGCAACGTCTCGAGGAAGAACGGGCCCAGTTGCCCGCTCACGCCCGACGCTCGGTAGAACGGCGTGAAGATCGACCACTTTGGCTTCGCAAAGACCGTCACGCGCGGACGCCCGAACTCGCGCTCCACGTCGTTCAGGGCCTCCATCAGGCGCGGCGGCATGGCGCCAACGGCAGGGAACCCCGCCTCATGACCGGTCGCGTACGTCTGATTCGCGCGTGCGACGGCGTGCTCGGCGAGCATGCGCACCGCCTGTGGCGTGATGCGATTCGCATCAAACGGGATCTGCGTTTCAAGCGGCGGTCGCGCGTAGTTGAGGCCCCAGGCAAGCAGGAACCACAGATACACCGTTGCGAGTAGCGTCAGCGTGCCAACCAAACCCCGCCACAGGTTGCGCAGCGGCTGCTTCTTGCGCGCGAGCCTGATCGAGCGGACCCAGATCCACACCGCGATGGCGATGAAGACGACGATGGCGACGTCGAACAGGGCAAGCGGCGCGCGATTCGACAGCGGCGTGACGGCCGCCTGGATCGCCGGATACAGGCCGCGCGCGTAGTAGCGTTC
>CAZBYY010000435.1:0-2576 GCA_964495855.1 uncultured Acidobacterium sp. | reverse complement strand
GATTCCTTGTTCGCACTGCAACAGCGATCTCAAGTTCGCCGAGCTGCTCGATCGTGCCAGGGCGTACGATGCGGAGCAACTGGCAACCGGGCACTACGCGCGTGTCGAGCGCGATGCCGCCGGGCGGTATCACCTGTATCGCGGCGCCGACAACTCGAAGGATCAAACCTACTTCCTGTTTTCGCTCACGCAGGAACAGCTGTCACGCGCCTCATTTCCGGTCGGACACCTCGACAAGGACACGGTACGCGCGCACGCGTTGCGGTTGAAGCTGCACGTCACGCAGAAGCCGGACAGCCAGGAGATCTGTTTCGTTCCCGACGGAGACTACGCCGCGTTCATTGAGCGCACGCAACCCGACGCCGCCAGGCCCGGCACGGTCGTCGACGCCGGCGGCCGGGTACTGGGGACGCATGCGGGCGTGCACCGCTTCACGATCGGCCAGCGCAAGGGACTCGGCCTCTCTTCCACCGAGCCGCTCTACGTTCTGGAGATCAAGCCGGAGTCGGCGCAGGTGGTGGTGGGCTCGCGCGATGCGTTGGGGCGAACATCGCTCAGCGCATCCGGGGTGAATTGGATTAGCGGCGAAGCGCCGTCAGACTGGCTGCGCGTCACGGCGCAGATCCGACATCGCCACGCCGCGGCACCCGCGAAGGTGCGCGGTACAGACGAACGGCGCGCCGAAGTGGAATTCGACGCGCCCCAAACTGCCATCACGCCGGGTCAGGCTGTCGTGTTCTATCACGACGATGAAGTGCTCGGCGGCGGATGGATCGACGGCACGACTTGAAGTTAACAGTTCACCGGTTGACAGTTGGCAAAGTGAAACTCGAACTGAAACCTGCCCAACTCAACTGTCAACTGTGAACCGTCAACTGCGAACTCTCATGTAGTGTTCCTGACAGGAATCGCTCGGCGTCGATTGCCGCCATGCAGCCGGAACCGGCAGCGGTGACCGCCTGGCGATACACGTGATCCTGGACGTCACCAGCCGCGAACACGCCGGGCACGCTGGTGCGTGACCCATCGTGCGTCTTCAGGTAGCCGTTGTCGTGCAGTTCGAGCTGTCCCTTGAACAACGCGGTGTTCGGCACGTGGCCGATGCCGATGAACACGCCGTCGACGGCGAGCTCGCTCATCTCACCCGTCTGCGTATCGCGCAGCACGAGCGAGGTGACCTTGCCCTGGTCGAGGTCCTTGATGTCGGCGACTTCCTTGTTCCACAGGAACGAGATGTTCGGCGTGGCCATCGCCTTGTCCTGCATGACCCTCGAGGCGCGCAGCGTGTCGCGGCGGTGGATCACCGTCACCTGCGTGGCCAGCTTCGACAGGTAGATGGCTTCTTCCATCGCGGTGTCGCCGCCGCCAATCACCGCGACCGGAAGTCCCTTGAAGAAAAAGCCGTCGCAGGTCGCGCAGGTGGAGACACCACGTCCCGACAGCTTCTTGTCAACGCCAAGATCGAGCCACTTGGCTGACGCGCCCGTGGCGACGATCAACGCCTGTGCCGTGTAGTGCGTGTTGCCGACGGTGACGGTGAACGGCCGCTTCGACAGGTCGACCGACGACACGTCTCCCTGGATGATCTGCGCGCCGAAGCGCTCGGCCTGGGCGCGCAGCTCCGTCATCAGGTCTGGCCCCATGATGCCGTCGCGGTACCCTGGCCAGTTCTCGACCATGGTGGTCAGCATCAACTGGCCACCGGCCTCGATGCCTTCGATCACGAGCGGCTTCAGGTTGGCGCGCGCGGTATAGAGCGCCGCGGTGAGTCCGGCAGGGCCGGACCCGATGATGATGACCTGGCGTTCGATGCTCACAGGTGCTGTTCGATGACTTGCGTGAGTTGCTGCTTGGTCTGCAGGCCGACGATCGATTCCTTCAGCTCGCCGTTCTTGAAGAGCAACAGCGTCGGAATGCCGCGGATGCCGTACTTCGGCCCGATCATGGGGTTCTCGTCCACGTCGACCTTCGCGACCGTGAGCCGCCCCTGGTACTCTTCGGCCAGCTCATCGACCAGCGGCGCGATGCGGCGGCACGGCGCGCACCACGTTGCCCAGAAATCCACGAGCACGACCCCGCTCTTGACCTGATCGTTGAAGTTTGCGTCGGTGAAGGTCTTCACTTTCTCTGATGCCATCGGTTGGTTCCTACCTCTGCTTCTTAGATGCCGTTCTGGGCCGCGGGTTGCGCGCCGGCGCCTGCCTGGATCGCGCCACCGGCAACAACCGGCTATATATTTTGACATACTCAGCCGCAGAGCGGTCCCACGAGAAATCCGCCTTCATGCCGTTCTTCTGCAGGCGTGACCAGAGCTTTTGGTTGGAAAAAGCCTCGAGTGCGCGGCGCAAGGTATCGAGCAGCGCTTCCGGCTGATAGTCGGCAAACAGGAAGCCGTTGCCCTGCCCATTGCGCGGATTGTAGGGACGCACGGTATCCACGAGGCCACCCACGGCACGCACCACCGGCACCGTGCCGTAGCGCAGGCTGTACATCTGGTTGAGCCCGCACGGCTCGAAGCGCGACGGCATCATGAAGAGATCCGCCCCGCCCTCCACGAGGTGCGCGCGGAGCTCGTC
>CAZBYY010000434.1:0-2579 GCA_964495855.1 uncultured Acidobacterium sp. | reverse complement strand
GATTCCGGCGCCATCGTGAACGGCGAGCCGATGGCCGGCCTGCCGCCGTCGGTGCTGGCGGTCATCGAGGCCGATCGCAACAGCGGCACCGTTGGCGCCCTGCGGACCATGCCGCGCGGTGAATGGGAGCTTGCGCTCGATTTTGCGGTGACCGGTTCGCGTCAGCTGACCCTCTCCCTCGATCAACCCTGATGACCACACAGCACGGGCGAACGATGGTTCGCCACCTCGTTTCCGGCGTCCTCGTGGCGGCGATCCTGTTCGCGGTGCGTACGCTGTCGGCCGCGCCGGGCTTCTGGCAGTCCGCAACACAGGCGGACTTCCTCAAGGGCGACGTCGAGCACCTGTCGATCGACGAGCACGGCCGGCTCACGCTGGGGCCTGAAGTCACGAAGGTTCACGACGCCGCGGCCCCGTTCGTGTGGACCATGACGCCCGGCGCCGACGGCTCGGTGTTCCTGGGCACCGGCAACGACGGCAAGGTGATCAAGGTCGATCGCGCCGGACAGGCGTCGACCTTCTTCGACAGTTCCGAAATGGAAGTTCACGCGCTGGCGGCCGCGCCGAATGGCGGTCTCTACGTGGCGACCTCGCCGGACGGACGCATCTACCGGGTCGATGCGAAGGGGCAAGCCTCTACGTTCTTCGATCCGGACGACAAGTACATCTGGTCGCTGCTCGTCGATCGCGATGGCAGCGTCTTTGCCGGCACCGGCGACAAGGGCACGGTCTACAAGATCGCGCCTGACGGCAAAGGCCAGAAGTTCTTCGCGACAAAGAGCGCACACGCCGTGTCGCTCGCCTTCGATCAGAATCATCAGTTGCTCGTCGGAACGGGCTCACCCGGACGCGTGTTTCGCGTCGATGCCGCGGGCAAAGGTTTCCTGCTGCTCGACACGACCTACCAGGAAGTGCACGCGATTCGCGTCGACCCCAAGGGCGTGATCTACGCCGCCGCGCAGAGCGGCCGGTCGCAAGGCGGTGGCGACTCGCTGCCGGAAGCGACCATCACCCCACCGACTGTCACTCCGTCCGTTCCGAACGTCTCCACCGAGATCACGTCCATCGCGGTCGTCGATACCGGCTCGTCGTCAACGGCGGGTGGATCCTCGTCGGCCGCGGAACGCCGGGGCACTGCGAGCGGCGCCATCTACCGCGTGCAACCCGACGGATTGTGGGATGAGATGTGGACGTCGAAAGATGACGCGCCGTACGACGTGGCGTTCGAGAACGACGGCGCCCTGCTCGTCGCGACGGGACCCAAGGGCAAGATCTTCCGGCTCGCCGGTGATCCGGTCAATCCCGTGCTCGTCACCAGCGTGCCGGGACAACAAGCGACGATGATCGCGCGTGGGGCGGATCGGACGTTCGTCACCACCGCGAATCCGGGGATGCTCGTGTCGATTGCATCGACGCGCGCGACGCGGGGGACGTTCGAGTCGGAAGTCAAGGATGCGCGGCTGGTATCGACATGGGGCGTGGTGAGCTGGCGTGCCACGACGCCCGCGGGCTCGAAAATTGAGATCTTCACGCGGTCGGGGAACACGAGGACCCCCGATGAGGCGTGGAGCGAATGGGCGGGGCCCTACGTGAATGCGCAGGGATCGCAGATCACGAGTCCCAAAGCGCGCTACCTCCAGTGGCGCGCCGTGCTGACCGGCACCGCCACGGCGGCGCCGGTGCTCACTTCCCTTTCCTCGGCCTACTTGCCGCGCAACATCCGGCCGCAGGTCACGTCGATCACCGTGCATCCGCCTGGCGTTGTCTTTCAGAAGCCGTTCTCGAGCGGCGAGACGGAAATTGCCGGGCTCGACGACGACGCGCAGGACAAGCGGGCCGCGGCGTCGGGCAGCGCAACGAGTGCGCCGCAACTCGGGCGCAAGATCTTCCAGCGCGGCCTGCAGACGTTTCAGTGGAAGGCCGACGACGACAACG
Source organism: uncultured Acidobacterium sp. (assembly GCA_964495855.1). GTDB lineage: Bacteria > Acidobacteriota > Vicinamibacteria > Vicinamibacterales > UBA2999 > 12-FULL-67-14b. Next base: position 644 of record CAZBYY010000434.1, on the reverse strand, counting down.
GCGACGAGCTGGTGTACGACATCTCGTACCGCCGGGAAGGTGACACCACGTGGCGTGCGCTGAAGAGCGACCTCAAGGACACGCTGCTCGTGTGGGATACGACGTCGGTGCCGAACGGCACCTACGTGCTCAAGGTAGCGGCCTCGGACCGGCGGTCGAACCCGGCGGAGATCGCACTCGTCGGCGAGATGGAGAGCAACAGCTTCGAAATCGACAACGTCGCGCCCACCGTGCAGATCGGCGCGGTGCGTCGTGACGGGACGCGGTTCGTCGTGCCTGCCGACGTGCGCGACGGTGATTCAACGATCGCCAGGGTGGAATACTCGCTCGACGCGCAGCGCTGGCAGCCGGCGTTCCCGCGCGACGGCATTCTCGACGCACGGCAGGAGTCGTTTGAGATACGCCTCGAAGCCGAGGCCAGCGGCCGGACTCTGGTGATTCGTGCGACCGATGCCCTCGGCAACGTGGGCACCGGCCAGGTGCAGATCCGCTAAGCCCGCGTCAGTTCCCACCGCCGCCGCCCGCGGCCATGGCGGGCGCTTCGGGGGCGATCGGTTTGCTCAGGGTCGCCGGCGTATCGGCTTCTGCGGGAATCGGCAGCGGCGCAATCGGCGGCGGCGTGATCTTCAAGCGCAGCGCGTGGC
>CAZBYY010000433.1:0-2590 GCA_964495855.1 uncultured Acidobacterium sp. | reverse complement strand
AAAAGGAAGGCTCGGTCAGCACGGAGATCGCGGCCGCGCCTGCGGCGGCGTAGCCGGTGGCAATCGCTACCGGATCGTACGCAACCCGCAACACGCCGCGTGACGGCGATCGCCGCTTGCACTCGGCGATGATGTTGATGTCGCCCGCGCGGGCGAGGCGGGCCATGAACGCGCCCGCATCCGGCGTGCGTGCGAGCGCACGGCGTTCGAGAGCGGCATGCGGCTCGCGCTCGATCGCGGTGTCGACGCGCGCGCGCGTCGCGGCGATGATCGCCTGCAGCAGATCAGGGGTGTCGCTCACCCTCGGCCTCCGCTGTTCGAGACCTCGACCAACTGCTTCAGCACAAGCAGCGCCGCGCCAGTATCGAGGGCTTGCGAGGCCATGGCGATGCCGGCCTTCACGGTGCCCGTGTATCCACCCACAAACAGCGCCGCGCCCGCATTCAGCAGGACCACGTCGCGGGCGGGCCCGTGCTCGCCCTTGAGCACGCTCATCACGATCGCGGCATTCTTCGCGGCGTCTCCCCCCTTCAATGACTCGGGGGTGGCCTTGGGCAAGCCGAAGTCCGCGGGATGCACGTAGAACGTCTGTACCGAATCACCGCGGCACTCAGACACCTTGGTGTAGCCCGTTGTCGACAATTCATCGAGCCCATCGGCGCCGTGCACCACCCACGCGCGCTCGGAGCCGAGCAGCGCGAGCGATCGCGCGAGCAACTCGGTGAGATCCGGTCGCGGCACGCCGACGATCTGGCGCGTCGGCTTGGCGGGATTGGTCAGCGGTCCCAGCAGGTTGAACGCGGTTCGCACGCCGAGATCCTTGCGCACCTGCGCGGCATGCTTCGTCGCCGGATGAAACGCCGGCGCGAACAGAAAGGCGACGCCGGGCGTATCGAGGCATCGCTCGACGATGGCCGGGGACGCCTGGATGTTGACACCCAGTGCTTCGAGCACGTCCGCACTGCCGCATTGACTGGATGCGGCACGATTGCCGTGCTTGGCGATCTTCATGCCGCAGGCCGCGAGCACGATCGCCGCTGCCGTCGAGATGTTGAAGGTGCCTGAGCGATCGCCGCCGGTTCCGCACGTATCGAACAGCGACGTGCGAGGCGTAATCGCCACCGCGTTTGCTCTCATCGTCCGCGCAAACCCCACGAGCTCGCTCGGCCGCTCGCCTTTCATGCTCAACCCGATCAGCAGGCCGGCAATCTGCGCAGGCGCAGCCTCGCCCTTCATGATCACTGCCATGGCGGCCGCGGCTTCGTCCGCGGTGAGATCCTCCTGCCGTCTGAGTTTCTCGATGAGGGTGGTGAACATGGCTACATCTCGAGGAAGTTGCGAAGGATGCGGCGTCCCTCGTTGGTCAGCACCGACTCGGGATGAAACTGCACGCCGTGGATCGGAAGCGTGCGATGGCGCAGGCCCATCACGATGCCGTCGTCTTTCGTCCGGGCGGTCACTTCGAGTTCCGCTGGCAGCGACGGCTCGCTGACCACGAGCGAGTGATAGCGGCCGGCCTGGAACGACGGCGATAACCCGGCGAAGACACCTTGGCGATTGTGCTCGACGGTCGACGTCTTGCCGTGAATCGGCATGGGCGCGCGAACGACCTCAGCGCCGAAGGCCAGGCCGATCGCCTGGTGCCCGAGACACACGCCGAGCAGCGGCATCTGCGGGCCGTAGGTCTTGATCACGTCGAGCGTGATGCCGGCGTGTTCGGGACGTCCCGGCCCCGGAGAAATGACGATGCGGTCGTGCCCGATGGCCCGCAATGCCTCGACCGTCACCTCGTCATTTCGGCGCACGACGATTTGTGCACCTAGCTCGCCCAGGTACTGGACGAGGTTGTAGGTGAACGAGTCGTAATTGTCGATGACCAGGACCACTGCTACAGCCCGCCCTGCGCGAGTTCGAGGGCGCGGATCATTGCGCGCGCTTTGTCACGCGTCTCTTCATACTCGGCCGTCGGATTCGAATCAGCGACGATGCCCGCGCCGGCCTGGATGTAGGCCTTGCCGCCTTCGAGCAGGATCGTCCGGATGGCGATGCAGAAATCGAGATTGCCGGCGAAATCGAGGTAGCCGACCGCGCCTGCGTAGAGTCCGCGCCGCGTCGGCTCGAGCTCATTGATGATCTGCATCGCGCGCACCTTGGGCGCGCCCGACACCGTGCCGGCCGGGAAGCACGAGACCAGTGCATCGAGGCGATCGCGCCCCTCGGCCAGCTGGCCTTCAACGACCGACACGAGGTGCATCACGTGCGAGTAGCGCTCGAGCGTCATGAACGTCGGCACGCGCACCGTGCCGTAGTCGCAGACGCGCCCGATGTCGTTCCGGCCGAGATCGACGAGCATCACGTGCTCGGCCTTCTCCTTCTCGTTGCGCTTGAGCTCCTCGCCGAGCCGGATGTCCTCTTCTTCCGTCTTGCCGCGCGGTCTCGTGCCGGCAATCGGATGCGTAATCGCATGCCGGCCTTCGACCCGCACCAGCATTTCCGGCGACGAGCCGACGATCGACCGGTCGCCCATGCGAATGAAGAACATGTACGGCGACGGGTTCACGTGACGGAGCGCGCGGTAGACGGTGAAGGC
>CAZBYY010000432.1:0-2590 GCA_964495855.1 uncultured Acidobacterium sp. | reverse complement strand
GACCGCTTTCAGCCGGTCCGACGGGTGAAACTGGAGCAATCGATACAGCAACAGCGAACCCGCGAACCACGTCTGCGGCACGGCGGCAGAAAGCACCAGAATCCGAAGATCAGCGCTGCGCAAATGCGTCGATGTAGAGTGCCCCGTCGGCAAGGTTGGCTCGCGTCTCCACCGTGGAGAACCCATGATGCGAGAGCACGTCGCACACCTGGTCAAACGACGACCGCCCCTGGTGCCACTCGAAGAAGATCGCCGTCCGATGCGGAAGGTCCGGCAGCAGGACCGGCAGGAGCTGCGCCTCTTCACCCTCGATGTCCAGCTTCAGCAGCAACCGCTCGCAGCGCCGTTCCCGGATGATTCGGCGCAAATCTTCGACAGGCACCCGAACCGCATCGCCGTCGTCGCTCAGCCGGCCTCCGCAACCGCCTCCCGCAAAGGTCGCCGCGCCATCACGCGTCGAGACCGCCGCCGGACGCGCTTCGATCGGCGCGCCGTTGCGGCGCACGTTCGCGATGAGCGCGGCATAGTTTGCGGCGTTTGGCTCGAATGCAAGCGCCGGTTGGTGGAAATGCGCTGCCGCCAACAGGCTGAAATACCCCTGGAACGCGCCACAATCGATCACGCAATCCGGATCGAAACCGACGCGGCTCAGGTCGTAGACCTTTTGAATGAAGACTTCTTCGTAGATCACAAACTGGCTGAGATCGGATGGCTGAATGCGAATGGCCCAGCCATTGAGCGAGGCGGGACGGATCCAGATCTCCGGTACCAGACGCCGCGTCAGGCGCGCGAATACGCTCTCACCGTCCGCGGGCCTGGTCCGAAAGAACGCGAGTGCCAGCGCCGCCGGCACGTCGCCGAATCCAAGCACGGAATCGGCCCAGCGCTGCACCTCCGCCAGCTTGCGTTCAAGCCGCGCGAGCATGTCCATCTGCCAGCGCCAGGCACCGCCGCGCCAGCGCTTCAGGCGAGTAGTGCCGCAGCGCCCACTCGCGTCCGCTCGCGGCGACACGCGCGAGCAGCCCGGGATCCTCGGCGATCCGATCGATCGTCTCGTCGACGGCGTCGAAGCGCAGGCCGAGGTAATGCTCACCACTGACCGGCATCTCCGGCAGCGAGACGCCGTAGTACGCCAGGTCGATGTTGAATGCCGCACAGCCGGCGGCCAGCGCTTCCCAGAAGCGGAAGCTATCCCACTGGATGGCACGCTGCGGGCGGGGATCGAGCCTGTCGATCAGCTCGTAGAGGACACGCCGGAGGCGCGCGCGATAACCGCCCACCAGATACCGTTCCGGATGCGCGAACGGCATCGCCGGAATCATGTCACCGCAGAAGCAGGCCACTGCCTGACTGCGCTTGAGCCGCTCGTAGTAGGTGCGCGAGAACCTGCCGCCGGTCTGCCGCCACATCAGCGCGTCGTAAGCGTCGACGGGCTCGGCTCGCAGATCGTCTTTCGTCCGGTCGATCGCCAGCACGCGCGCGACCTTCGGGTCGAACCGTGCCGCCGCCAGTTCGCGCGTACGGTGCGCGTATGGATGGGACGCGCCAAAGTTGATCAGCACCTGGCGAGCGCGCGACTCGAACGGCATCGCCCCAGCCGTGGCGTCGAGTATGCGATTATTCAGGCCGAGCACCCACGGTCGCATGTTGTCCGGATGCCATGCGCGATGATTCAGCTTGGCGCGAAGAATCAGGTCGAACTGCCGGAATTCGGGCTCCCACGAAATCGTCCGGTAGCCATCGTGGCTGTCCATGTACACGGTGCGATAACGCCGTCCAGCCCTGAACAAGCCGTCGGGGAGCGGACGTCGGTCGGCCTGGAATGTCACGGGATCGATCCAGGTCGGCCATGTGTAGCTGACGATGACGATGTCGCAATCGTCTGGCGACACATCCGGATCGTGCCGAAGCAGGTAGTCGCCGGGCGTCGTCGACTTCAGCCAGTAGTTGGTGTTCGCGTAATGCGGGATGCCGAGCGCGTCGAAGCCCTCGGCGAGGGCGATCACGTCCTCCTGAAGGTTGGCTTCTTCTGCGCGACAGAAGAAGTAGATCGTCGGACCCCCGGCCATAGCGTCGTCAGCGATGGGTGACGGGACGCGAGTCCCGACCCGTGGCAATGGTGCGCCGCGCCGCCGCGCGGCTTCGATCTTCGGCAGCCATGATCGCGCGTTCCATCGCGTCTCCCTTGAGCCATCGCAGAGCCCGGCTGAGCTGCTGGCGCAGAGTGCGGCTCGCGGGCGCACGACCCGAGTGCGCAAACTGTTGCATCAAGTGCGAGTACTCGTGCGCTTCGAGGTTGCGCAGCAGGTACTCGCGCGTGCTGCGCCGGGCCGGGATCAGGTGCGTAATGACGAGCTGCGGGAACACCCCCATGCCGAGTCCGATCGAACAGCCCGTGAACGCCAGATCCGAGTCACCGCCATAGCCGGGCTGGTCTCCCATCGGATCGAGCTGGAGGCGCGCCGCATTGCTGCTCGTTTGTGCCAGATAGGCATCCGCCACGCTTCGACGAACGCACATGCCGCCGCCCCATGTCGTCTAGGCCGTATGGTGGATGTCATTCAACCATGACTACGCGTCTATCAGACGC
>CAZBYY010000431.1:0-2592 GCA_964495855.1 uncultured Acidobacterium sp. | reverse complement strand
GTGGTCACGTGCATCACGATCCTGTCGCTGATCATCGGCGAGCTCGTGCCGAAGCGCATCGCGCTGAACAACCCGGAGATGATCGCGTCGTGGGTGGCGCGGCCGATGATCTGGCTGTCGCGCATCGGCGGGCCCGCGGTCGGCGTGCTGACCGCGGCGACCAACTTCGTCCTGCGCGTGTTCGGCGTGAAAGGCGAGGCCGAGCCGAACCTCACCGAAGACGAGATCAAGGCGCTCATCAGCCAGGGCGCCGAAACCGGCGCCGTCGGCGCCGCCGAAGAGAACATCGTCCAGCGGGTGTTCCAGCTGGGCGATCAGCGCGTCGCGGCGATCATGACGCCGCGCCCGGACATCGAGTGGATCGACGTCGATGCCTCCGAGGAAGAGCTGCGCGAGTTTCTCGCCTCCCATTCGCACACGCAGTTTGTCGTCTGCCATGGCGGGCTCGACGAGGTGCTCGGCATCGTCAGGTCGGCGGACCTGCTGCCGATGGCCTTCAGGGGCGTGCGCATCGAGCTGCGCACGCTCGTGAAGGAAGCGCTGTTCGTCCCTGATTCGATGCCCGCGGTACAACTGCTCGAATCGTTCCGCGGCTCGCACAAGCACGTCGCGCTCGTGATGGACGAGTTCGGCGCGGTCGAAGGACTTGTCACGATCACCGACCTGCTGACGGCCATCGTCGGCGACCTGCCTGCGGATGCCAGCGAAGCACAGGGTGAATTCATCGCGCGCGCGGACGGATCGTGGCTGGTCGACGGCTCTGCCGCGATCGAGGACGTGCAGTCGCGCTTCGGGATCGACTCGCTGCCGGAAGACGAAGCCGGCGCGTATCACACGATCGGCGGGTTCGTGATGGCGCGCCTCGGCCGCGTGCCGAAGACCGCCGACGTGTTCGAATGGGGCGGCATGCGCTTCGAGGTGATCGACATGGACGGCCGCCGCATCGACAAGGTGCTGGTCGTGAAGCAGCCGGGGGGAGATGGCCGCGTTGTCGAGAGGTGAGTCGAGATAGGGACCGCGAGTGAGGCAGCCCCGGCGGACGCCCGCCAGGGCTGCGCCCGCCTACTGCTTGTCGTAGAAGATCATGTTGTTGACGGGCTTGCCCTGCGCGTCAGTGCCGGTCTGTGTCGACGTTCGTGACTTGCCATCGGCGGCGAGCACGACCTTCGAGGTCACCGTCACTTTGCCGCCCACTTTCGACACCACGGTGTAGTGGGTCGCGTCGACCTTGGTATACGCCTGGCTGGTGCTGTTGGGGTTGCCGGTCACCGCGTGGTCCTTGCCGTCAAACATCCAGGTGACCTCCGACTTGGTGGGAGCGCCGCTGGCCGGCACCGTTTCGGTGACGGACTTGAATCCGCCTCCCGCCACCGCCGTGGTGGTGATGGTCGAGCTCTTGGGAGCAGGCCCGGGGCTGTACTTCGACTTCGCAATATTCGCTTTCCAGACGCCGGTCGGATCCTGAGCGAGTGCCGGAACCGCAAGTGCGAGGGCCGAGACGAGCGCGACGCCGCCGACGAGCGAAGTGATTTTCATTGGGGGCCTCCTGGCCTGGCGAGGTTGAGGCCGCGGAGCATATCACGCCCGGTGGATCTCCAGGATTGTCGAAACCCCCTACGCGTGAATGCCGGGCGCTTCGTGCCCGGTGCGCTCGACGTACTCGATGTACGTTCCCGGATACGCGTGCGGGTGCGCATCCCTGCCACTTTCTCCACCGAGTTCGAGCACGCGGTTGCCGAGGCCGCGCAGGAACGTGCGGTCGTGCGAGACGAAGATCATCGTGCCGTCGAATTCCTTGAGCGAATCGATCAGCATCTCCTTGGTGGCGAGATCGAGGTGGTTGGTGGGCTCGTCGAGGATCAGGAAGTTCGGCGGATCGAACAGCATGCGCGCCATCACGAGGCGCGACTTCTCGCCGCCCGACAGCGCGCGGATCTTCTTGTCCACGTCCTCGCCTGAAAACTGAAACGCACCGGCGAGCGAGCGCAGCGCGCCGAGTCCCTCGCGCGGAAAATCCTTCTGCAGCTGCTCGATGATGGTGAGATCCGGATCGAGCAGGTCGAGTGACTGCTGCGCGAAGTAGCCGACCTTCAGGCTCGCGCCGAGGCGCACGTCGCCGCCATCGGGCGTCAGATTGCCGGACAGGATCTTCAACAGCGTCGTCTTGCCGGCGCCGTTTCTGCCCATCACCGCCCAGCGCTCGCCGCGGCGGATCGTCAGGCTGAAGTCGTCGTAGATCGTGCGCTTGCCGTAGGCCTTCGAGAGGTGTTCGATGACGGCGACCTGGTCGCCGGAGCGCGGCGGCGTGCGGAACTCGAACTTCACAACCACGCGGCGCTTCGGCAGCTCGATCTTTTCGATCTTGTCGAGCGCCTTGATGCGGCTCTGCACCTGGGCCGCCTTGGCGGCGTGCGTCTTGAAGCGCTCGATGAAGCGCTGTTCCTTGGCCAGCATCGCCTGCTGGCGCGCGTACGCCGCTTCGCGATTCGCTTCGCGTGTCGCGCGCTCGCGCTCGTAGAAGTCGTAGTTGCCGGAATAGACGGTGATTTCGACGCCGTCGATCTCGAAGATCTTCGACAAGATGCAGTTCAT
>CAZBYY010000430.1:0-2597 GCA_964495855.1 uncultured Acidobacterium sp. | reverse complement strand
GACGCGGCTATGACGGTGGCTACGATGCGGTACGGCGCTACGCCCGGCGCTGGGCTGTCAATCGGCGTCCAACTTTGACCCCTGATCGGCGTCCAATGTTGACCCCTTCGCGCGACGGTTTTTGACGCTAGCGCTCGCGCCGTCGGAGCTGGCCGGGGTTGCGGAGACGGGGCGAGCGCGGGTTGACGTGTGATCGTCGTCGCGGCTCTTGAAGCGCCAGCTGTCGTTGCCGGTCTCGATGATGTCGCAGTGGTGGGTGAGCCGATCGAGCAGAGCTGTGGTCATCTTTGCGTCACCGAACACGCTCGGCCATTCGCCGAAGGCCAGGTTGGTGGTGACGACGATCGAGGTGCGCTCGTAGAGCCGGCTGACGAGGTGGAACAAGAGTTGACCGCCGGATTGAGCGAAGGGCAGATAGCCGAGCTCGTCGAGGACGATGAAGTCCATGCGCGTCAGATGGTCGGCGAGCCGGCCCTGCCGGCCATTACGAGTCTCGGTCTCAAGCCGGTTAACGAGGTCAACCACGTTGTAGAAGCGGCCGCGAGCGCCGCCGCGGACGCAGCTTCGGGCAATGGCGATGGCAAGGTGCGTCTTGCCGGTGCCGGTCCCTCCGACCAGCACGGCATTGCGCTGCTGGGCGATGAAGCCGCCGCCAGCAAGGTCGTTGACGAGCGTCTGGTTGATCGGCGTGCCCTCGAACTGGAAGTCATCGAGGTCCTTGGCGAGCGGCAGCTTGGCGATGGTGAGCTGGTACTTGATCGAGCGCGCCTGCTTCTCGTTGATCTCGGCATTGAGCAGATCGCCGACGATGCGCTGAGGTTCGTGCTGGCGCTTAACGGCGGTAGCCATGATCTCGTCGAAGGCGGCCTTCATGCCATAGAGCTTGAGTTCGCCCATGAGGTCGAAGAGTTGAGTTCGTTCCATCAGATGGTCCTCCTGAGGTTGTCGTAACGGGCACAATCGGCGATGGGAGCATGGCGCAGCGTCAGCGCATCCGGCGTGGCAATCGTGATTGGTGGACCGGGATCGCGCTGGCGGGCCAGAATGTTGAGAACGACATCGGCGGAGTGGACGCCGTGGGCGATCGCCTCGGCACATGCCGCCTCGACCGCCGGCAGCCCGTCGGTCAGCGCCGCAGAGAGGATATCGACCATCTGCCGGTTACCGTCGTCGACGCCGGCGAGCTTGCGCCGCACTCGCTCCATCGCCGCGGGCAGCACCCAGTCTTTGAAGGGCGCGCCGTTGCGCAGGGCACCGGGCTTGCGGGCAAGCACCGGCACGTAATGCCAAGGGTCATAGACAGTATCGCCGCGCCCGAACGAGCGCGCATGCTCAGCGACAATCCGCCCGTCCTGGCGGATGACGATGCGATCGGCATAGGCATGGACCTCGACCGGCCGTCCGACCGCGCTGGCGGCCACCGAGTACTTGTTGTTGTCGAAGCGAACCAGGCAGGTCTTAGAGACCGACGCCGGCACCGCGTGGAATCCATCGAACCGGCCGGCATAGGGAACGAGCTTTGGCCGTTCCGCCTCGAATGCCTCCCAGATCGTCTGCCCGGCGAGTTCCGGATGACGGTGCGCCTTGGCGTAGGCGATGCATTTATCGAGCAGCCAGGCGTTCAGTTCGTCGAGGTTCTTGAACCGCAGCCGTGGCGTGAAGAAGCGCTCACGGACCAGCCCGACCTGGTTCTCGACCTGACCTTTCTCCCAGCCGGATGCCGGCGTGCAGGCGACCGGGTCGACGAGGTAGTGGCTGCACATCTGCAAGAAGCGGCGATTGTAGAGCCGTTGCTTGCCGGCGAAGATCGTATCCACCGCCGTCTTCATGTTGTCGTAGATGCCGCGGCCGCAGGCGCCCTTGAACAGAGCGAAGGCCCGGTCGTGGGCATCGAACACCATCTCCTGCGTCTCGCGCGGATAGGCACGCACGAACAACATGCGGCTGTGGCAGAGCCGGACATGAGCGGCTTTCACGGTCACCGTGACGCCGCTCAGAAGTACGATCTCGTGGCTCCAGTCGAACTGGTAAGCTTCGCCTGGTGCAAAGCTCAATGGGACGTAGGCTGCAGCCGTCGATTGGCCGCGCTCCATGCTCCACCGTCCGGCATAGCGGCGCACGGCATCGTAGCCGCCCTCGTAGCCGCGCCGTCGCAGCTCCTCGAAGATGCGGATCAGCGTGAGCTGATCGCGTGCCGACTTGGCCGCGTTTCCGTCCAGCAGTTCATCGAGATCCGCTGTCCACCGGTCAAGCTTTGGCCGCGGCTGGACCTCACGGTCGTATTCGAAGGACGTCTTCCCGGATCGCAGAACCTTGCGGACCGTATTCCGAGACACCCGCAAGTCCCGGACGATCTCCTTGATCGTCTTGCCCTTGAGGAAATGCTCGCGCCGAATCCGGCCAATCGTGTCCACTGTCAGCATTCCCCCACCACCCGCTTTGATTCAAAGCGGGCAGCGCATCAGGCCGAATGGCAGGGGGTCAATTTTGGACGCCGATACCCCCGGTTAGGGGGTCAAAATTGCACGCCGAATAACATAATGAGGATTTGCGTTGTGTTGCGTCCCACCGCCCCCCGGTTCAATCCGCAAAGGCTT
>CAZBYY010000429.1:0-2601 GCA_964495855.1 uncultured Acidobacterium sp. | reverse complement strand
ACGATCCTCGCGCCGGGAGCCGCGGCTCGGGCGGAGCAGTCGCGCGCGGTCGAGACCATGAACGACTTTGGCGCGGTGATGAATGCGGCGGGATTGAAGACCGTGACCTGGCTTGCGCCGGCGGTTGATCAGGCCGGCTCGCACATGGAAGTGGTGAAGGCAGCCGAAGCAGAATGGCTGCTCGATACCGGCGCGAAAGCCATCGGCATCAGCGCCCCGTCGAAATGGGTGGCGGCGCCGCGACCCGCAGCGTGGGTCACCGCGCATGCCGATCCGGCGTGGAACGAACTGTCGGCGCAACTCACCGATCTGGCACAGCGATACGGCGTGTCCGGTCACGAATGGTCCGTGCGCCGCGCCATCCTCGAAGCGCTTCCGGCATGGGCCCGCGACAAGGCCATCGTGGACGATGTGGGCAACATCATGGTGGAGGCGGGTCCGCAGCAAGGTGAGGCGACGATCTTCATGGCGCACACGGACGAAGTGGGCTACGTGATCGACACGATCGCCGCCGATGGCACCGTCACCTTGAAAAGCCAGGGAGGCGCCGTCGCATCCGCATGGGAAGGGCAGACCGCGCTCGTGCACTTCGATCCGGCCGATGCGCCGTCGACGACCTCGGGCGCGACCGGCGCAGATGCGAGCGCGAAGTGGAAGACCGCATCGCTCAGCGCCACTGCGCCACCGCCGCTGAAGGGCGTGTTCCGCATTCGCGCCACCGTCGACAAGAAGGATCCCACGACGATGCAGGCGTGGTTTGGGATGGATGGCGCCGCGCTCGCCGCACGCGGCGTGAAACCGGGCATGCAGGTCACCAATTACAAAGAGGCGATTCGCCTCGGCCGTTCGCGCTTCACGTCGCGATCGATGGACGATCGCGCCGGCAGCACCGCGTTGCTGCGCGCCGTCAAGCAGATCGATCCGTCCAAGCTCACGAGCCGCGTGATCTTCACGTGGTCGGTGCACGAGGAGGGCGGATTGCTCGGCGCGAAAGCCATGGCGCGCCGCTACGCGAAGACCACCGCGCGCATTTATTCGATCGACACGTTCGTGTCGTCGGATACGCCGCTCGAATCGCCGCACTTTGCCTTTGCGCCGCTCGGGCAGGGACCGGTCCTCCGCGCCATCGAAAGCAGCAGCGTCGTCCCCGATCGCGAACGCGTGCGCATCCGGGAGGCTGCGAAAGCGGCGAACGTGTCGATGCAGACCGGCCTCACGCAGGGCGGCACGGATGGATCGAGCTGGACGTATTGGGGCGTGCCCAACCAGGCGCTGTCGTGGCCGGGCCGCTACAGTCACTCGCCCGGTGAAGTCTCCGACCTGCACGACATCGACGGGCTGGCCCGGTTGATTGGCGCGCTGGCGCTGTCGGCCGGCCGCTGAGGTTCGGCCCCGTCGCTCTGATCACCCGGCACTCGGCAACCGGCACGCGGCACCCTATAATGTGGTGCCATGAAACGACTCTCTTTCCTTGCTGCTCTCGCGGTAGCGTGGGCGATCGCCCCGGCTGCTGCCACATCTACCCAAGCCCAGACCCCTGCGGCAGTGCCCGAACTGCCATTCGAATCGGTGCCTGAGCCGTTGACCATGCCGCCGGATATGTCGTTCGGTGAAGTGGCCGGTGTGGCCGTCAACTCGAAGGGCCACGTGTTCGTGTTCTCGCGCGGCAATTCCACCGGCCCGGCCTACATGGCCACCGCCGCCCAGCTCCTCGAATTCGACGAGAAGGGGAAGTTCGTTCGCGAGATCGGCAAGAACCTCTATGGCTGGTCATACGCGCACGCCGTCCGCATCGACAAGCAGGACAACATCTGGGTCGTCGACAAGGGCTCGAACCTGATCCTCAAGATGAACCCGCAGGGGCGCGTGCAGTGGGTCTTCGGCCGCAAGGGTGAGTCGTCGCACCTCGACGTGCCGCCCGATTACGCATCGCAGATGAGCGCCATCTTCCAGCGCGCGGGCCTGCCGGTCACGCCGCCCGCCAACAACAATCCGCGCAACCCGATCCCGGTGCATCGCGACAACGTGTTCAACCAGCCGACCGACGTGGCGTGGGACTCACAGGGCAATTCGTACTTCAGCGACGGCTACGTGAATTCGCGCGTCGCGAAGGTGAATGCCAAGGGCGAGTGGATCGCCAGCTGGGGTTCGCTCGGCAACGGCCCCGGCCAGTTCGATACGCCGCATGGCGTGGCGGTGTCGCCGAAGGATGAAGTCTACGTGGCCGATCGCGGCAACCGCCGCATCCAGGTGTTCGACACCAACGGGAAGTACCTGCGCGAGTTCACGATCGACGTGCCCGTCGACACCAAGCGCGGCAAGATCGTCTACGGTGCGGAGACGCCGAATGCGAAGACCGGATCGCAGGCGCCCGGCGCGCCGGACGCCTTGTGCATGACGCCGGGACCGAACCCGGTGCTGTTTGTCGGCGATCTCTATCCGAGCCGCATCTACAAGGTGTCACTCGAGGGCAAGGTCCTCGGCGTCTACGGGCAGCCGGGCCGCAACCTCGGCGAGTTCGGCTGGATCCACGCAATCGCGTGCCCGTCCGAGAACGAGATCTGGGTCGCCGAGTTGATCAACTGGCGCGTGCAGAAGCTC